>JAEZCR010000144.1 GCA_023433465.1 Pseudomonadota bacterium | reverse complement strand
TCGAGATGCACTTCCTGCCGGACGTCTACGTGCCCTGCGACGTGTGCAAGGGCCAGCGCTACAACCGCGAGACGCTCGAGATCCGCTGGCGCGGCAAGAACATCCACGAAGTGCTGCAGATGAACGTGGAAGAAGCGCTGCGGCTGTTCCAGAACGTGCCGGGCGTGGGCTCGCGCCTGCAGACGCTGATGGACGTGGGATTGTCCTATCTACAGCTCGGGCAGAGCGCGACCACGCTGTCGGGCGGTGAAGCGCAGCGCGTGAAGCTCGCGCGCGAGCTCGCGAAACGCGCGACCGGGCGCACGTTGTACATCCTGGATGAGCCCACCACCGGCCTGCACTTCCACGACGTGGCGCAGTTGCTCGACGTGCTGCACCGGCTGCGCGATGAGGGCAACACGGTCGTCGTGATCGAGCACAACCTGGACGTGATCAAGACCGCGGACTGGTTGATAGATCTGGGCCCCGAAGGCGGCGCGGGAGGCGGGACGATACTCGCGGCCGGCACGCCGGAAGACGTCGCGCGCAATCGGCAGTCGTACACGGCGCAATTCCTGCGGCCGCTGCTCGCGAATCAGAAGGCTGCCGTGGCCACCCCGCCGAATTCGAAGTAGCTCTGCGCCAATGCGCGCACACCGTCGGCGAAGCCGATGTTCTCGACGGTCATCCAGCGCGTGGGATCGTCGGGCGATAGATTGAGGTCGTAATCACCCCAGCCGAGCAGTTCGCCTCCGGTGCCATAGTCGTATCGCTGCTCGCGCCGGGTGTCGATGAGGCCATCCGCCAGCCAGTCGACGTCCGTCCGGTAGTTGAGCACGCCTCCCGAGGGCGCGTATGACTGCGTCTCGCTCACGCGGTAGTCGACGATCCCGTCGGCGGTGAAATCCTGGTCGTCCACACCGGTGAGGCGGCGACGCTCACCGTCGAAAGTCGACACCACTGTCGAGCGATAGTCGACGACGCCGTCGGCATCGTAGTCGTCTTCGGTCACGCGATTGAGATCGTTGCCGTCCTGATCGAGGTTGCGAGTCGTGATCGTGATCTGGTCGATGACACCGTCGCCGTCGTAGTCGATCGATTCCTCGCTGCGCGCGGTGCGCGGCGTGTCCGTATAAGTGAACACGATCGCCACTCGATAGTCCGTGATGCCGTCACCGTCGTCATCGGTCTCGGTGGTCACCATCGCGATGCGTTCGCGTTCGTCGAAATCCGCCACTTCTTCGTGGCGGTAATCGACGGTCCCGTCGGCGCCTTCGTCGACGCGTGAGGACGATGTCCGGACGAGCAACGCACGGTCGAGGCTCGATTCGTAGACCTCGATGACGTCCGCGACACCATCGGAATCGACGTCCGTCCGGAAGGTCTGGCGCACGAAGTCGTCGGCCGGTCCGCCTTCGACCTCGCCATGCACCACGGAATCTATCGTGCCGTCATTTCCCGCGTCGAGCTCGCTCTCCTGTCGCAGGAAGCGGCCGCGCGGATCGTATTCGTAGGTCGACAGCGAGGCGTACCCCGTGATCAAACTATCCACCTGCGTACGCGAGGACACGGGCCGCCCCGTCGAGTCGTATTCGACGCGGGTGACGAATTCAGGAATTCCATCGAGCGTGATGTCCTGTGACTGTGTTTCGCGCAGGCCATCATCCCGGTAGGTGTACTCGACGTCGGAGCCGGGGAAAAGGAATGGCGAACTTTCGCGCCTCTGCACTCGTAACGGCACCCGCGCCGAGACCGCGACGTTTTCCACGCGGTACAGGTGCGCGACCGGTCGCCAGTACGGAATGTTCTCGATTTTCGGCACCTGCAACGCTTCGAGCCGGCTGGTGAACGGGTACAACGCCTGGCCGAAGTCGAGCGTTGCGCCCGCGAGTCCCGCGCCCGCCGCCGAGACATCGAGCCCGTTCTCGGGGATGCCATCCGCGTCGAGCACCATCAGGAATCGCGCGAGGTTGACGGCGCGCACGAAGGGTGTCGGGACGCGCAGTGCACGGTCGAGCTCGCGGCGCAACGCGGCTTCGGTGGTCGGCTGCGTCGCTCCGGCCAGCGTGAAGAGAGTGATCCGATTGGCGCCTGGCGCCGAGCCGAGCTCGATACCGCCCACCGAGAAGCGAACGGTTTCGCCGGGCATGTAACGGAATGCGCCCGAAGAATCGGTGTATCCCGATTGAGTCGAGGTTTGATAGCGAACGCCCTGCGCGCCGCCGGCCGCCAGGTAGCCCACCGCGGGAGGATCGGTATCGCCGGAAGCGCCATCATCCCCTCCGCAGCCGGCCAGCACGATGGCCGCGATGAGTCCCGACGCGATGCTTCGACGCATTGTCATGTCCCTGCGGTTTGGTTTCACGCATTCTAACTTTCCACGCGCTCTCATTGCCAGCAAATCATTCTTCACACTTTCTATCTACTCGTTCACCCGCCGTTCAGTAGAATGCGGGCGTGAAGCCCGCGCTCGTACTCCTGCCCGGCATGGACGGAACCGGCGAATTGTTCGCTCCCCTCCTTCCGTTCCTGGAGCCGGACTTCGCCTGCACGGTCGTTCAGTATCCGGATCGGCGGGCGACCTACGCGCAACACGTCGAAGTCGCGCGGCGCGAGCTGCCGAAGGATCGGCCGTTCCTGCTGCTCGGCGAGTCGTTTTCCGGCCCGGTGGCCGTGTCCATCGCCGCGAGCGCGCCGCCAAATCTCGCGGGCCTGGTCTTGTGTGCGACCTTCGTGACGTGCCCGAACCGACTGTTGAGGGTGTTCCGGCCATTGACCGCCTTCGCGTCGCCGAAACTGGTTCCCGCGTTCCTCGCGCAGCGGATGTTGTTAGGGCGATCGGGAACTGCGCCGCTTCGGTTCGCCCTGGAACAAGCGCTGTCGCACGTTTCGTCGCCAACGCTCACCGCTCGCTTGCGGGCGATGTCGGAGCTGGACGTCCGCGAGCAAATGCGAGACGTCGCCCGCCCGGTTCTTTACCTGCGGGCGCGCGACGACCGGCTCGTACCGGCTTCCGCGGGAGATGAAATCCTGGCGCTGACCCGTGATGCCGAACTCGCCACGATCGGCGGGCCGCACATGCTGCTCCAGGCGCAACCCGCCGAATGCGCCGCGCGAATCCGGGAATTCCAACGTAGGATTCGGCTGGCGGACATAACGGGCGGGCCCGCACCCGATATTGCGCCGCTCACCTAGTAAACTTGCGGGCTTCGAACACTGGGGACCCCGCTAACAATGCCCGATACCGTCAAGGTCCTTCTGGTCGACGATGCCGACGAGAACCTGCCCGCCCTGGAGGCGGCGTTGCGCGCCGACGACCGGGAGTTCCTCACCGCCTCGACCGCGCAGGAAGCGCGCAGTCATCTGCAGATCCACGACGTCGCGCTCGCGGTGGTTGCCGTTCATGAGCCGGTGAACGGCGTCGCGCTGGCCGAGGTCGCGCGCGACACGGCCAGGCCGAAGGACATTCCGATCCTGTTCATCGCGGATGCGGGCCTGAACGACTCGCCGATACTGCGCGGCCAGAATGGCGGCGCCATCGATGTGCTGAATTCGCCGCTGGACGCGGACGTGCTGCGGCAGAAGGCGAGCATGTTCATCGACGTTTATCGTCAGCGGCAGAAGCTCGCCCAGGAAGTTCGCTCGCGCGAGGACGTGCTCGCCATCGTGTCGCACGATCTGCGCACACCGCTCGCCGTGATCCACACCACGACGTCGATGTTGCTCAATCCGAAGTACAACCTCACGCCCGACCAGGTTCGCGAGCAGCACCTGCGCATCCGTCGCAACGTCGAGCAGATGAACCGGATGATCGGCGACCTCATGGACATCGTGAGCCTGCGTTCGGGCCAGCTCTCGATCAACCCCTCGCCCGTCGTCGTCAACGAGATCCTGCGCGAGGTCGTCACCGTGCACGAAGTGCTCGCACGCGAGAAAGGACTCGAGCTCGACTACAATCCGGGCACGGACGTCATGCGCGCCGAGGCGGATCGCGCGCGGCTCATGCAGCTTTTCCAGAACCTGATCGGCAACGCGGTCAAGTTCTGCAAATCCGGCGACACGATCAAGGTTTCGAGCCGTACGCAGGGCAGCAGCGCGCACATCGAGATCTCCGACAGCGGCCCGGGAATCTCCACCGACGATCTGCCCCACATCTTCGATCCTTATTATTCGGCCAGCCGCAAACTCCAGAAGACCGGCACGGGACTGGGCCTGTTCATCGCCAAGGGTATTGTCGACGCCCACGGGGGGCAGATCCGTTGTGAATCGACCGCCGGCGTCGGCACGACGTTCAACATCACGCTGCCCCTCCAGGACTGACAGCGCTCCCGGGCCGTCCCTGGCATCGATCGGGCCCGTGAACGGATCGCGCATCTCGTGCGAGAATCCGGCGCAATGACCGGCGAACTGACCGCCAAGCCGACTTTCCTCTCGAGCGTGATCGGCACCATCGTCAGCCGCCGCTTCGCGGCGAACTACTTTTCCACGCTCGCGTTCATCGGGCTGTCGTACTGGATCGTCACGTTCGCCAGTGAATTCCACCGCGGCATCCTGCAGGGACAATTGCAGCTCGGGATGATTGGCATCGACTTCGGACTTCAGGTCCGCGAGCTGTTCGTCGCGCTGATCGTGCTGTACGTGATCGTGCTGGTGCCCTTCTACGCGCGTTATCCGTGGCTGCGTTCCAAGGCATCGATCTTCCTGCAGGGGTTGTGGTTCAGCCTGCTGCGCATGCTCCGGCCGGAATCGCGCGCGCGGATGGCGGTGCGCGCGCGGCGACCGATGGCCCTGCCATTTCGCGCAGCGCTGTCACCCGCGGCCCGGCAGGCGGCGCTCGCGCTGCTGCTCAAGTTCTTCTTCGCGCCGCTCATGATCAACTGGTGCCTCGGCCACATCGGCGACATGACGAACTCCGTCGTCAATGTCTGGAACTCGATCCAGGACGGCGCGAGCGGACGCGTGTTGTTCGACTCGGCCTTGTTCTGGGCCTGCTTCCAGCTCATCCTCTTCGTCGACACGCTGCTGTTCACGCTCGGCTACATCCTCGAAACGCCAGCGCTCCGCAACCGGATCCTGAGCGTCGATCCGACGTTCTTCGGCTGGTTCGTCTGCCTCGCGTGTTACCCGCCATTCAACGGCTTCACGGGCCAGCTCTTCCCGTGGCAGAGCAGCGATTTCCCGTCGTTCGGCAACGACGTCGCGCACTTCACGGCCAACATCTGCATCCTCGTGGCGATGGCCATCTTCTCGTGGGCATCGATCTCGCTCGGCTTCAAGGCGAGCAACCTGACCAACCGTGGCATCGTGACCCACGGACCGTACGCATACGTGCGGCATCCGGCCTACGCCGCGAAGAACCTCGCGTGGTGGATAGGCGCGATCCCGGGACTCATGGCGGTGTTCACCGTCGACGGCTTCCCGGTCGCCCCGTTCTTCATCGGCTTGTTCGGGTGGACCGCGATCTACGTGTTGCGCGCGCTCACCGAGGAACGCCACCTGCTGATGCTCGACAACGGCTATGCGCAATACATGCGGACGGTGAAATGGCGCTTCTTACCCGGCGTATTCTGACTCCTGCCGCGCTCATCGCGGCCGTCTTCCTGCAGGTCGTCAGCGCGAGTGCCGCGCCGCAGAAGGCCGTGTTCGCGTCGGACGTGGCATCCACACAGTGGCCCGTCACCGCCTTCGATCCGCAGCTTCCCACCGACTGGAGCGGATTCGAGTTCCTCGTGGTCGAGTACCGCGCCTCCACCAGCCAGCGCTTCGAGCTCGCGCTGATCGGCGACGAGGGTACGGTTTCCAAGCGCATCCATCCGTTCGCCAACGTCTGGACGCGCGCCTCGATTCCGCTTCGCTTCTATCGGCAGGGACTCGGTGATGCCGACGAGCTGGCCTCCACCGTGAACCAGCCGCGCTCGAGCTACTGGATCAACATCGAAGCGGGCGGTCACGGGCCCGTGCGCAACGTGCGCGCGCTCGGCGTAACGATGCGATATCCCGCGAGCGCCGCGACGCTCGAGATCCGCAAGGTGAGCCTCTCGAAGACGGACGTGGGCGATGCGATCCTCGATGGCGGTTCGCCGATCATCGACGACTTCGGGCAGTACAAACACGTGGATTGGCCCGGCAAGGCGCGCACGGCGCCCGAGCTCGTGCGCGAATGGAGCCAGGAGGCGCGACTGCTCGTGCCCAAGACCGTACCCGCCTGCCGCTACGGCGGCCACGAAACCGATCGGCGGCGCGGCAGCGGTTTCTTCCGGGTGGAGAAGATAGACAATCGCTGGTGGTTCATCGACCCGGCGGGCTGCCGCTTCTGGTCGGCGGGCGTCAATGGCGCGGGCGCGGAACCGCCGTTCACGCAGATCGTGGGCCGCGACAAGTTATTTGCGAGCATTCCGACGGCGACGCAGGAATTCGCGCCCGGTGCGACGGGTGATGCATTCCGCGATCCGGTGTCGTTCTACGCCGCCAACCTCATGACGCGGTTGGGCCGGAACTGGCGCGCCGAGAGCGCCATGCTCACCTCGCGCCGCATGCGCACGTGGGGGCTCAACACCGCGTATGGCCCCGCGCTCAACGATGCGCTACCGGCGAGCCTGCCCGCGCGCCTGCCGTACGTCTATCCACTGCGCGGCTGGCAGATGATCGAAGGCGCGATCATGGGGCTGCCCGACGTGTACTCCGAGGCGTTCGTGCGGCGCGTGGACGCCGACGCCGCGCGGCAGCTCGCGCCGCGCAGGGATGATCCGTGGATGATCGGCTACTTCATCGGCAATGAGCCGCCGTGGCCGGGGCGCGAAAGCCAGCTCGTGGATCTCGTGCTGGCGGGCGCGCCTAGCTCGCTGCAGCAGCGCTTTCGCGCGGAGCTCGCCAAGAGTGATACGCCCGCGTCGCGCAAGGCGATGGTTCACGCCGCGTTCCGGCGTTACCTGGAAGTCGTCAACGCCGCGGTTCGGCGTCACGACCCCAACCACCTGCACCTCGGCATCCGCTTCGGCGGCACGCCGCCCGATGATGTCATCGCCCTCGCGCGCGGCTTCGACGTGTACAGCATGAACAAGTACCGCTGGTCGCCGCCGAAGGATTTCATCGATCGCGTGTACGAGATCCAGAACCTGCCGATCCTGATCGGTGAGTTCCACTTCGGCGTGCCCGAGCGCGGACTCGCGCCCGGCCTCGTGCAGACCATGAACCAGGCCGAGCGCGGCGTCGCGTATTCATACTACGTCGAGAACGCGGCCGCGCATCCCGCGATCATCGGTACGCACTGGTACCAGTGGATAGACCAGCCGGCGACCGGACGGCGCGACGGCGAGAATTACAACATCGGGTGGATAGACGTCACCGACCGCCCCTACCCGGAGCTCGTCGCCGCGGCCAAGGCGACGCATGCGAGGATCGATGCGATCCACTCGGGCAAACTCGCGCCGACCACGCGCCGGCCGAAAGCATCGGAGTTCGGGACGCCGGAGGATTCGATTCACCTCGGGATTCCGGCGATCCAGTAGTTGCAGGCGCGTCCGCGTTGGCGCCGATGGCCCGGATCCCCCTAAGGATGAAACAGGCGGGCTCTCGCAATCGGTAAACAAGGCCCGCGCAATCCGGACCACCGACGCCAACAGACGTGAGTAGCCGGAGTTCGCGGAACGGTTTCATGGAAGGAACACATGAGAGGTGCAGACTTCAAGTCTGTCCCCGGCTGAGCGGTCCCGTCAGTACCCCTGCGCCGCGCCGTCCTTGCGCGACTCGGACGCTCCGAAATACACGCCATCCGCATAGCGATGAATTGCCTGGTAGCCGCCGAATCCACCGTCATTCCCGACGGTGACCTTATGGCCGCGGGCCTGCAGCGCTTTCACGGCCTCGGGTGAGAAGCCCTGCTCCAGCAGCACCTCGCCGCCGTCGCGCATTCTCTCGTCCGTGGGCTCGCTCGAGCCCTCGTGCCGCACGCGCGGCGAATCTCCCGCTTCCTGGAAGTTCATGCCGAAGTCGACGAGGTTCACGACGATCTGCACGTGACCCTGCGGCTGCATGCCGCCACCCATGACGCCGAACGACAACCAGGGTTTGCCGTCCTTCGTGACGAATGCGGGAATGATGGTGTGGAACGGCCGCTTGCCGGGCGCGTACACGTTCGCGTGCCCAGGCGTCATCGAGAACAGCTCGCCGCGATCCTGCAGGATGAATCCGCAACCGTCGGGCGTCATGCCCGAGCCGAGTCCCCGGTAGTTGCTCTGGATCAGCGACACCATGTTCCCCGCGGCGTCGGCCACGGTCATGTAGATGGTGTCGCTCTGATCGAGCACCTTCGTGTCGACGGGATATTCCCGCGCGGCCTGCTTCATGTCGATGAGCTCGCGACGCTTCGCCGCGTACTCCTTCGACAGCAGGGTTTTCAGCGGAATCTTCGCGAACTCGGGATCCGCGTAGTATCGCGCCCGATCCTCGAACGCGAGCTTCTTGGCTTCGATGAAGGCATGCAGATAATCCGCGCTGCCGAAGCCCATGGACCTGATGTCGTAGCCCTCGAGGATGTTCAGCATCTGCAGGGCGGCGATGCCCTGCGTATTCGGCGGAAGCTCCCACACGTCATAGCCACGATAGTTAGTCGATACCGGCTCGACCCACTCGGAGCGGTGCGCGGCCAGGTCCGCGGCCGTGAGATACCCGCCGTTCGCGCGCATGTACCTGTCGATGCGCTGCGCGATGTCGCCCTTGTAGAACGCGTCGCGCCCGCCTTCGGCGATGCGTGACAACGTGTCCGCGAGCAGCGGGTTGCGGAAGATCTCGCCCTTGGCCGGCGCCCGGCCGTTCGGCATGAACGTTTCGGCGAAGTTCGGAAACTTCGAGAGCGTGCGGACATTCGTCGCCCAGCCCGCCGCGATGACCTCGGTGACGGGAAACCCTTCGCGCGCATACGAAATCGCGGGTTGCAGCAGCTCCTTCATCGGCAGCCTGCCGAACTTGCCGTGTAGTTCGAACCACCCGTCCACGGTGCCAGGCACCGAAACCGGCAAAGGTCCTGTCGGCGGAATCGTCTTGCGATCGAGCCGTTTCAATTCGGCCTGCAACTTCTCGAACGTCAGCGATTGCGGCGAGCGGCCGCTCGCGTTGAGCCCGTGCAACTTTCCGGATTTCGCATCCCAGACGATCGCGAACAGGTCCCCGCCGATGCCATTGCCCGTGGGCTCCATCAACCCGATGGCCGCGTTGGCGGCGATCGCGGCGTCGACCGCACTGCCGCCGCGCTTGAGGACGTCCAGCGCGATCTGGCTCACGAGCGGATGACTGGTCGCCGCCATGCCGTGGGTGGCGATGACCTCGGAGCGCGTGGGGACGAGCGATCCGCTGGGGCGCGGACCGGCGGCGGAACCTTCCATGACCATGAGCGCGATTATCAGGGTCGCGACAGCTGCGGGCAGCCGGCGCGACTCATTCACTTCGTGGCGCTCGCGGCGCGCGAGTTGCCGGAGTCGAACACCTGGCGCACTTCGCCGTTCGTGACGCGCTCCTGGTATCGCCCCTGGGTGTAGTTAGCCACGACGCGGCGCCAGAACGACACGGCTACCGGGTTGCGCAGGTATTCGGTGATCTCCCAGCGTCCCGCGAAGCGGTCGAGGATCAGCTCGACGGCGGAACGACCGACTCCACGGCGCCGGAATGCGCGGGCGACGAAGAACTCCGCCATGCGGTAGTCGACGGGCGGACGGCCGGGCATCGCGCCACGCGCGACCATCGCGAAGCCGGCGGGATCCGCGCCGCGCAGGATGATGAGTGGATTGACGGTCGAGTCGCCGAACCAGCGCGCGAGCTGGTCGGATTCGCTGTAGCCGATCTCGCCCAGCGAGGTCGTGCTGAAGACGCCCGTGTTGAGGGGCGAGAGATCGTCGAGATAGTCGCGGTAGGCGCGCTCTATCCATTCACGATCGCGGGCGGCGCCGCGGGCATCTCGAACACTGACCGTCACGCGAAAGCCCCTCTAACAAAAACGACATCCAGAAAAGACAAAACCCGGGCAGACGTTGTTACGTACTGCCCGGGCCGTCATTGAGCCTGATGGCTCGAGGCAATAATCGAAAGATCGATTACTGCGCCGGCGTCTCCGCCGGAGCCGGAGCGGCAGCGCCGTCGGCCGGAGCGGCAGCGGCATCGGCCGGAGCGGCAGCGGCGTCCGTCGCAGCAGCGGCGGCATCCGTCGCGGCATCGGCGGCATCCGTGGCGGCAGCGGCGGCATCCGACGCGGCGGCAGCGGCTTCTTCAGCGGCCGGAGCGGCAGCGGCTTCCGTCGAAGCGGCTTCCTGCTTGCTGCAGGCCATCAGCGCGAGGGCCGCGATCGACGCGGCGAGAGCGACTTTAATCTTCATGTAGGGGTACCCCAAATTTTCTAGTGGTAAGTGAGACCAAACAAACGTTTGTTGCGACTTGCATCGCGAGCGCGATCTTAGCGATTCCTCAAACCATTTGAAACTCGCGACATTTTTGTCCGCAGTTGGCGACAGTCATTAGTCAGACGCTGATCGAATCGTGACCAACGATCATCGCAAGGTTGAACGCAAGCTCGGAAAAATCAGGGTTTGTTGCACTGCGTCAATCCCTCGGAGGATGAGACCGACGCATAGAATCAGCTCATGAATTCACTCGCCATTGAACAGAACGTGACCGGATGGAAGCAGCTTTTCACCGCGCACCTCGAGGTGGTGCAGCGACGCGCCGCCGCGGCGCTCGCGGCCACGGGGTACGAGTCGCTGCTCGTGCATGCCGGTACCCCCCCACCCTTGTTCCTGGACGATCAACACCTGCCGTTCCGCCCGCAGGGTCCCTTCAAGGCCTGGGCGCCGCTTGCCGACGCGCCCGATTCATTCGTGTTCTTCACGCCCGGCCGCAAGCCGCGGCTCCTGATCCACCAACCGGCTGACTACTGGCACAAGTCGCCCGAGCTGCCGCGGGATTACTGGACGGACGCCTTCGAAATCGTGAGTTGTCCCGATCGCGCGTCATCGCGCGCCGCGTTGCCCAAGGATCTGTCGAGGACCGCCTTCATCGGCGCGCCGTTCAACGACTTGTTGTCCTGGGGTCCGGCGGCGATCAATCCCGAACACCTGATCGCGCAGCTCGACTACGGACGCGCGGCCAAGACGCCCTACGAAATCGCATGCCTGCGCGAGGCGAACGTGCTCGGAGCGCGCGGACACGTCGCCGCGGAGAAGGCGTTTCGCGCGGGCGGCAGCGAGTTCGAGATCGCGCTCGCGTTCATGGCGGCTTGCGGGTTACGGGAGTGCGAGCTTCCATACAACCCCATCGTCGCGCTCGACGAAGGCGGCGCGGTGCTGCACTACCAGGTTCAGCAGCGGGCGCGACCGGCGAAGCCGCATTCGCTGCTGATCGACGCGGGAGCCGAGTTCGGCGGCTACGCGAGCGACATCACGCGCACGCATTCCTTCTCCGATCCCGAGTTCGCGGCGATCATCCGGCGTTTCGACGAGCTGCAGCTCACGCTTTGCGCGCAGGTGCGCGTGGGGCTCGACTGGCGCGACTTTCACGCCGCCTCGTATCGCGCGATCAGCGAGTTCCTGCATGAGATCGGTGTGATCAACGTGAGCGCGGACGAGGCCGCCGGCACGGGTCTGACGAGCGTGTTCTACCCACACGGCATCGGCCACCTGCTCGGCCTGCAGGTGCACGACGTGGGCGGATTGCAGCGCGAGGCCGGCGGCGGCGTCATCGAGCGACCGTACGACCATCCATTCCTGCGGCTCACGCGCAAGCTCGAGGACGGTTTCGTCGTGACGGTCGAACCCGGGTTCTATTTCATCGGCCAGTTGCTGGAAGAGGCACGCGCCAAACCACTCGGCCGCATGATCGAGTGGAAACGCGTCGAGCAGCTGAAGCCGTTCGGCGGCGTGCGCATCGAAGACGATGTCGTCGCGCGACCGAACGGCCATGAGAACCTGACCCGCCCTGCGCTTTGAAATCGGGGACGAAAATCGGGGACAGATTTATTTATTGACGATACGTGCAGTGGCCTGCACCAGCGAAGGTGCCACGTCGTTATCGTCAATAAATAAATCTGTCCCCGATTTTCAGAACCTCACGCCTAGCGTGAGGCCGTAGAGGGCCGTGCCCTCGTTGGGCTGGCACGCGTTGGTCCAGGTGAAACCGTCGAGGTCTCCGAGCACGAAGCAGGTCTTCTCGGAGGTCAGGTTCTCACCCCAGGCGGTGAGCGAGTAACGGCCTTCCTGCCCGAACACGTACGCCGCCGACGCGTCGACGAACAACGTCTCGTCGACGAACGTGTTCGGGCGCTCGTTCATCGTGCCCCACTGCTCCGCCTGGTAACGCGCGCCGGCATTCAGCGTGAGCCGCTGATCCGCACCCATCACGAAGCTTTTCGACAGATTGGCGTTGAAGCTCCACTCCGGCGCCTGTGACAGCGGCGCGCCTTCGATCGCCGCGTCGGGACCGAGCGTGCCGACGTCGGTGACCTCGGTGTCGAGGTGCGCCGCCGCGAGGCGAATGCGCCAGTCCGCGCCCGGCGCGAACTGCATCTCGAGCTCCTGGCCGATGAGCCGCGACTTCGGCAGGTTCAGGAACGCGGGGCCTATCCCCGGCACCGTCGCGAAGGTCTGCAGATCCTTCCAGTCGTAATAGAACACGCTGGCGTTCAGCAGCATGCGACGGTCCAGCAGCTCGCTCTTGAGTCCCACTTCGTAGGCCACGAGCTCCTCGGGTTTCACCGGGATATCGCCCGTGCCGAGCAACACCGCCTGTGCCCGCGTATCGAACGACCCGGCCTTGAAGCCCGTCGAGTAACTCGCGTAGGCCATCACATTCTCGCCAAAATGATAGTCGAAGCCGATCTTGCCGGCCGTCTTGCTGAAGTCCTGCGCAACCTGTTTCCACGGCCCCGAACACGGCACCACGCCCGGCGCGCACGCGACCGGGAAGCTGTTCTCGCGCGCAAGTACGAAGTCGCGGCCGTACAGGAAGTCCATCGGCAGCCGCGTGCCCGTCGCGAGCCCGGTGTCCGTGTCGAACATGGCCACGACCGTCGTGTCGCCAGTCTTCTTGTCGTCCGTGTAACGCAGGCCGACGTTCATGTTGAACCGCTCGGTGAGCGCGATGTCGACCTGCGCGTACGCCGAATACACGTCGCCGCGCTGGTTGAGGATCGCGGTCGGCACCACCGAGAGCGTCGGCGGACCCACCGCGTTGTTGCGCGCGGTGGTCGCGAAATGATCGTTCTCGTGGGAGTAGAACAGGCCGCCTATCCACTTGAACTTGCCGTCGCCGTTCGAGCTCAGCCGCAGCTCCTGCGAGAACGTCTGGTACGAACCTTCCTGCAGCGCCTGGAACTGGATGTACGGCAAACCACCGGACTCGTCGGCAAGATGCTGGTGGACTTCATCGTAACCCGTGAGACTCACGAGGCTCACCGGACCGAAGTCGTGTTCGAACCGCAGCAGCCCGCCTTCGAGTTTCACCGACGCCGTGTTGTTGGCCGCGTCATAGGCCTCGCGCCAACCCGGCCGTGACGGGTTGAACAGCGCGCCGGCCTTGTTGCGCGCGAAGCAATCCGTCATGCCGTCGAACTGGTCCTGGCCGGAGTTGTTGACGTCGTTGCACAGGGTCGTGCCGTCGGCGAGGAAGCGCCCCGTCGCCTTGCGCGGCACCCGGCTGCCGTCGCTGTTGCCGTAGTGGAAGGACAGCAGCGCGTTGGTGCTCTCGGAGGGCACCCACGCGAAGCCGAGGCGCGCGGACTGGCGCTCCGTGCTGCCGATGCGTGTGCCCGCGAGCACGTCGCGATACACGCCCTTGCGGTTCTGGATCTGCGCGGCCGCGCGCACCGCGAACTGGTCGCCGATCGCGAATCCGAACGCGCCTTCTCCGTCGAGCTTGTCGAAGTTGCCGACGTTCACCTGCGCGTAACCATTCGTGCCCTCCTCGGGGTCCGGCCGGCGCGTGATGAAGTTCACCGCGCCACCCGTGGTATTGCGGCCGAACAGCGTGTTCTGCGGTCCCCGCAGCACCTCCACGCGCTCCATGTCGAACAAACCGAGCTGGCTCGTGAATGGCGTGACCTGCGAGATCTCGTCGAAGTACATGCCCACGGCCTGCTGCGCCGTGAGGTGGAAGTTGTTGGTGCCCACGCCGCGGATCGCGAAGCCCGAGTTCACGGAGGAGGCCGTCTTGAGGCTCAGGTTCGGCAGTAGTTTGATCAGGTCGTCGGAGCCGGTGACGCGCTGCGCGAGCAGCGTATCGCGCGAGAGCGCATCGATCGCGATCGGCACGTCCTGGACGTTCTGCTCGCGCTTCTGCGCGGTGACCACGACCTCTTCGAGCGCGGTGACCGGGTCCTGCTCCGCGAGCGCTGGCGCGCCGATCGTCAGCACGGCGAGGCCGCACAACGGCGCACGCCCGCCGACCTTGTTCCATCGATTGTCCATGTTTCCCCCTTGAAGTCTCAGTAACGGTCCGCGGTGCCGGTGCGCACGTCGTAGCTGCGTGCGTCGTCGGCATACGCCGGCATCTGCGCGTTCCAGGTTTCGTACAGGCGCTTGAGGCGCTCGAATTCCCTTGGATGCTTTTCGCGCAACTCGACCCGCTCGCGCGGATCGGCCACGACGTCGAAGAGATGTTCGCGCCCGCCGAGGCGCAGGTATTTCCAGTCGCCGGCGCGCACGGCGGCCTGGTCGTTGGCCTTGTAGCGCCAGTAGAGCGCGCGGTCGCGCGGCGGCGCATCGCCGGTCAGCGCCGGCAGCAGGTTCTCGCCATCCGTGGGGTAGTCGGCGTCGGGCGCGGCCCCCGCGGCCGCGAGCAGCGTCGGCAGCCAGTCGTGAGTCACGGCGAGCTGCTCGCTGCGCGTACCTGTGCGTATGCGTCCCGGCCAGCTCGCGAGCACCGGCACGCGGATCCCGCCTTCGAGCAACTCGCCCTTCATGCCCGTGAACGGCCACGTGTCCGAGAAGCGCTCGCCACCGTTGTCGCTCGTGAAGACCACGAGCGTGTCGCGCGCGATCCCCAGCGCCGCGATCGCGTCGAGCACGCGGCCGACATTGCGGTCGAGGCTCTCGAGCATCTCGCGGTATTTCCCGAGCGATCCGCCGTCGCGATGCACGGGCTCTCCGATCGCCGTCGACAGCCCGGCGTCGTCCGGTCCTTCCCACGGCCAGTGAACCGCGTTGAAGTGCAGGCTGAGAAACATCGGCTTTGCCGCGCGCGCGCCGGCCTCGAGCTCTTCGATGGCCTTGTCGGCGAGCAGATCGGTGAGATAGCCGTGGTCGGTGAGGATGCGCTCCCCGTCGATGATGGGGCTCGGGTCGTCCATGCCGTGCCCGAAGTAGAACGAATAACCGCCGTACATCCCGAAGAAACGGTCATAGCCGCTCTTGAGGGGACCGAACTCCGGGGGCTTCCCCAGGTGCCACTTGCCGAACAAGGACGTGCGATAGCCCGCCTGGCGCAACAGCGACGGCAGCGTCGGGATGTCCGTGGGCAGACCGATCCTTCCTTCGCGCTCCGTCCCCAGCGGTTCGTCCTGCCCCACGCGCAAACGCCCCGGATAACGCCCGGTCATCAACGCAACGCGGGTCGGCGAGCACACCGGCGAGCTCGAATAAGCCTGCGTGAGCAACACGCCCTGCCGGGCGATGGAATCGATGCGAGGCGTGGAAAATTGTCGGCCGTAGCAACTCAGGTCCGCGATGCCGAGATCGTCGGCGAGCAGGAAGACGATGTTCGGCTGCTTCACGCGTCCGGTGCTCGCTCCGACGCCACGCGCGGCGAGGCCCAGGCCCAGCCCGCCCGCCAGTGAGCCCGCGAGCAATTGCCGGCGCGTGAGCGCCCGGCGCCCGGCCGCTGACCTCGCCCGCCGCCTAGGTTGCATCGACTCCCCCTGCCATGAAGACTTGCACCTGCGCCTCGGGGCGCCAGGCCGGTTCATGATTTATATGAATCGGTATTCAGAAAAAATATGAACACGCATTCAGGTTATGAGTCAAGAAATTCCTGAGAAGACGGTGCGCGGCAGTCATCCGGTCAAGCAATCGCGGGCGCGCGAGACCCGTGACCGGCTGCTCGCGGCCGGCTTCAAGTTGTTGCGCCGCAAGCAATTCGACGAGCTCTCGGTGGCCGACATCGCGCGCGCCGCGGGATGTTCGGTGGGTTCGTTCTACGTGCGGTTCGTGGACAAGGACCAGTATTTCCTCGCCATCGCGGAGAGCTTTCGAGCGCAGCGCCGCAGCGATCTCGAGGGCCTGTACGACGACACGACCCGCGATTCGCTGGTCGAACGCGCGCTCGCTCGCGAGCTCTCCGTGGTCGTCGGCCACGCCAACTTCTGGCGGGCCGCGCTGCGCAAGAGCGTGGCGGAGCCGGATTTCTGGGAGGACTTCCGCGAGATGGGGCGGCAGTCGGTGAAGCGATTTCTCGAGCGTTATGCGGCGCTGCTGGGCCGGCCGCTCAACGAAAAGGAGGCGGAGCAGATCCGCTTCGCGTTCCAGGTTGTGCGCGGGACCTTGAACAACACGCTGCTCAACCAGCCCGGGCCGCTACAGCTCGAGGACCCGGTTTTCAAGCAGCAACTCGAGCGCGCGTTCCGGCTGGTGTCCGCGATCAACTGACCCGCGCGCCGCGGTGGGGGGGGGGGGGGGGGGGGGGCCCCCCCCCCCCGCCGGGGGGGGGGG
>JAEZCR010000086.1 GCA_023433465.1 Pseudomonadota bacterium | reverse complement strand
GGGGGGGCGGGGGGGGGCGGGGGGGGCCCGCCCGCGCGGGGGCGGGGCCCCGCCACGAGGGCGGCACCGCGTTGTCGCCGATGCGGCGTCCCGCGTGGCTCAATCACCTGATGTCGTTCGCGGGTCTCGCGCTCATCGGCGCCGCGATCCTGGCGGGAGACGTGAGTCACGCGCAGGTTTCCCTCGCGTTGCCCGTCACGGTGGGCGCCGCGCTGTTCATCGCCGCGGGGCCGGACGCGTTGCCGAATCGCACGTTGTTCTCCTGGCGCCCCGTCGTGTACGTCGGGCTGATCAGTTATCCGCTGTACCTGTGGCATTGGCCGCCGCTGAGCTTCCTGCACCTGATGGAGCTCAACGAAGGGACGCTCGGGCGCATCCTGCGCGTCGGCGCGGTGTTGTTCGCGTTCGCCGCGTCCGCGCTCACCTATCACCTCGTCGAGCTTCCGATCCGGCGGCGCAAGGATCTGCGCCGGATCGGTGTCCGACTGCTCGGGGGACTGGGTGCGGCGGCCGTCGCCGGTGTCGCGGTCGCGGCGAGTGGCGGCCTGCCGCAGCGCACGACGCTCGATCACAACCCTTTCTACCGCACGGCGGAAATGCGCCGCGAGGACCGGTGCTCGGAGATATACGGGCAGCCGGAGGCGCTGCTCAAGGCCGCATTCTGCGTGCGCAACGATTACGAACACGAACCGGAGATCGTGTTGCTCGGCGATTCGCATTCGAACATGTTCGTGAGCGGCGTGCAGGCCGTCTATCCACTCGCCTCGACGCTGCAGATCGGTGCGTCGGCCTGCCCGTACCTGCGCAACACCGAATACTGGAACGACAGCCGGAAATCCTGGCGGCAGGTCTGTCCGCCGCTCACCGAGGTCGCCTACCGGGCCGTCGGGCCCGCGACCCGGCTGGTCATCCTGGCCGCGCGCATGCCGGGCTACATCGCCTCGCCGGAGGAGTACGCGGCGACGTATGACTACACCTCGCCCAAGCATTTCCAGTCGCCGCTGTTTCCAGGCGCGAGCCCGCCGGAGACCTGGCGGCTCGCGCTGATGCGGGACCTGCGCCTGCTGCTGGCCGCGGATCGCGAAGTCGTGCTGGTGTTGCCCGTGCCGGCGCTGGATTTCTCGCCGCGCACCTGTGTGCGCTTCCGGCCGATCGAGCGGTGGATGGACGAGCCCGATGCAGACGCCTGCAGCGTGCCGCGCGCCGAGGTCGAAGCCGCGCATGCGGAATCGCGCGCGCTCATCGCACGCGTGGTGCGCGAGATCGCGGATCCGGACCTGCACGTGGTGGATCCGGCCGATGCGCTATGCGACGCGCATCGATGCCGCGCGGTGATCGGCGGGCATCTCATGTACATCGACGACAATCACCTGTCGCCCGACGGTTCGAGATACGTGTGGGAGCGGATCCAGCCACGAAACCTGCGCGCCACCGCCGATCGGCGTTGGCGGACGCCGCACAGCGCGTATCGGCCCGCGCGCTGAAGGCTCGGCGCCTCAGTTCGGGAAGTCGCCCGCGATGGCCTGCAAGGCGGCCAGTGCCGCGAGACCCGCCGTCTCGGTGCGCAGGATGCGCGGCCCCAGCCGGCAACCCGTGAAGCCATTGGCCAGCGCGAACTGGCGTTCGTTGTCCGCGAGCCCGCCTTCCGGGCCGATCAGCAGTGCGAGCGGCCGGCAGGTGGATTGCATCGCGAAGGTGGTGAGCGAGATGGGGCCGTCCGCCGCGAGCAACGCTCGGGCCGCGTCCGCGGGCAGCTGCGCGATGGCGTCGCCGAGGCCCACGGGATCGGCCAGCGTCGGCACGCGGTTGCGCCCGCATTGCTCGCAGGCCGCGATCGCGATGGCCTGCCAGTGCTCATGCTTGCGCGCGCGCTGCTTCGCGTCGACGCGCACGACGGAACGCTCCGCGAGCACGGGCACGATGCGCGCCACGCCGAGCTCGGTCGCCTTCTGCACGATGAGATCCATGCGCTCGCCGCGCGCCACGCCCTGCAACAGCGTGATGGACACCGGTGACTCGCGTTCGACCGGATCGTGCCCCAGCACGCGCGCGGTCGTTCTCCCGGCTTTTCCGTGCCTGGCACCAAGAGATGCGGAATATTCGCCGCCGGCGCCGTTGAAGAGGGTGAGCGGGGCGCCCTCCTCGAGGCGCAGCACGCGCATCAGGTGTTCGGCGGCCTGTGCCGGCAGCGTCACTTCCTCGCCGACCACGAGCGTATCCGGCACGTGAATCCGCGTCACGCGCATGCGAGTTCGATGCCTTCGATGGCGATGCGGGCGAGCAGGTCGATCTCGGCCGGCTCGATCACGTACGGCGGCATGAAGTAGATAGTGGTGCCGAGGGGGCGGATCAGCGCGCCGCGCTCGAGCGCGTGTCGATGGATACGCAGCCCGCGGCGTTCCTCCCAGGGCCACGGCGTGCGCGAGGCCGGGTCCTTCATGAGTTCGATGGCGAGGATCATTCCCGCCTGGCGGATGTCCGCGACGTGTGGATGTCCTTCGAGGTGCCGCACGCTGGCGCGCATGAGCGCGGCGAGCGCGCGGTTGCGTTCCAGCACCGGCTGTTCGCGGAACAGGGCGAGTGTCGCGTTCGCCGCGGCGCAGGCGAGCGGATTGCCCGTGTAGCTGTGCGAGTGCAGGAATGCGTTGAGCTTCGTGTACTCGTCGTAGAACGCGTCATACACCTCGTCGGTGGTGAGCACGACGGACAGCGGTAGATAGCCGCCCGTGAGACCCTTCGACAGGCACAGGTAGTCGGGACGGATGCCGGCCTGCTCGCAGGCGAACATCGTGCCCGTACGCCCGAATCCCACGGCGATCTCGTCCGCGACCAGGTGCACGCCGTGCCGGTCGCAGGCCGCGCGCAGCAGGCGCAGGTACTCCGGGTCGTACATGCGCATGCCGCCGGCGCATTGCACGAGGGGTTCGACGATGACGGCGGCCACCTCGCCGGAATGGCGCGCGAGCGTCTCTTCCATGTGCGCGAACATCAGCCGCGCGTGCTCCGCGGGGCTGACGCCCGGCTCGCGCAGGAACGAATCGGGCGAGGGCACGGTGATGACGTCCATGAGCAGCGGTTTGTAGATGGACTTGTAGAGTTCCACGTTGCCCACCGCGAGCGCGCCCAGAGTCTCGCCGTGATAACTGTTCGCGAGCGTGACGAAGCGCGTCTTGCGTTCCTGGCCGCGGTTGCGCCAGTAATGGAAGCTCATCTTGATCGCGACCTCGATCGCGGCCGACCCGTTGTCGGCGAAGAAGCAGCGGTTGAGCCCGTTCGGCGCGACGCGCGTGAGCTCCTCGGCGAGCTGCACCGCCGGCTCGTGCGTGAAGCCGGCGAATATCACGTGTTCGAGCTTGCCGAGCTGCGCCGCCACGGCCGCACCGATGCGCTCGTTCGCATGGCCGAACAGGTTCACCCACCAGGAGCTGATGCCATCGAGGTAACGCTTGCCCGCGAAGTCCTCGAGCCAGACCCCCGATCCGGCGCGCAGCGGGATCAGCGGCACGCTCTCGTGATCCTTCATCTGCGTGCAGGGGTGCCACACGTGCGCGAGATCGCGCGTCACCCAGTTGGAATTGCGGTCCGATGACATCGTGGTGCCGTTTTCGCGGGCGGCTATTGTGGCATGCTAGATCCCGCATGCGC
>JAEZCR010000049.1 GCA_023433465.1 Pseudomonadota bacterium | reverse complement strand
TCGGCAGATCGCCGTGAGCGCACGCGGGATGATCGCATTACGTCACATGCACGTGCGGCAGCGCACATGCCTGTGCAGCTGGAGGACGGCAGTGGATCGATACATGAAAAACGCGAACCCGGTCACGCTCGGACGAACCCTGTTCGACATGGGCGCGCGCGCGATCGTCGTCGGACTCGCGGTAATGCTGGCGGCCTGCACGCAGGGACCCGGCGGTGACGGCATCGGTCTCGCGAGCGGACAGGACCCGGATCCGGCCACGGTCGACTTCCCGATCTTCTATCTCCGTCACCCGATTCCCGAGGAGCAGGACAACATCACGCGCCTGCGCCCGTACGTCGAGGACGACGAATACGCCGTCACCTTGTGGAAGCGCGACCGCGCCTCGCCGGGCTCGCCCGAAACCGAAATCACCGCGCGGCTGCGCACCGAGGAATTCGGTGGCGAAGCCGAGGACCGGTTCGACATCAAGGATCTCGCCGTCTCCCCCACCGGACTCAAGATCGCCTTCGCGATGCGCGGCCCGCTCGACGAGGCGGACGACGAGGAAGATCCGCCCACCTGGAACATCTGGGAATACGACATCGAGACCGACACGCTGCGCCGGGTCATCAGCTCCGACATCATCGCGGAGGAAGGCCAGGACGTGTCGCCCGCCTATCTACCCGACGGACGCATCATCTTCTCCTCGACGCGCCAGCGGCAGTCGAAGGCCATCCTGCTCGACGAAGGCAAGCCGCAGTACGAAGCGCGCGCCGTGCCCGGCAACGAGTCCGCGTTCGTGCTGCACGTCATGAACGAGGACGGGACCGACATCCACCAGATCACTTTCAACCGCTCGAGCGACATGGACGCGACGGTGCTGCAGAACGGCCGCATCCTGTTCACGCGCTGGGAGAACGTCGGCGGCGTCAACGGCCTGCATCTGTACACCACGAATCCCGACGGCACCGACACGCAGCTGCACTACGGCGCGCTGTCGCACCAGACCGGCTCGCCCGCGACGATCCCGGATCCGGCCAATCCGGCGCAGCAGATCGCGAACACCCGGCCGATCGAATTCACGCGCGCCAGGGAGATGAGCGACGGGCGCCTCATGGTGCTCGCGCGCGAACGGACCAACGTCGACTTCGGCGGCAAGCTGATCATCATTGACGCGAACAACTTCGTCGATAATCGCCAGCGCGTTCCCACGGACATCACCGTGGATCCCGCGACCGTCGGACCCGCGCAGACGAACGCGACGCTCAACGACGTGCGCACCGTCCCCGGCCCCTCGCGCGGCGGCCGTTTCGAATCCGGCTTCCCGCTCTGGGACGGCACGAATCGCATCCTCGTGAGCTGGTCGCAGTGCCGGTTGTTCGACACCGTCGACCCGGCCCGCATCGTACCCTGCACCGATGACCGCCTCGCCGATACCACCGTCCAGACCGCGCCCCCGCTCTACAGCATCTGGATGTTCAATCCCTCGCAGAACACGATCCTTCCGGTGATGGAGCCGGTCGAGGGCGTCATGGTGACGGAGGTGATCGCCGCGCAGCCGCGTACGCCGCTGCCGGCCGTGATCCTCGACAAGCAACCGCCCGAGATCAACAGCGACCTGGCGGACGAAGGCGCGGGCCTGCTCTCGATCCGCAGCGTCTACGACATCATGGGCGTCGCCCAGGTGCGCCTCACCAACAACACGGCGTCGACCATCGCGGCCGTCTCCGATCCGAACACCATCGCGTACACGCGCCGCCTCGTGCGCTTCGTGCGCATCGAGAAAGAGGTCGCGCTGCCCGACGACGACGACATCGTCGACCCTGACAACTCGGCGTTCGGCGCCTCCAACGTCATGCGCCAGATACTCGCGTACGCGCCGGTCGAGCCCGATGGCTCGATCCTCATGAAGGTTCCGGCGAACGTCGCCTTCTCGCTCTCGCTGCTCGACCAGGATGGCCGGCGCGTCGGCGCGCGGCACAACGCGTGGCTGACGGTTCGCCCCGGCGAGACGCTCGAGTGCAATGGCTGCCACGTGCGTGACCAGAACAATCCGCGCGTGCACGGGCGCAAGGGCCTGTACACCTCGGCGTACGCGGGCGCGACGTCGACGGGCGCCAGCTTCCCTAACACGATCAACACCGTCTCGCCCGAGGTCGGCGACACGATGGCGCGCGCGCGTTCGCGCGCCGCATCGGTGTGTATCGATCCGAACACGACGGTGGACAATTGTGGCGTTCAGTCGCTCACGCCGAGCGCCGACGTCATCTACAACGAGATCTGGCAGCCCAACGCGGCGCCCGAGGCCTCGTTCGCCTACAGCTACACGCAGGTGCCGGCGAGTCCGGCCAGCCCGGGCTGCTTCCCGGTGTGGTCGCCGACCTGCCGCATCACCATTCACTACGCGACGATCGGCACCCGTCCCGGCCACATCCATCCGTTGTGGTCGGTGCCGCGTCCCGCGGCGGGCGTCGACGACGGCACGGGCACTCTCATCTATCCGGAGACGTGCACGTACTGTCATTCCCGCGTGAACCCGATGGATCCGGCGATGGTGCAGCTGCCCGCCGCGTCCCTCGAACTCACGGACGAAGACAACGGCAACGGTTTGCAGAAGATTGCCTTCCGTCAGTTGGTGCTCGACAATCGCCCGGAGCTCGAACTGGACGTGAACGGCGTGATTCAGCCTAGAATGGTTTTGAATCCGACGACCGGGCAGATGGAGCCGGTGCTGATCACGCCTCCGATGCAGGCAGGAAATGCGCGAGGCTCGGGCCGATTCTTCAATCTGTTCCGTCCAGGCGGAACGCATGAGGGGTACCTAACAAGCGCCGAACTGCGCTTGTTGTCGGAGTGGCTGGATATTGGAGCTCAGTATTACAACGACCCGTTCCCGCCCACTCCGCAAGACTAGTGCGCTCGCAATCGTCCTCGCATGCCTCGTCTCGGTAAACGTCCTGGCTCAACAGGCGTCCGAGCTCAAGGCGGAGCGAAAGGCCGAAAAGGCGGCCGCCAAACTGGCCGCGGAGAAGGAAAAACTCCAGCAGGTTTTCGTCAGCGAGCCCTATCTCGAGCTTTCGACGGGTCCTGGCCGCGGCTATCCCGTGTTCCACGTGATCGGGCGCGAGGCTTCCGTCGACGTGCTCTACCGGCGCACGGACTGGTTCAAGGTGCGCGACGAACAGGGTATCGAAGGCTGGGCGCGCGCCGCGGACATGCGCCGCACGAAGCTCGCCGACGGCTCGCCGTTCGTGTTCAACCTCGGCGACCGCGCGGGCTTCACCACGCACGATTGGGAGCTCGGCATCGGCGGTGGCGACTACGGTGGCGCCAATCTCATCAGTGCGTTCGGCGCGTTCTCGCTCACCGACAACATGAAGGTCGAGGCGCACGTCTCGCAGTACCTCGGCAACTTCTCGAACGGCTGGAAGGCCGAAGTCGGCATCAATCACGTGCTTTTCCCGGAATGGCGCTGGTCGCCCTTCGTGCAACTCGGCACGGGCGTCGTCTACGTCGAGCCGGCCGCGACCATCATCCTGCCCGACGATCGTACGGACCAGACGGCGTACGTGGGCGCGGGCATGCGTTTTTATCTCACCCGGCGCTTTTACCTCCGCGCCGACTATCGCTGGCACACGGTCTTCACGAGCCGCGATGACAATCAGGAGCTGGAAGAATGGAAAGTTCTAATCGCCTGCTTCTTCTAGCAGGTCTTTTGATCGGCGCCACGCTCGCCACCGGCTGCGCGTCCAATCGCGCACTCGAGCAGCAGCAGACCGAGGAGCAGGCCGCGGCCGAGGAAGCCGCGGAGGACGCGGACTCGACGCCGCCGCGCGTCATCGAGCCCAACGTCGCGCGCCGCAAGATCAAGACACCGAAGATCGACAACGAGAACTGGGAGATCGGCGCGGGCGCCGGGTTCCTGTCCATCGAGGATTTCGGCACCAACCATACCTATGCCGCGCAGCTCACCTACCATGTGACAGAAGATTTCTTCTTCCGCGGCGATCTGGGGCAATCCACGGCCGGGCGCACGAGTTTCGAGACGCTCGGCGGCAACATCGAGCTACTGACGGGAGATGAGAGGCGCTTCACGTATTACAGCCTCTCGCTGGGCTACAACTTTCTGCCTGGCGAAGTCTTTTTAGGTCGCAAGACCGCCATGAACAGTGGTTTCTATGTTTTGGCGGGCATCGGGAGCGTTGATTTCGGCGGGGACAATCACCTGACCATCAACCTCGGCGCGGGATTCCGCGTGTTGCCCACCGACTGGCTGGCCATTCACATCGCAGTGCAGGACCGCGTGTTCGACTCCGATCTGCTGGGCCAGACCAAGGTCACCAACAACATCGAAATGCTGCTGAGCGCGACCGTCTTCTTCTGACGGAGTGAGCCATGACGGCAGTTAGCTTCAATCGAATCCTCAAAGGCGTGGCGGTGGCGGTCGTGTGCGCGTCCGCCGCGATGTCGGCGTCGTCCTCGGGCCCCGCCCCCGGCTTCACGCTGAGTGCCCGCGGCGGCAAGACGATCTCGCTCGACCAGTACCGTGGCCAGGTGGTCATGATCAATTTCTGGGCGACCTGGTGCGGCCCGTGCCGTCAGGAAATGCCGCTGCTCGAGGACATCTACAAGAAGTACAAGCCGATGGGCTTTACGATGCTCGCCGTGAACGTCGAGCCGGACACCAAGGCCGCCGAGGCGTGGCTGGGCAAACTCTCGAAGCCCGTCACCTTCCCGGTCGCGTTCGACGTGGATAGCAAGGTCAGCAAGATGTACAAGGTCGCGGGAATGCCGAGCACGGTGTTCGTCGACCGCAAGGGCAACGTCCGGGTCATGCACAAGGGCTACAAGGCCGGCGATGAGAACTTCTATCTCACGCAGATCCGCTCGATGCTCAAGGAATAGCAAGGAGACATTTCGATGCGAGCCTGCAGTCTGTTGTCCGTGGTCGCCCTCGCGCTGCTCGCGACGGGCTGCAGTTCCATCGAACCGTGGGTGAAGCCGTACGATCGCGAAAACCTCGCCGATCCGATCATGGGCAGCCGCGCCGCGGTGTCGCAGGACTTCCTCGATCACGTGTGCGAGGCGCGCGAGGGATCGCGCGGGGCCACCGGCGGCGCCGGCGGCGGCTGCGGCTGTAACTAACTACCGTCCATGACCGACAAGATGCGCACTGGTCTCGCCCGATACGTCATAACCTGCCTCGCCCTGTTCGCGACGGGCGCGGGAGCGGGCGTGCTGCCGGAGGACCGCGCCGACGTCCTCTACTTCCGCTACGACGGCGGCGGCGTCGTGATCTCCGGCCCCTCGATGCTGGTGCGCAAGAGCATCGGCGAAAACGTGTCGGGGCAGGCCAACTACTACATCGACATGGTCTCGTCGGCGTCGATCGACGTGGAGACCTCGGCGAGCCCGTACGAGGACGAGCG
>JAEZCR010000044.1 GCA_023433465.1 Pseudomonadota bacterium | reverse complement strand
TGCCGGCGCCGATCTTCACGCCGGGTCCGATCACCGTGTATGCGCCCACCGTCACGTCGGCGGCGAGCTCCGCCTGCGGCGAAACGATGGCGCGTGGATCGATGTTGCTCACGCCGTCGGCGCCTTTCTCGACTTGTTGGTTTCGGGAGCGACCATCATCATCGCGGAAGGCACCTCGACCCCTCCCACGACCGCGACCGTGGAAAACTTCCAGATGCCGCGCATCTGGCGCTCGAGCTTCGCCGTGAGGATGAGCTGGTCGCCCGGCTGCACCGGCTTGCGGAAACGCGCCTCGTCGATGCCGACGAAGTAGAACTGGGTGGACTCGTCCGGAACGACGTCGGCGGTGGTGAAGGCCAGGATGCCCGCGGCCTGCGCCAGCGCCTCGATGATCATGACGCCCGGCATCACGGGCCGGTGCGGAAAGTGGCCCATGAAGAACGGCTCGTTGACGGTGACGTTCTTGATCGCGCGGATGCTCTCACCCTTCTTGCATTCGAGCACGCGGTCCACCAGCAGGAATGGGTAACGGTGCGGCAGCAGGCGGCGGATGCCCTTGATGTCGAGTGAAATCGACTCGGTCATTTAGTTAGTCCTCGGAATGGTCCTTGTCGGCCGCCGAGAAACCCACGTGTTTCTCCACGGCCCGAAGTCGCTTGGCCATTGCATCCAGCCGCTTGATGCGGCCGACGATGCGGCGCCAGGCGCCCGCCTCCTCGGCGGGCAGCCCGGAAGAATACACGCCCGGCTTGTCGATCGAATGGGCAACCATCGTCTTCCCGAGGATGACCACATCGTCGCAGACCGACAGATGCCCGACGAAGCCGACCTCCCCGCCCACGTAGCAGCGTTTGCCGATCGTCGTGCTGCCGGCGAGCCCGGTCATCGCCGCGATCGCGGTGTGCGCCCCGATGCGGCAGTTGTGAGCGACCATGATCAGATTGTCGAGCTTGACGCCCTCCTCGATCACCGTGTCCTCGATCGCGCCGCGGTCGATCGTGGTATTGCAGCCGATCTCCACGTCGTCACCCACGTCGACGCTGCCGACCTGCGGCACCTTGACCCACGCGCCCTTGTCGTTCGCGAAGCCGAAACCCTCGGCGCCGACGACCGCGCCCGGCTGCAGCACCGCGCGAGCGCCGATCTTCACGTGGTGTCCGAGGTAGACACGCGCGACCAGCCGGCTGTCCGCGCCGACCACCGTATCCCGCTCGATGACGGTGCCCGGCCCGACATACGCCCGCGCGCCGATCACGACGCGCTCGCCGATGGTGGCGTGAGGCGCGATTTCTGCCGAAGGATCGATGCGCGCGCTCGCCGCGACCACGGCGCTCGGATGCACTCCGGGCACGAGTGGCGGATCCGGGTGCAGCAGCGCCGCGACCCGTGCGTAAATCAGGTGTGGATTGCCGACGACCAGCACCGGCACGGGCGATTCGTCCGCGGATTTCGCGTCGAGGATGACCGCGCCGGCGCGCGATTCCTTGAGCCGCGAAGCCAGCTTGGGGTTGGCCAGAAAGGTGACGGCGCGCGGTCCCGCCTGGGACAGCGCGCCGACGGAGTCGACGACGATCGCGGGATCGCCGCGCAGCTCGCAGCCGAAACGCACCGCCAGTTCGCCAAGCGTGACGGTCATGGCGGGGCGCTCGAAACCACCGGGGCTACCCCCGGCGATCAGGGCTTGGCGGCAGGAGCCGCCGGCTTCGTACCGCGTGCCTGCAAGGCCGCCAGCACCGCCGGGGTGATGTCCACCGCCGGGGTCGCGTAGATCACGCCTTCGGCGATGACGATGTCGTAGTTCTGCGCTTTCGCGTAGTCGCGCACTTCGGTCATGAGCGAGCGCTGCAGCTTGCCGACTTCATCGTTGCGCTTCGCGTTGGAATCGTCCTGCAGCTCCTGCTTCTTGCGCTCGAGATCGCGCGCGCCATCGCGCAGCTCCTTCTCGGCCTTCGTGCGCTGCTCGGGCGACATGGTGGCCGCGTCCTTCTGCAGCTTCTCGCTCTTGGTCTTGAGCGCGTTCTCCGCGGCGACGATCTGCTGGAGGCGCGGACCGAACTCGGCGCGGAGCAACTCCTGCACCTGCTTGGCCTGAGGGGAATCCTCGAGCAGCTTGGCGTAATCGACGACTCCGACCTTGACCTCGGCCATGGCCGGTACGGCTAACAAACCCGCCGCGAGTGAACCCATGAGAATCTTACGAAACGGAACCAGCACTGATATCACCCCTTGGAAAAGCCTGTTAGAAAGCCTGACCCACCGAGAACTGGAAGCGCTCGACTTCGTCTGGATAGGTGTTGGCGTCGCCCTTGTAGGCATTCAACGGCATCGCGTAACTGAAGCGGAATACTCCGAGCGGCGCCAGCCATTGCACCGCAACGCCCGTCGAATGCTTCAACTTATCATACTCGAAGTCGTATTCGACCGGCTGGCCCATCCGGCCCCGGAATTCGTAGCGATTCCCGGTCGAAAAGATGTTGCCGATGTCATAAAACCACGAAAGACGCGCCGAAGTCTCAAACTTCTGCGGCAGCGGGATCAGAACCTCGGCACGGCCGACGACCTTCATGTTGCCGCCGAACGGACGCCCGAAGTCGTCCTTGGGACCCAGCCGGCTCTCCTTGTATCCGCGCACCGTGTCCGGGCCGCCGCCGTAGAACTGCCTGTAAGGCGGAAGCGCCGTGGTATCCCCGATGTCCATGCCATACGCCAGTTCCGCGCCGAGCTGCAGCGTGAACCGGCCGAACAGGGGCACGTACTTGACGAATTCGTAGCTCGCGACCCAGTACTCCACGTCGCTCACGCTGGGCAGCGTGTAGGAGAGCCCGAACGAATGGCGCATGCCGCGATCGGCAAACAGCGAACGGTTGCGGCTGTCGTAGTTCCACGAGGTGTTGAACTCGACCACGTTGTACTCGGTGCCGAAGAAGATCAGGTCGATGCCGGGTTCGCACTCCGGGTTCTCGTTGTAGTTGATGCATCGGGCCGAGGGGTTTCCGTTGCTGGACACCCACTCGATGGCCTGCGTCGCGCTGCCGCTGTTCGTGGTGAGCAGGCTCGACCTCTGGTAAGAGAGGCCCATGCGGAGGCCCTGGTATTCGGAGATCGGGTAGCCGATGTCGAGTCCCGCGCCGAAAGTTTCCGACGAGAAATCCGACGACGCCGAGACGAACTGCGTCTGGTCACGGTAGGAAATGCTGCCGGTCATGCCGACGTTGTTCGGCGTCAGGTAGGGCTCGGTGACGGAGATGCCGTACACCTTGCTGTAGCGACCGGAGTTGAGATCGACCGACACGCGCCGGCCGGTGCCGAGGAAGTTCGCGTCGGCGTAGTTGCCGCTCAGGATGAACGACTGCGACTCCGAATAGCCGATGCCGCCGCCGAGCTGCGCCGAGGGTCCTTCCTCGATTTCATAGACGATGTCGACGAGGTCGGGCGTGCCCGCGACGGGTGTCGTCTCGGACTCCACCTTCTTGATGTACGGCAGTCGCTGCAGTCGCTGCTTGGATCGTTCGAGCGCGGAGTTGGAGAGCCACCCGCCTTCGAGCTGGCGCATCTCGCGCCGCAGGACCTCGTCGTTGATCTTGGTGACGCCGTTGAACACGATGTGGCGCACGTAGACGCGATTACCCGGATCGACGAAGAACGTCAGCGACAGTTCGCGCTTGGACGGATCGCCCATCGTCGACGGCACGGGATCGACCTTCGCGAACGCGAAGCCGTCCTCGCCGAGCCGGTTCTGCAGCAGCTCCTGCGTCGCGGTGATCACCTTGCGCGAGAACGTGTCGCCGGGACGCACGAGTAGATAGCGGCGAAGGACCGCTTCCGGAACGACGAACGTGCCGGCGAGTTTCACCTCGGCCACCTTGAAGACCTGGCCTTCGTTCACGTTGACCGTGATGAAGATGTCGTCCTTCTCGGGAGCGATCGCGACCTGGGTCGACTCGACCTCGAAGTTCGCGTAACCCTTGTCCATGTAGAAGGAGCGCAGTTTCTCGAGGTCGCCCTGCAGCGACTCGCGCGAATAACGGTCATCCTGCTTGTAGAACGACAGCAGGTTGGGCGTCTTGAGCTCGAACGAATCGAGGATGTCCTTTTCCTTGAATGTCTCGTTGCCGACGATGTTGATCTGGCGGATCTTGGCGCGTTTGCCCTCGACGATGTCGATGTTGATCTTGACCTTGTTGCCGGCGACTTCCTCGACGTTTGTCGTGATGCGCGCCGCGTACTTGCCGCGCGCGCCGTACTGGTCCTGCAGGAACGAGGTCACGTCCTCGAGCACCGAGCGGTCGAAGGTCTTGCCGCGCGCGAG
>JAEZCR010000305.1 GCA_023433465.1 Pseudomonadota bacterium | reverse complement strand
ACGAACAGACGGTCACGAGCTTCGGCGACATCTTCCACAACGACAACGACGATCCGCCGGCCTGCCGGACTACCTACCTGATGGAATACGGCAACCTCGGCTGGTTCTCGCGCGACGGCAAGCGCTTCTGGGGAGCGGACCGTCGGCCGGGGCAGTCGATCCCGACCGCCCAGTGGCGCCAGGAAGATCCTGGCGTGATTCCCTCGGGTGACGTGTACGGCGGCGGCGCGCCGACCGGCATCGTGTTCAACGAGGGTGATGGGCTCGGCAAGAAATATCGTGGATTGCTGCTGTCGGCGGAGGCCGCGCGCAACACGATCTTCGGCTACTTCCCGAAAGCCGAAGGCGCGGGCTACCGGCTCGACCGCATCGACTTCCTGACCAGCAACAAGGCGCAGGCCTTCGCGGGCACGGATTTCAAGGGTGGCAAGGTCAACGAGGAAATCCAGACGTTCTTCCGTCCGTCGGACGTCGCGGTCGGCCCGGACGGAGCTATCTACGTCGCGGACTGGTTCGATCCGCGCGTGGGTGGCCACGACGACAAGGACGATACGACGTCGGGGGCTATCTACCGTATCGCGCCGAAGGGCTTCAAGCCGCGTATCCCGCAGTTCGACGCGTCGACGCTCGACGGGCAGGTGACCGCGCTGCGCAGCACGGCGGTGAACGTGCGCAAGCTCGGATTCGACGGGCTCGCGGCCCGCGGCGCGGAGGCGTTGCCGGCGGTGACGAAGCTGCTCGATGACGAGAATCCCTTCATCCGGGGACGCGCCGTGTGGCTGCTCACGCGGCTCGGGCCCGAAGGCATCGCCAAGGTCGAAGGATTGCTGGCGAGCAACGATGCGATGTTGCGCGTGACCGCGTACCGCGCGCTGCGGCAGGTCGGCCGCGCGCAGGCGCACGCGGCGAAGCTCGCACGCGATCCCTCACCCGCGGTGCGGCGTGAAGTCGCTCTGTCGCAGCGTGATGTGCCGTTCGAGGCATCGCGCGAGATCCTGCTGGCGCTTGCCGCCGGTTACGACGGCGCGGATCGCAGCTATCTCGAAGCCTGGGGCATCGGTGCGACGAACAAGGAAGCGGATTTGCATGCCGCGCTGGCGTCATCCGCGCCCGGCGCGGACGCGACGAGCTGGCCTCGCAAATATTCGGATCTGGTGTGGCGTCTCACGCCCGCGGCCGCGGTGAACGCTTTCTCCTCGCGGGCGCAGGCGGCTTCGTTGCCGGCGACCGAACGCACGAAAGCCATCACGGCGCTCGGCTTCATTCCCACGAACGAGTCGGCGAATGCACTGCTCGACATCGCGCAGCAGGGTAGCCGCGATCTGCGCGAGAACCCGGCGTTGTGGTGGCTCCTCAACTACAAGAATTCGCGTTGGGCGGATGCCGGCGTCGACGCGGAGCTCAAACGTCGCGGCCTGTTCGATCCGGATGCCGTGACGATCACCGACGTCACCGTACCCGCGCCAGAGCAACCCGCGAAGCTGCCGGCGATCGCGGACATCGCCAAGCTACGTGGTGACGCCAAACGCGGCGCCACCGCGGCGGCCGCCTGCATCATGTGCCATCGCATCAACGGGCAGGGTGCGGACTACGGCCCCGCGATCGAAGGATTCGCGAGCCGGCAGACGAAGGACGTGGTGATCACCGCCATCGTCAACCCGTCGAATGACATCGCGCATGGGTTCGACGGTACCGAAATCACGCTCGTGGATGGCCGCAAGATCCACGGCCTGGTCCTGAGCGGCGGAAATCCGCTCATCGTTCAGAGCACCGGCGGCGTCACTCAATTGATCCCTGCCAGCATGGTCAAGGAGCGCAAGCGCCTCGGCCGCTCGTTGATGCTCAGTGCCGAACAGTTAGGGTTGACCGCCCAGCAGGTGGCCGATATCGCCGCCTATCTGAAGTAGAACCAATCGGGGACAAAAAATCGGGGACAGATCTATTTATTGACGATATCGCGGCGGCTTGTCATCGCCGTGCGTTATCGTCAATAAATAGATCTGTCCCCGATTTTCCATCAAGCCAGGCCGGACAGATCCTTGTCTTTCTTCGCCTGCAACGTCTCGCTGAGTGCGACAACCAGCGGTTTCATGAACCACGAATGCTCGGGGCTCGAGGCGACCTCGAAGCCCGCGGTGCGGATCGCCTCGGCGACGATCGGGCCGACCGCGGCGATCTTCGTGCGCGCCAGTGCGCGCTTCACGAGCTGAGCCGGCTGCTGCGTCACCAGTCGTTCTATCTGCAGCTTGCTCGTGAACGCGATCGCGTCCACCTCACCGTTCGCCATGCGCTCGAGCAATGACTTCACCGTCGCGTCGTCCGCCGCATTGCCGTAAACGTACGGCGCGACGGTCGTGATCTCCGCGCCGCGCTCGCGCAGGAACGTGGTGAGCGGGATGTTCGGATCGTTGCCATACAACTGCACGGCAACCTTGCGGCCCTTGAGATCGAGCGGCCTCAACGCCGCGATCACGCCTTCGGTCGTCGGCGCCGTCGCTTCGATCACGGGCTTGAGTCCGAGCTGACGCAACACTCGCGCGGGTTTCGGGCCGCGCGTGATCGTGCGCGTCCGCGCGAGTCCCGCGAGGAATCGCTCCTGCAGCGCCGGGTCGTGCTTGTTGATGCACGACAGGATGCGCGTGAGGCCTTCGCCGGTGATCAGGATGAAGTCATCGAATCCGCCGTCGGCGATCCGCACCGCGAACGCGAGTACGGCCGCGCTGTGCGGCGTGTCGTAGATGGTCACGAGGGGGCAGCGCAGCACCTCGGCGCCGCGCCGCTCGAGCAATCCGCTGAATACCTCGAGCTCGCGCATCTCCGGCACGGCGATGCGCTTGCCCTTGAGGTTCCAGTCGATCTGTGTCGGGCGATTCATGGGTTGGTGAACCCATTCTCACACTAGATGCGTGCGCCCGCGATGCCCACGGCACCCCAGGTCGTGCGCCACCGGTGCTTGATGGTCGTGAGCCCGATCAGCGCCAGCAGGGCGAGGGACGCGAACACGAGGAGCCCCGCCTGGTAGCGACCCGTGAGCTGCTGCGACAGGCCGAGGCTCGACGCCAGGAAGAATCCGCCGACGCCGCCGGTCATGCCGACGAGGCCGGTCATCACGCCGATCTCGTGCCGGAAACGCTGCGGAACGAGCTGGAACACCGAGCCGTTGCCCATGCCGAACGCGAGCATGCCGCCGGCGAACAGCGCCAGCGCCACGTACACGCTCGAAGGCCGGAAGCTCACGGCGATCAGCGCGAGCGCGGCGAGGAAATACATGAGGCTCAGCGTCTTGATGCCGCCGATGCGATCCGCGAGCGCGCCGCCGATCGGTCGCACGAGTGAGCCCACGAACACGCACCCGGCCGTGAAGTATCCGGCCTTGACCGCATCGAGGCCGTAGTCGGTGTTGAAGTAGATGGCGAGCGAGGAGGCGAGGCCGACGAATCCGCCGAACGTCACCGCGTAGAAGAACATGAACCACCACGCGTCACCCATGCGCAGCACCGCGAGGTACTCGTGGAATTTCTTGGGCGGCGGAGTGGACGGGCTGTCCTTCGCGGCGAAAAGATAGACGACGAAGGCGATGGCGAGCGGAATCACCGCGAGGCCGAGCACGTTGTTCCAGCCGACGAGCACCGCGAGGCCCGGTGCGAACAGCGACGCGAACACGGTGCCGGAATTTCCCGCGCCCGCGATGCCGAGCGCGATGCCCTGGTATTGCGGCGGATACCAGCGCGACGCCAGCGGCAGCGCCACGGCGAACGACGCGCCGGCGACGCCGAGAATGAGTCCGAGTCCCAACGTTCCCGAGTAGCTTTCGACGCCGACCAGCCACGCGATGGACAATCCCGCGATGACGATGACCTGGCCGATGATGCCGGCACGGCGCGGTTGCAGCTTGTCGACGAGGATTCCGAAGACGATGCGCAGCAGCGCTCCGGCCAGCACGGGCAGGGCGACCATGAAGCCTTTCTGCGCCGCGTTGAGTCCGAGATCGGCGGACATCTGAACGGCGAGCGCGCCCATCAACACCCAGACCATGAAACTCATGTCAAAGTAGAAGAACGCTGCAAGCAAAGTGGGAAGATGTCCCGCCTTCAGGAACTCACGATTGACCACGTCACCCCTCGTCAGTGCGATTCAAGTCCCGGGGACTATGCAAGTAGCGGACCACGCCGGTTCTCCCGGAATTTCCGTGCCAGGCACCTCTCTTCAGGTCGGGGTGGGGTACGCGACGCACCAGGGCGGGCGGGCCGAGAACGAGGATTACGCGGCGTGTTATGTCGGGCCGCCGCGCGGTGAGCTAACTATTGGGCTCGTGGCCGCGCTGGCCGACGGAATGGGGGGCGCGAAGGGCGGGCGCATCGCGGCGGAAATGGCCGTGCGGGGCTTCATCGAGGCCTGCCTGGAGCTGAAGCCCACGCTGGGCGTGGCGCGCATCGGCGCGCGGGCCGCGAACGCGGTCAATCGATGGATCCACACCCTCGGCCGATCCGACCCCGAACTCAACGGAATGGCCTGCACGCTGAGTGCACTGCTCCTGTGCGGCAGGAGTACCCATCTGGTCCATGTTGGGGATTCGCGCATCTACCGGCTGCGCGACAACGAGCTGCACGCCCTCACCACCGATCACACGCTCGGGGCGCCCGGAACGACCCACGCCCTGACCCGGGCCGTGGGCGCGCAGGACAGCCTGCGGGCTGATCATTTCAAGGAATCCGCGCACCTGCACGATCGATACCTCATCTGCAGCGATGGGGTTCATGGGGCGCTTTCTCACCGGGAAATCCATCGAATCCTGGCCCGGCGCGCCGCGCCGGAGGAGACCGCGCGCGAGCTCGTCGAACGCGCCGTCGTCAGCACCGAATCGGACAACGCGACCGCGCTCGTGCTCGATATTCTGGCGTTGCCCTCCGCGCAGTTCGTCGACCTCGAGCTCGCGGCGGCGGAGCAGCCGATGCGCACGCCGCCGACGAGCGGCGCGATCATCGACGACTACACGCTCGGCGAGATGCTCGCGGACGGCCAGTACATGCGCGTATTCCGCGCGCACGATCAGCGCAGCAGCCGACAGGTCGTGCTCAAGTTTCCGAAGTCGCGTCCCGGTCTCGACGCTCACCTGCGCACGGCGCTGCTGCGCGAGATGTGGATCGCGAGTCACGTGCGCAGTCCGTTCGTCACGGAGTCGCTCGAGCCACCGGCCGAACGCCGTACCTGCCTCTATGGCGTGCTGCCGTTCTACGAAGGAGAGACGCTCGAGGCACGCCTGCTGCGACGACCATCGGTCACGCTCGCGGAGGGCCTCGAGATCGCGCTCAAGTTGACGAAGGCGGTCGCGGCCCTCAACCGGGCCGGCATCATCCACCGCGACATCAAGCCCGAGAACGTGATGCTCGAATCGGATGGCGGTCTCAAGCTCATCGACCTCGGCGTCGCGCGCCTGAAGCAGTTCGAAGACACGCTGACCCACGAGGTGCCCGGTACGCGCAGTTACATGGCGCCCGAACTCTTCAGCGGAGCGCAGGCCGACGAGGGCACCGACATCTTCGCTCTCGGCGTGACTATCTATCGCATGTTCGCGGGCGGCGCCTATCCGTACGGCGAGATCGAGCCGTTCGCGCAGCCGCGCCTGGGAAAGGCGACCTCGCTGACGAAATACCGGCCGGACCTGCCGGCCTGGCTCGAACGAACGATCGCACGCGCGATCGCGCTCGATCCGCGCGAGCGCTTCGCCGACGCCATCGAGTTCGCCTTCGAGCTGGAACATGGCTCGCTGCGCGCCGTGCCGCATTCGATCGAGCGCCCGTCGCTGTACGAACGCAATCCCGTGGGGTTCTGGCAGGGCATCGCCGCGATATTGTTCATTGCATTGCTGGTGGCGCTCGCCCATCTGGCCTGAGGGGCCGCCCACCCATTCGGGCAGCAACCGCGGCGGCTTTCAACGATGAACCTGATTTACGTCATGGCCGAACGCAGCATGCCTGCACAACATTGAAGGCGTGCGCGCACCCCTCCGCCGTCTTTCGGTGCAAGGCGCCGGAAACAGCGGCCCGGCTGCGAAATCCGCTCCGGAAAATGGCCTGGCATAAGGATTGCTTTACTCGGCGTGCACAGCGGGGGGCTGGTGCAGCCTAACTAATTTGTCACGGGAGTAAGTACCGATGAAGTCCCTGTTTGCGTGCACGTCACTGATCGCGGCCGGCCTCGGCGTCGCGCAGGCCGGCGAAGCGGATTCTTTCAAGTCCGCGTTCGCGGGCACGAAGCTGATCCTCGATACGCGTCTGCGCGTCGAGACCGTCGATCAGGATGGTCTCCCGGAGGATGCGCACGCCACGACATTGCGCGCGCGACTCGGCTTCGAAACCGGCAAGGCGTGGAATACCACGCTGCTGGTCGAAGGCGAAGCGGTGGTCCCGATCGACAACGACTACCGTCCGGACCCGACGGTGCCGACGATGCTGACGTATCCCCTCGTGCCCGATCCCGAGGCCTACGAAGTCAACCGATTCCAGCTCACCAACACGTCGCTGCCGGGAACGACGATCACGCTCGGCCGCCAGCGTCTCGCGATCGACGATCAGCGCTTCGTGGGGCCGGTCGGCTGGCGCCAGAACGAGCAGACCTTCGATGCGCTGCGCGTCGTGAACAAGAGCATCAAGAACCTCGTGTTCGACGCCACCTAC
>JAEZCR010000302.1 GCA_023433465.1 Pseudomonadota bacterium | reverse complement strand
CTCCTGCTGAGTGGCATCGCATGCTCGGCCGACCGCGCCGCAGAACTCGATGCGATGTACTCCGAGTTCTACGAAGAGAGCCTCAGGCTCAGTCCGCTCACCGCGACGTACGCGGGCGACCCGCGTTACAACGGCGAACTGCCCAACAACCTGTCCGCCGAGTACGAAGAGCAGACCCGCACGTTCCATCAGAAGTATCTGGATCGGGCGCGCGCGATCGTCGGAGAAGGAGGCGCGGATAAGCTCGAAGGCCAGGACCGCCTCTCGTTCGAGATCTTCACGCTGAACCGCGAGTCCGCGCTCGAGGACCTCGAATTCCCGTACCGGCTGATGCCGGTCAACCAGTTCTACAGTTTCGCGAGCACGTTCGCGCAGCTTGGCTCGGGCACGAGCGCGCAGCCGTTCGTCACGGTCAAGGATTACGACGACTGGCTGAAGCGCGCCGCGCGCATCCCGGTGATCTTCGATCAGGCGATCGTCAACATGCGCGAGGGCATGAAGCAGGGCATCGTCGGGCCGCGCGTGCTCATGGAGAAGGTGCTGCCGCAGCTCGATGCGAACGCCGTCGACGACGTCGAGAAGAGCATCTTCTGGGGGCCCGTCGCGAAGATGCCGGCGGATTTCTCCGCCTCGGATCGCGAGCGCCTCACTACCGCGTTCCGCAACCTGATCTCGACGCAGCTCAATCCCGCGTATCGCAAGCTGCGCGCCTTCATCGCCGACGAGTACCTGCCGAAGTCGCGGGATACGTTCGGCCTGGGCGCGCTGCCCGGCGGCGCCGAGTGGTACGCGCACGAGGTGCGTGACAGCACGATGCGCTCGTTGACGCCCGCGCAGGTGCACCAGATCGGTCTCGACGAAGTCGCCCGCATCCAGGACGGCATGCGCGCCGTGGCGAAGGACCTCGGCTACAAGAAGCCGGTGAAAACGCTGCCCGAGCTCAAGGCCTTCTTCGAGTGGGTCAAGGCGCGCGACGACATGTACTTCAAGTCGCGCGAGGAGCTGCTGTCCACCTACCAGTCCTTCGGCGCGAACGTCGCGCCGCTGCTGCCGAAGTACTTCTACCTGCGGCCGAAGACAGACTACGAAGTGCGGCTGGTCGAACCCTTCCGCGAAGCGACGTCCTCCGCGGGCTCGTACCAGGGGCCGTCGCTCGATGGCAAACGCCCCGGCATCTTCTATGTGAACGCGTACGACCTGAAGGCGCGGCCGAAGTCGGCGCTGGCCGCGCTGTCGCTGCACGAGGCGGCTCCCGGCCATCACTTCCAGATCTCGCTGCAGCGTGAGCTCTCCGACCTGCCGATGTTCCGCCGCTTCTCGCGCGATACCGCGTACATCGAAGGGTGGGGCCTCTATGCCGAGTACCTCGGCTACGAGATGGGCATCTACAAGGATCCCGTGCAGCGTTTCGGGGCGCTCGACGCGGAGCTGTGGCGTGCGATCCGGCTCGTGACCGACACAGGCATCCACTACAAGGGCTGGACGCGCCAGCAGACGCTCGACTACATGTTCGCGAATTCGCCCGCGGAGGAAACTCGCGCGGTCTCCGAGGCCGAGCGCTTTGCCGCGATCCCGGGCCAGGCGCTCGCGTACAAGATCGGTCAGCTCAAGATCATCGAGCTGCGCAGGAAGGCGGAGAAGGAGCTCGGTGCGAAGTTCGACGTCGCCGCGTTCCACGACGAGGTACTGAAGGACGGCGCGATCCCGCTCGAGGTCCTCGAGGCCAAGATCGACCGCTGGATCGCCGCGCGCCGTTGAAGATAGCCGCGAGCGCCGGGCAGTGCGGGCGAATGCCCGCATTGCCCGGACGTCACATGCCGGTCAGGACATCGTCTTGCCGGTCTCGAGCAGCGTCTTGATGTCGCTGAGGATCCAGTCCCATCCGCCGCCGCCGTCTTCGCTGAAATTGCTCTGCGTGGCGTGGGTCATCAGCGGCATGCCGGTGGTGTCGTGCGTGACGGTCAGCCGACAGAACCCGCCCGGCGTCTTTTCGATTTCGAACGTGAGCCGCGAGAAACCTTCCGATTTGTTCGCGTCGCTGAACAGGAAGCGATAGGTCTGCACCAGCTTGTTAGGCGGCTTCACCTCGACGACTTCGCCGTCGACGATGACCTCCGGCAGTCCGAACGAGCGCATCTGCTCGTTCGCCATGCAGCGGAATTTGCCGCCGGGCTTGAGCTCGTAGTGGCTCACGCCGCGGTAGCCGTACCGGCCGTTCCACTCGGGACTCGTGATCGCGTCCCAGATCGCGCCGGGCTCCGCCTTGATGTAGATCTGGTGTATGTGAACGGCGGGCCTCGCGGCCTGGTTCACGCTCGCTTCCGCAGCGGTGGACATTTGGCTTTCTCCAGTGTGGTTTTCAGGTCAGCGAGCGCGGAGAGTTCGCGCTCCTTGTACTTGTCGATCCACCGGTCGTGAATCAGACGGATGGGGACCGCATTGAGGTAATGCAGCTTCTCGCGGCCTTCGCGCCGCGTGACGATGAGTCCGGCCTCTTCGAGCACCTTGAGGTGCTTCATGACCCCGAAGCGGGTCATCTCGAGCTCCCACTCGAGCTCGCCCAGCGTCTGCCCGTCGCGCTTGTGCAGCAGGTCCAGCAGAAACCTGCGCGAAGCATCCGCGAGGGCCTTGAATACGAGGTCTTCGTCGATCATGGATCGACTATATGTGACCATTTGGTCACATGTCGAAGAACGGGTACGGACGTGTTCCGTACCCGGTGATTCAGAAAGTCCAGGACAAGGTGAACGCCGCGGAGCGCGACTTTCCGAACTCGACGTCCGCCGCGCGTAATGCCAGCCCGATCGCGATGTGTTGGCCGAAGCGGCGGGCGACCGCGAGCTCGACGAAGGGATCCTCGCCATCGATGGAATCCGTTTCCTCACCGCGATCGTCGATGAGGTCTTCGATCTCGCCGGCCTTCAACTCCCAGGAGGTCCAGCCGAGCTTCGGCGTGATCCGCCAGTTCTCGGCGACGTCGAAGTCGTATCCCACGGCCGCGTAGACCTCGCGCAGCTCGCCGCCTGTCGCCCAGCCGAAGTACGGATCCCCGGAGGCGGAAGTGCCTATCTCGGCCACGAGTCCGAAAGGTGCGCGCCACGCGGCGGATATCCCCACCGTGTATCCGTCGTATTCGAACGTCTCGCCGAACTCCTGGTAACGGCCGTCGACTTCCGTGCCCGCGAGACCCAGGAATGGCGAGATCCGGAACTCGCCGCCATCGGCTGCCTGCGCCGTCTGGGCGGCGGCGGCGAGCGCCGCCACGGCCGCCACCGGCCACTTGATGTTCTTCCCCATGTTGCTCCCCTCATCGCGCAGGATGCGCGGCGGGGAAACTAACTATTGTCCCGCGGGGCCAACAAGCGGACAGGGCGGGTATCGGAAGCCGATACCACCGGGCTCGTCAGTCGACCAATGCCTGGTAGATAGAGGTCGTGAACTTGTCCCGGATGTCCGTGGTGTTGGGCAGCATCTGGATCATGAGCACGGTCACCAGGCGTTCCTCCGGATCCACACGGTAATAGGTGCCGTATGCGCCGCCCCAGCCGAACGAACCGACGGATTCCATTCCCGGACCGTACCGGTCGTGGGTCTCGAAGCCGAACCCGAACCCGGTCGCGGTCGCGCCGCGGATCGTGCCGACCTGGTTGGTCGTCATGAGCTTCACCGCGTGCGGCGACATGATGCGCACCTTGCCCAGCACACCGCCATTACGCAGCGTTTCGAGGAACGTCGCATAGTCGCGTGCCGTGGAGACGAGGCCCGCGCCGCCGGAATAGGACTTGCGCGGCCCGTCGACGTAATGGCCCTGGCCCTTCGCGCCTTCGGGCTGTTTCACGGCCTTGCCGTCCGCGTCGCTGCCGTAAACCGTCGCCAGGCGATCGCGCTGCTCCGGCGGCACGAAGAAGTGGGTGTCCTTCATGCCGAGCGGTTTGAAGATCCGGCTCTGCAGGTAGTCCGCCAGGGACATGCCGGACGCCTTCTCGACGATGCAACCCAGGATGTCCGTGCTGTAGCCGTACACGAACGCGTCGCCGGGCTGCGAATACGCGGGCAGAGTGCCGAGGCGCTCCATCGAATCGCAGATCGGCTCGTCCTTGTCGGCGAAGTACCACCCGTAGCCGGCCGCGGGTCCAAGTCCTTTCGCTTCGTACAGCGATGCGAATCCCGGACTCGTTCCGTACGAATAACCCGAAGTGTGGGTGAGCAGGTCCTTGATGCTTATCTGACGCTTCGCGCCAACCATCGTGGTTTTCGACGCCGTGTCGTCCTGCGTCGCGACCGTGGTTGCGGCGAACGACGGGATGTACTTGCCCGCCGGGTCGAAAATCGAAAGCTTCCCTTCCTCCATCAGGATGAGGATGGCGGCGCTCGTGATCGCCTTGGTCTGCGAGGCGATGCGAAACCCAGTGTCGAGCTCCATCTTCCGGTTCGCTTCCTTGTCCGCCCAGCCGACCACCTTCTGGTAGACCGGCTTTCCGTCGCGCAATACCAGCGCAACGATGCCGGCGATGCGGCCATCGTTCACGTAACCGTCCAGCAACGCGTCCACGCGCGCGAGGCGCTCCACGGAAAACCCGTTGCGCAGCGTTTCCGCCTGCGCGGGTTGTGAGGATGCGAACGTGAGAGCGGCGACGACCGCCGTCAGGAACATCTTCGACATGCGATTCCCCCTGCACCGGCACTGGCCGGCGCGCGAAGGTTATCGCAACCGGGCCGTGATCAAGAAGCCCGCAGGTCGGCGGTCCATTCTCCGACCTTGCGAGCCTCGGCGTCGTGCGGCTCGTCGCGCCAGGTTTCGCGCAGCGCGGCGGTGTACCACTCCTGCATCGAGGGGAGTGCGAGCAACTGCGCGGCGTAACGGCGTGCCGTGGCATTGATCGGAGGCTCATAGGTGTGGAGACGAAACGCCACCGGCGCGAAGAACGCATCCACCGCGCAGAAACGCGCGCCCGTGAGGAAGGGACCACCGAAGCGCCCGAGGCCATCGGCCCACAGCTCCTCGAGCCGCGCGAGATCGCGCAGCAGCGACGGACTGACGGTGTGCAGTTTCACGCGGATCCCGCAGCTCATGGTGCAGACGTCGCGCAGCGTGAAGTATCCGGAGTGCATCTCCGCGGCGGCCGAGCGCGCGAAGGCGCGCGCGGGGGGATAGGTCGGCCCCCCCCC
>JAEZCR010000295.1 GCA_023433465.1 Pseudomonadota bacterium | reverse complement strand
CCTCGGCGATGGCCATCGGTTCGGCGGGCAGCGGATCGGGCAACAAGTCGTTATAGATCTTCATGCGCGTATGTTATCCGTGACGCGGTAGCCTTGCAGTCGCTCGCGGCAGCCGATAAAAGCTTGGCTGGAAAGAACCAATCAGGGTGATTCATGAGCTCGCTCGAGGACCTTCGCCGCAGGATCAACGAACTCGACCGCCAGATACTGGAACTGGTCGGCAAGCGGCAGGAGACCAGCCGTGAGGTGGCGCGCGCCAAGCGGGCGACCGGCCAGGCGACGCGCGACTTCGCGCGCGAGCGCGAAGTGCTCATGGCCGCCCGCGAGACGGGCAAGGAATTCGGCGTCTCGCCGCACGTCGCGGAGACCATCCTGCGCCTGCTGATCCGCTCCTCACTAACTACCCAGGAGCAGGCGAGCGTCGCCGCCCAGGGCACGGGAACGGGCCGCACGGCGCTGGTCATCGGCGGCGCGGGCAAGATGGGCCGCTGGTTCGCCGAGTTCATGGCGTCGCAGGGGTTCACCGTGCAGATCGCGGACCCGAGCGGAGCCCCGCCGGGATTCGCGCACATCGCGGACTGGAAGGCGTCGCCGCTCGACCAGGACTTCATCGTGATCGCGACGCCGCTCGGCGCCACGGACCGGATCCTGCGCGAGCTCGCGATGCGGCGCCCGAAAGGCGTCATCTTCGACGTAGGCTCGCTCAAGTCGCCGCTGCGCGCCGGGTTGAACGCGCTCAAGTCGCACGGCTGCCGCGTCACGTCGCTGCACCCGATGTTCGGTCCCGACACCGAGTTGCTTTCGGGCCGACACGTCATCTTCGTCGAGGCGGGGTCCGCGGAGGCCACGCAGGCCGCGCGTGACCTGTTCGGTTCGACCATGGTCGAGCAGGTCGTCATGTCGCTGGACGATCACGACCGGCTGATCGCCTACGTGCTCGGCCTGTCGCACGCGCTCAACATCGCGTTCTTCACCGCGCTCGCGGAAAGCGGCGAGGCCGCGCCGCGACTCGCGAAGCTGTCGTCGACGACCTTCGACTCCCAGCTCGATGTCGCGACGAACGTGGCGCAGGAGAGCCCCGAGCTGTATTTCGAGATCCAGAGTCTCAACGACTACGGCGCTGAATCACTCGAGGCGCTCGCGCAGGCGGTCGAGCGGCTGCGCTCGGCGGTGATCTCGCAGGATTTCAGCGCGTTCGAAGCGCTCATGCGCCGCGGCCGCGAATACCTCGAAGACCGCCGTTCCGTCACCGAGCGGCGTGCGTGAACACCCGCGATCCCTACGCGGGGTCCGCCGAAGAGCTGCGTGAGCGACTGCGCGCGCTCACGGAGGAGGTCGCGCGCAACGAACTGCTGCTGCGCAAGACACAGGCCCGCGAGATCGAACTGCTGCGCGCCCCCTCGTTGGGAGAGCTGTTCGAGCGCATCGTGACCGGTTTGCGCGACGCGTACGCGCTCGATTTCGTCACGCTCACGCTGTTCGATCCGCAGTACGAACTGCGCCACCTGTCGGGCAACGAGAATCTTTCCAGCGCCGTCATCGAGAACGTGCGCTACGTCGATGCGATCGCGGCACTCGCTCCCAGGCTCGCGCAATTCGATCGTCCGTGGCTGGGTCCTTACAACCCGGCCGACCACGATCAACTGGTCTTCCGCAAGCTCAAGGGTGGCAGCGTCGCGCTGATTCCGCTGCCGCGCGACAACCGTGCGATCGGCGTGATCGCGTTCGGCAGCCACGACCCGTCGCGCTTCACGAGCGACCTGGCGTCGGATTTTCTCGCGCACCTCGGCGTCATCGTCGCGATCAGTCTCGAGAACGCGGTGAACCGCGCGCGACTCGTGCGCAGCGGCGTGACGGATTTCCTCACCGGCTGGCACAACCGCCGCTACTTCCACAACCGTTTGCGCGAGGAGCTCGCGCGGGCGGAGCGTACTGGAAAGGTGCTGGCGTGCCTGATGATCGACATCGATCATTTCAAGGAGATCAACGACCAGTACGGGCATCTCGCGGGTGACGAGGCGCTCAAGGAAGTGGCGCGGCGGGCCGAAGCAGAGATCCGCGCGGGGGACACCGGCGCGCGCTTCGGCGGCGACGAATTCGCGATCCTGCTCGCGGGCGTGGAAAGCGGGCACGCGCTGAAACTCGCGGAACGCATCCGCCAGGGCGTGGCCGGCACGCCGATCCGGATTCCGGGCGGCGGCCAGGTGACCGTGACGCTCTCGCTCGGGCTCGCAACCGCGCGGCCGGCGCCACGTTCGCGCGACTACAAGGCGCAGGCGGAAAGACTGATCGCGGAGGCCGACGCGGCGCTGTATCGCGCCAAGAGTGGCGGACGAGATCGCGTCGAAGTCGGCGCGGACATCGTCGCCTGACGCGAACGCCCCCGCTCCGGTCAGGCGCGCGCACCTTCCATGCGGCGCAGCAGCAGCAGGAACACGGGCACGCCTAACAAGGCCATCACCGCGCCGACCGGCAGCTGGCGTGGCGCCGCGACCGTGCGCGCGACGAGATCGGCCGCCGCCAGCAGCGCGCCGCCGGCGAGCGCGGCCGCCGGCACGACGATGCGGTGCGCGGCCGTGCGGAACGCGAGCCGCACAAGGTGCGGAATCACGAGTCCGATGAAGCCGATGGTGCCTCCCTGGATGACGGCGCCCGCCGTCAGCACGCCCGCGAACAACACGATGAGCACGCGCCAGCGCCCGAGGTCGAGGCCCAGGCTCTGGGCCGTGGTTTCACCCGTCGCGAGCACGTCGAGCGGCCGGGCGAACAACGCGACCAGCACGGTCGCGAGCCCGGCGGCGCCGAGCATCAGCGACGGCGTCGCGGCCCAACCGAGATCTCCCGCGAGCCAGAACATCATGCCGCGCAGCTGCCCGTTGTCGGCGAGCACCAGCACGAGGGTGACGAGCGCGCCGCAGGCGCTCGCGATGACCACGCCCGTGAGCAACACGCGCACCGTCGCTCCGCCGCGCGACAACGCGAGCACCAGCAACGTCGCGAGCATTGCGCCCGCCGCGGCCGAACCCTGCACGAGCCACATAGAAACGCCGGCCAGCAACGCGCAGAGCGCGCCGACCGCGGCGCCGCCCGAGACACCGAGCACGTACGAATCCGCGAGCGGATTGCGAAACAGGGCCTGCAGCAACACGCCGGCCAGCGCGAGCAACGCGCCGATCGCGAACGCCGAGACGAGTCGTGGCGCGCGTAACTCGATGACCACCGTGTGCGCGGGTTCCGCGGGGTCTCCGAGCAATGCTGCGAGCCCCGCGCGCATGCCGACGTCGGTCGACCCGGCGAGCAGACCGAGGCCCGCGACTGCCAGGGCGAGAGCGATCAACAGCAGGAAGAGCAGGGTGGTCGATGGGCGCGAGGTCACGCCTCATTCTCCAACAGATCGGGCCCGCTGCCTTGTTCAATCGGCTGTCACCCGGTAAAACATTCCTCATGAGCGATTGGATCGACGGGGAGGGGTACCGCGCCAATGTCGGCATCGTGTTGATGCGCGACAATGGCGAGGTATTCCTGGGGCAGCGCACTGGCGGGCGCGGCTGGCAGTTCCCGCAGGGCGGAGTGCGGCAGGGCGAGCAGATAGAACAGGCCCTGTACCGCGAGCTGCACGAGGAAATCGGCCTCGAAAGACGGCACGTCACGATGCGGGGTTCGACCTCGGACTGGATCCGATATCGACTGCCGAAGCGCTACGTGCGCCGCGGCCGCGGCCCGACCTGCATCGGCCAGAAGCAGCGCTGGTTCCTGCTGGGACTCGCGGTGCCCGAGAGCAGCCTGGATTTCAGTTTCGCGCACACCAACGAACCCGAGTTCGACGGCTGGCGCTGGTCAAACTACTGGGAGCCGGTGCGCGAGGTGATCTGGTTCAAGCGCCCGGTGTACGCCGCGATGCTCACCGAGCTCGCGGCGCTGGCATTTCCGGACGGCGCTCCGCCGCTGCCCGAGTGGTGGCAGTCGGAGCTCGCGGCGCCCGCCGAGGCCTGAGTCGGGATGCCCGGACTGCCGCCGAAACTCGTCGTCACGACTTACGCTCCGGGGCGCCGGACCTTCACCATCGTGCTGCTCGTGCTCGTGATCGCGGCGAGCGTGTACGGGATGTTCGAGCTCGGCCGTTATCGGGCGGGCTTCGATGCCCCCGCGGCCTTCAAGGAGCGCAGCGAACTGCGCGACACGATCGAGAAACAGGAGGGCACGATCTCCGAGTTGCGCGCCCAGATCGCGCAACTGGAATCCTCGACCGTAGGGCAGACCCGGGAGCGCGAGGAGGTTCGTCGCACCATCGGCGAGCTTCAGGCCCAGGTGGCCCGTTTGAACCAGGATTTGGCCTTTTACCGCGGAATCGTCACCCAAAATGCGAACTCGGCCGAGGTAAAAATCCAGCAGGCGCGTATGGTGGCCACGGCCACGGCAAACAAGTTTCGGATCCGCGTGACCCTGGTCCAGCCCATGAAGCCGGACACGGTGGTCAGTGGTGTCGTCGTTCTGTCGGTCGATGGCGAGATCGATGGCAAGCCCGGGCGTGCGGATTTCGCGACACTCTCGGGCGGCAAACGTCGTGAGATACCCTTTACGTTTCGCTATCTCGAGAACATCGATGAGGAAATCACGATGCCGGCCGGCATGAAACCCGAACAGCTCATCGTCGAAGTCAGGTCCAACCGGCGCGGCGCCGCCCCGGTGCAACAGTCTTACGTATGGAATGTCGATCCGCAGTGAGCGGGCGTGGGAGTAGGGAATGTTCGGGCGACGCAAACACGTATCCACGCGCATCGACACGCTGCTCGGCAGGACGGCGAATCTCAAGGGCGATCTCGAATTCTCGGGTGGTCTCCATCTAGATGGCCGCGTGCTCGGTAACGTCCGCAGCACGGCCGAGGACGGTGGCGCCCTGTCGGTGAGCGAAAGCGGCTTCATCGAAGGCAACGTCGAAGTCACGAACATCGTCATGAACGGAACCGTGAATGGCGACATGTACGCGCGGGAACGCCTGGTCCTGGGCGGAAAAGCGCGGGTCAATGGCAATGTTCACTACGGCGTGATTGAAATGGCGCCTGGCGCCGTCATTACGGGCAAGCTCATCCCGGTCACCCAGGCCGCGGTGGCCCCCGAGCCGGACCGCAAGTCCGACGAGGCCGACGCGGTTGCGACCGTCAAATCCGGCGCGTAGTGTGCGAGTCATGACTGAAACCCATTCCGAAACCGATAGCCTGACGTTTACCGACGCAGCGGCCCGCAAGGTCGGCGACCTGATCCGCGGCGAGGGCAATCCGAACCTCAAACTGCGCGTGTTCGTGCAGGGCGGCGGATGCTCGGGCATGCAATACGGCTTCGAGTTCGACGAAGCCGAGCAGGACGGCGATACCTGCGTCGAGAATCTCGGGGTCAAGTTGCTAATCGACCCGATGAGCATCCAGTACCTGACCGGCGCCGAGATCGACTATCGCGAGGGACTCGATGGCGCGCAGTTCGTGATCCGCAATCCGAACGCGCAGACCACCTGCGGTTGCGGCTCCTCATTCTCGGCCTGACAACCACGCACTGACGTGGCGCGACGCGCTTCGAAGTCCGTCCCGGACGTCCTGGCTGCGGTCGATCTCGGTTCCAACAGCTTCCACATGGTGGTCGCGCGTTACACGCACGGCCAGCTCGTCATCGTCGATCGCCTGCGCGAGATGGTGCGTCTCGGCGCGGGTCTCGAGGCCGACGGCCGCCTGAACAAGGACGTCACGAAACGCGCGCTCGCGTGTCTCGAACGATTCGGGCAGCGGCTGCGCGACATGCGGCCCGACAGCGTGCGTGTCGTCGGCACCAGCGCGTTCCGGCGGGCACGCAGAAAGGCAGCCTTCATCGACCGCGTGCGCGAGGCGCTTGGACATCCCATCGAGATCGTTTCGGGTATCGAAGAGGCGCGCCTCATCTACTCGGGCGTCGCACACACGATGCCCGCCGGTCCAGGCCGGCGACTGGTTTGCGACATCGGCGGCGGCAGCACCGAGATCGTCATCGGCGTGGGGCTCGAGCCACTCGAGATGGAGAGCCTGCAGATCGGATGCGTGCGCCTCAGCGAAAAATTCTTCGTGGACGGCCGGCTCTCGCGCAAGCGCATGGAGCGCGCGCGGGTCGCGGCGCGACGCGCGATCGAGTCCTACCAGGCCGCGTTCCGCCGGCGCGGCTGGGACGAGGCGGTGGGCAGCTCCGGCACCGTGCGCGCGATCGGCGACCTGATCGGTGAACTCGATTCCGCCACGGCCGACACCATCAGCGCAGACGGTCTCGATCGCGTCATTCACGAGCTCGGCAAGCTCGATCACATCCGCGACCTGCGCCAGAGCGCGATCCAGGACGAACGAAAGCTGTCGATCGCCGGCGGCGTCGCGGTCCTCGCCGAGATCTTCGAGCAGCTCGGCATCGAGTCGATGAAGGTCGCGGACGGCGCGATGCGCGAGGGAATCCTCTATGACCTGCTCGGCCGCTACACCGACGAGGATGCGCGGGAACGCACCGTGCGCAGCATGCAGGAGCGGTTTCACGTCGATCTCGCGCAGGCCGAGCGCGTGGAGACGACCGCGGTCGGGTTCCTGGAACAGATCGAGGAAGAGTGGGCGCTCGCCGACCCGGAGATCGAGCTGCTGCTGCGCTGGGCGGCCCGCCTGCACGAAATCGGCCTCGATGTCGCGCACGGCGGTTATCACCGCCACGGCGCCTATCTACTCGCGAACGCGGACATGGCGGGTTTCCCGCGCGAGGAGCAGAAGCTGCTCTCGCTCATGGTCGGCAGTCACCGCCGCAGGCCGGCGATCGAGGAAGCCGACAATCTCAATCCGCCCTGGGACAAGCGCGCGCCGGCCATGACACTGCTGCTGCGTCTCGCGGTGCTGCTGCATCGCGGACGCACCAGCGTGGCGTTGCCGCGCATCCGGTTGACGCCGCGCAAGAACGCGCTAGAGATGCGGTTTCCGTCGGGCTGGCTCGACGATCATCCGCTGACCGTCGCGGACCTCAAGCTCGAGATTGACAACCTGAAGTCGGTGGGATTCCAGCTGCGTGTGCCGGGCGCGAAGTAGTCAGGTGGGTGGTCGGAGGCAGGCCGCGGAACGCCCGCGGCGCGCGACGATCGTCCTGCTTATCTCGCGACCAGCGCCGGCCCGGCCGGCAGGTCGAGCACGTTCACCAGGCCCGCGGTCGTGACGAGGAAATTCTCGCGCTCGGATTCGGCGATCGGCGCCGCGTCCGGCAGCGGCACGGTCTGCGGATTCTTGTGCGTTCCGCGCACGCGATATTCGTAGTGGAGGTGCGGTCCGGTGGCGAGGCCGGTCTGGCCCACGTAGCCGATGACCTTGCCGAGCTCGACGCGTTGTCCGCGGCGCAGGCCCTTCGCGAAGCGCGACAGGTGTCCGTATACGGTCACAACGTTGGAGCCGTGCTCGAGCTCGATCACATTGCCATACCCGCCTTTCTGCCCGACGAAACGCACCTTGCCTTCGCCGGCCGCGCGCACGGGCGTGCCGGTCGCCGCGGCGTAGTCGACGCCCTTGTGGGCGCGAATGCGGTTGAGCACCGGATGTTTGCGCGAAAGATTGAAGCGCGAGCTGATGCGCGAGAACTGCACCGGCGCCCGCATGAATGCCTTGCGCAGGCTCTTGCCCTCGGGCGTGTAGTACTCGGCGCGTCCGGACGAATCGACGAAACGCACCGCGCGGAACTCGCGTCCGTTGTTCACGAACTTCGCGGCGAGGACGTTGCCGGTGCGCAGCAGCTCGCCGTCCTGGTAGAGCTCCTCGTACATCACCGTGAAACGGTCGCCCTGCTGGATGTCGAGCGCGAAGTCGATGTCGTACTGGAATATCTCGGCGACTTCGAAGGCGACGCGGTCGGATAGTCTGGCCTGCGCGGTCGCCTGGAACAGCGAACTCGCGATGGTCCCGCTCGCGGTTCGCGTGCGCACTTCGAGCGGATTCTCGAGCACGTTGGTGCTGAAGCCGTCCGCTTCGCGAATGACCTTGAGCGTCTCGCTGTCGGAGAGCTTGCGTTCGAGGCCGACGAGTTCGCCGTCCTTGTGCATGAAGCGCAGCATTTCGCCCGGCCTCAGCCTGTCCACCTGGCTGCGCAGCTCGGGCAGGCTTCGCAGCGAGGCAAGATCCGCGAGATTCAATTCGAGGCGACGGAACAGCTGGTCCATCGTGTCGTTGCGTCTCACGACGACGTCGATCGTGGAGAACGCGAGGTTCGCTTCCTGGGCCGGCGCCGATGGCGCCATGGTTGTTTGGTCGGCGGCGGGATCCGGGGATTCCGTCGTGGTCACCTCGGCCGTGCGCGGCGGTTCCAGGGCTTCGTCTTCGCGAGGAATGACCGCGAGCACGCCCATGAAGGCGAACAACGCGACCTGCAGCACGGCTGCGCTACGAAGTGACAGCCTGGGTATGGCGGACTTGATGAAAATAGGCACGATCTATAAAACGTAACCCACGGATAGATAAAGGGTCAATCGCCTTATCGGGCAGATGTGACCATCGTAACGGCCCTCCGAACACCCCTAGATACAATCCGAAGAATGAACGCCGAATTGCAGAACCAGATCGCGGAACTCCTGCGCGGGACGCAGGAAGTCCTGGTCGAGAGTGAACTCGTTAAAAAAATTACACGCGGCACGCCGCTGCGCATCAAGGCGGGTTTCGACCCGACCGCGCCGGACCTGCATCTCGGGCACACCGTGCTCATCAACAAGATGCGGCAATTCCAGAACTTCGGGCACGAGGTCACGTTCCTGATCGGCGACTTCACCGGGATGATCGGCGATCCCACGGGACGTAATGCGACCCGGCCGCCCCTCACGCGCGAGCAGGTCGAAGCGAACGCGAAGACCTACCAGGAGCAGATCTTCAAGATCCTCGATCCCGCGAAGACGCGCGTGGATTTCAACTCTCGCTGGTTCGGCTCGATGAGCGCGGCGGGATTGATCGAGATCGCCGGCCGGCACACCGTCGCGCGCATGCTCGAGCGCGACGATTTCGCGAAGCGTTACAAGGGTGGCCAGCCCATCGCGATCCACGAGTTCCTCTATCCACTCGTGCAGGGCTACGACTCGGTGGCGCTCAGGAGCGACGTCGAGCTTGGCGGAACGGACCAGAAGTTCAACCTGCTGGTCGGCCGCCAGCTGCAGGAAACATACGGTCAGGAGCCGCAGATCGTGATGACGATGCCGCTGCTCGAGGGTCTCGACGGCGTCAACAAGATGTCGAAATCGCTCGGGAATTACATCGGCATCAACGAGCCCGCCGACGTGCAGTTCGGCAAGCTCATGTCGATCTCCGACGATCTCATGTGGCGTTATTTCGAGCTGCTTTCCTTCCGGCCGCTCGCGGACGTCGCCGCGCTGCGCAAGAGCATCGCCGAAGGTCGCAATCCGCGCGACGTGAAGTTCGAGCTCGGCGTCGAGATCGTGGACCGGTTCCACGGCGCGGGGGCCGGCGCCCCCCCCC
>JAEZCR010000274.1 GCA_023433465.1 Pseudomonadota bacterium | reverse complement strand
GGGGGGGGGCGGGCGCCCCGCGCTGCGCGGGGGTGGGCGGCGCGAGGGAGACCGGCTCCAGCGCGCCGCGCGTTAGACTGGGGCATGAACAAGCCGCTGGTCTGTCTGATTGCCATGGCCGCCACCGGCACGCAGGCGCAGGAACCGGTCAAACTACTGCCGGGGCCGTTCGAGCTGCCGGCGCGACTGGGGCCATTGGTCTACGCCGGCGCACCCAGCAAGTTCGACGATCCGCGCCTGGGTGTCGGCTACAACTACAACGCCAACGGGGCGAGGCTCAGCATCTACGTGTACGACGCCGGCGTTCCCGATATACCCGATGGCGCCGAATCGATTCCAACCTGCCTCGAATACGAGATCGCCAAGCAGGGTGTCCAGCAGACGCCTACCTACAAGAACGCGGTTCTGAAGACCGAACAACTCGTTCGCCTGAGTCCTCCTGACGACGCGCCACTCGCGCGCGAGGCGGTGTTCGAGCTGGATCGGCAAGAGGGACACGCCGCGTCCTACGTGTGGATCACGGGCGCCGCGAAACACTTCGTGAAACTGCGGTTCACGATGCTGGCGCCGCATTTCGAGGAGATCGGCGAGGCGCGCCGCGCGATTCTCGACGTGTTCGGTGATGCGATCCGTCCGCACCTGCAGCCGGTCGATCCCGATGCGAAAAAGCCCGGTGCGTCGCTGAACATCGCCTTCGACCCGAGCGCATCCAGCGACGACATGGGCGTCGGCTTCGGTTACCTCATCTTCCTGAACGGAATCGCTGAGAAGAACACCGCGAACATGCCGGTGTGCGGCGGAGCGTATGTTCCGACCTTCGAGGATGAGCTCGCGGCGTACCAGGGCGCATTGCTGATGGACGCCGAGGCCGGCGGAAAATCGAAGTTCCTCAAGATCCTGGCCAAGGCGGCGGAGGCGGGCTTCCTCGAGGAACTCGTCTGGAGCGAGCTGCATCGCGATTCGTGGGGTACGGCGGTTCCTGAACGTCTCACGCTGGCGGAGTACGAGCCCTGGCGGAAGAAAAACGTGAAGAAACTGAAGCCCCCGAAATTCGGCTCCGTGAGTTTCGATCGCCCGCGCCCGTTGCCGCTCGAGCCGAATCCGCCCGTTGCCGCGCAATGAGCACCCTATGGGCTGTATAGGCCCTATAGATAGAGAGAAGTTGCAAATAAGAATTCTTCTCATGTAGCTTTCGCGCTCCCGGACGAAAGTCCCCAAGCCTTGCTCTAGAGATTATGTCGAGTCGAACCGGCGCATGAATTCCCGCGTCCGCCTGCGCGTGTACCGCACGACGCACCTGCTGCATTGGATCAGCGCCGCGGTGTGCTTCACGGCGCTCATGCTGTTCACCATCACCGGCATCACGCTGAATCACGCTTCGGCCATCGGCTCGACGCCGCGCGTGTCGACGCGCGACGCAACCCTGCCCGACGCGCTGCGCGCCGAGCTCGCGCAGGCCGCGGCCGACGCGCCCGTGCCGGTGGGCGTCGCGGAATGGGTCGAGCGCGAGTTCGAGATCCGCGCGTCGACGGCCGAGGTCGAGTGGTCCGACGAGGAGCTCTATCTATCGGCGCCGGGGCCGGGGCGCGATGCCTGGGTCTCCATCGACCGCGAAAGCGGCGCGGCGAAGTCCGAATCCACCGACCGCGGCTGGATCGCGTACTTCAACGATCTCCACAAGGGCCGCAACACCGGGCTCGCGTGGACGATCTTCATCGACGTCGTCGCGGCCGCGTGCCTGTTCTTCTCGCTGACGGGCCTGATCCTCCTGCAGATCCAGGCCCGCCAGCGCCGCTCGACCTGGCCGCTGGTGGTGGGCGGCACGGTCCTGGTCCTCGGCCTCATGATCTTCTTCGTGCATTGAATAGTTAGTTGGAGCATCGAATGATCCGCAAGTCCAGAATTGCCGTCTGCCTGGCACTGGCCGTCCTCGCGGGCGGCGCGAGCGCCGCGGACCTCACCCTCAACGTCGAGATCCCGAACCTGCCCGTGGCCGAATACCACCGGCCGTACGTCGCGATGTGGATCGAGGGCGAGGACCAGACGATCGCCGCGAATCTCGCCGTCTGGTACAACCTGCGCGGCGATCACACCAAGTGGCTGCCCGACCTGCGCCAGTGGTGGCGGCGCGGCGGCCGCGATCTCAAGGTGCCGGCGGACGGCATCACCGGCGCGACGCGCCCGGTTGGCCAGCACATCCTCAAGTTCGACGCGAAGCAGACGCCGCTCGCGAACCTGAAGCCCGGTCAGTACGCGCTGGTCGTGGAAGCCGCGCGCGAAGTAGGTGGGCGCGAAGCCGTGCGCATCCCGTTCGAATGGCCCATCAAGAAGCAACAGACCGCGACGGGCCAGGGCTCCAAGGAGCTCGGCGCCATCGCGTTGACGCTGAATCCCTGAGCGCCACTGACGAGGTACTGACCATGAAGAAATACATCACGAGTCTCGCGCTGCTCTCGATGCTCGCCGCGCCGGCGACATTCGCGGCGCGGCCCTGGCTGCTGCCGTCGCAGACCGTGCTCGCGCGTTCGGGTGGTTGGGTCGCGTTCGACGCCGCGCAGGCGGACGACCTGTTCTCGGTGAACCAGGGCATGTTGCCGGTCGACGGGCTCACCATCGTGACGCCGGACGGCCAGCCGATCGCCGCGCAGAACGTGGCGAAAAGCCGCACCCGCAGCACCTTCGATCTCGAGCTGCGCCAGCCCGGCACCTATCGCGTCCTGATCGGCGAGGACGCCGTGATGGCGCGCTGGGAAGAAGAGGGCAAGCCGAAGCGCTGGCGCGGAGCCGCGGCGGAGATGGCGGCGAACATCCCGGCGAACGCGGCCAAACTCGACGCCGAGCAGGTGCTGCGGCGGATCGAGACCTTCGTGACGGTGGGCTCACCGACGGACCTCAAACCTGGTACGGGCGCGGGCCTCGAGCTCGTTCCGCTGCAACACCCGAACGATCTGTACGCCGGCGAAGCGGCGAAGCTGCGTTTCCTGCTCGATGGCAAACCCGCCGCGGACCTCGAGGTCGAGGTGATCCGGGGTGGCACGCGTTACCGCGATTCGCCGGAGGCCATCGTCCAGAAGACCGACAAGGACGGGCTCGTCACCATCAAGTGGCCGGCGCCGGGGCTGTACTGGATCGACGCCGGCGTGCAGGACGAGAAATCCACGGCGCCCAACGTGAAGAAGCGCCGGGTCTCGTACAACGCCACGCTCGAAGTGCTGCCGCAGTAGTCAGTTTGCGCCGGCTGCTCCCGCTTCTCTGCTGCGCGCTCGCGGCCTGCGTCGCGCCACCGCCGCGGGTCGTGTTACCCGAGACCCTGCTCGAAGGGGTCACGATGGGCAGCGCGTGGACGGTGAAGCTCGCCGGTGAGCTGCCCGCGCCCGCCGCGGAATTGCGCGCGGGCGTGCAGGCGCGTTTCGACGAGGTCGACCAGGCGCTCAGCACCTACAAGGCCGATTCGGCGCTGAGCCGTTTCAATCGGGATGCGAGTGGCGACTGGGTGGACGTCGATCCCGAGCTCGCCAGCGTCATGGCCTATGCGCGCGAACTCGCGGAGAAAAGCGATGGCGCCTATGACCTCACCGTGGGGCCGCTCGTGAACCTGTGGGGTTTCGGTCCCGACCCCGCGCGGCGCGAGGCGCCGGACGCGCAGGCCATCGACGCCGCGCGAGTACACGTGGGCTGGCGCAAGCTCGCAGTCGACGCGGCGGCGAACCGCGCGCGCAAGGAGCCGGGCGTCTACGTCGACCTGTCGTCGCTCGGCAAGGGCCGCGGCGTCGATCGCGTCGCCGAGTACCTCGAGGCGCGCGGCGTCACTAACTACCTCATCGATCTTTCGGGGAAGTTGCGCGCGCACGGCGTGAACTCGCGCGGCGAAGCGTGGCGCGTGGCGGTCGAGAAGCCGGGTCCCGACGATCCGTCCGGCCGGCCGAGTCTCGTGCCCGCCGCCGTGGCGCTCAGCGATGAATCGATCGCCACGGCCGGCGATTACCGGCGCTTCTTCGAGAGTGGCGGCCGGCACTACTCGCACATCATCGATCCGCGCACCGGTTACCCGGTTGAACACGCGACGCTGTCGTCGACGGTCGTGGCCGCGGACGGCATGCGGGCCGATGCGCTGGCGACGGTGTTCATGGCGATGGCGCCCGAGGCCGCGATCGCGCTGGCCGATCGCCTCGGCGCGCGCGCGCTGTTGATAGTCCGCGCGGGCGACGACATCCGGCTGTCGCCGAGCAAGGCCTGGCGCGACGCGGGCCCTGGCGCGCAACTGTAGGCGCGCGCTGGCGTGGCGCGCCGGAGTCCGCCGACGGCCATCGAATCTTGTTAGGCCGGCGCGCGGGCGCAGAATCCGGGCGTGAGCAGCCGACGCACGTTGTGGGGAATCCTGAAGGGCACGGTCGATAACTGGCTTTCCGACCAGGCCTCCAGCATCAGCGCCGCGCTCGCGTTCTACTGCGCGTTCTCGCTCGCGCCGCTGCTGGTCATCATCGTGACGATCGTGGGCTGGATCGTCGGTGCGGAAGTCGCGTCTTCGTACGTCCAGGGGCAGCTCACGCTGCTCTTCGGCCGATCGAGCGCCGAAGTGATCGTGGGCGCGATGCGTGGCGCGCAGTCGGTCGATGGCGTGTGGGCCACGATCCTCAGCGTCATCATGCTGGCCGTCGGCGCGAGCACGGTGTTCTCCGCGCTCGAGAGTGCGTTGCTCCAGGTGTGGGGCGGCCGCGAAGCCATCCCGCGCGGCTGGCGCGCCGCCGTGCGCTCGCGCCTGGTGTCGTTCGGTTTCATCCTCGCGATCGGATTCCTGTTGCTCGTGTCGCTCACGCTGACCACTGCGCTCGCGACGTTGCGCGGCTTCGTGCTGCGGCACTTCGAGGGGCTGATCGGGGTGTTCGCCGCGATCGACTTTCTGGTGTCGATCCTGCTCGGCACGGGCATCGTCGCGTTGATCTACCGCTATCTTCCGGCCCGGCGCCTGCCATGGCGTCACGTCCTGACCGGCGCGCTCGTGACCGCGCTGCTGTTCCATCTCGGTAGATGGGCGATCGGCCTCTATCTGGGACGCGCAACTCAGCCCACCGCGTATGGGGCGGCCGCATCCTTCGCCGCGTTGCTGCTGTGGCTGTACTACTCCGCGCAGATCTTCCTGTTCGGCGCGGAGTTCACCGCGTGTCTCGGCCGGTCGCGGCAGCAACGGCCACCGCAGCCGGTCGAAACGCGTTGATCACTTGCGCTTGATCGAGAACTTGCCGATGGCGAGGCCGAGGTCCCAGCCGCGACCCGTGCCGGTCAGGGCAAGTGTCACTTCACCCTTGGTGACCACCTGCGCCTTCGAGGATTTCACGGCGCCGGCATGGGCTTCGGCGCTGACGTAGTTGCCGAAGATCTCGCCGATGTCCTTTACGTTCGAGAACTCGCCACGGCCGTTTTCGATGGTCGACTTGCCGGCGCTCAAACCACCGCCGCGCGCCTGTAGACGCACGGTGGCCGACTGTCCGTTATTGCAGGTCACGTGACCCGTGCCGTCGGCGCGTTTGTAGAACGCGGACCAGCCGCTCATCGTGAATTTCATCTCGCAGTCCGCGGCGGACGCGGCATTGACGTGAAAAATGCCACCGAGTGCGAGGCCGGTAACAGCAGCGAAGCGGGTATATTTGTTCATGCGCGGCAAACTAACCGCGCCGTGGGGGGGATGGCAAGAATGTTTCAGGTTCCCATCAAGCGGGCCGTCGAACGCGTGCCTGGTGGCCTGATGGTCGTACCCTTGTGAGTGCTTGGATCATGGTGACGCTGTTTCCCGACACCCCGCAAATCTTCGGCCCGTTGACCGGCGCGCGGTTCGCCGTCGAGATGGGCATCGGCATCTTGTTAGGCCTGGTGTTGCGCAGACTCCTGGTCGAGGCGCCGAGGGCGCGGGCGCGCCGCGTGGAAGCGCGCGTCGGCTGACATGGCATCGAACTGGCTCATCATCGCCGACGATCTGACCGGCGCGGCCGACTGCGCGGTCGCCTTCGCGAAGCGCAGATTGTCGGCGCGCGTCGTCTGGGGTGACTACCACGACACGGTCCTGGATCCGCCGCTCGCCCTGTCGATCGACGCGGGCAGCCGTGTGCTCGATGCCGCGGCCGCGTACGCGAAACACACCGATCTGCTGCGCCGGTATCGCATCGAAGGCATGCGCGTCTTCAAGAAGATCGACTCGACGTTGCGCGGACATCCCGCGCACGAGATCGGCGCGCTGCTCGACGTGATGCGCGCGCAATCGCCGGACACCCGGCTCATCGTCGCGCCCGCGTTTCCAGCCACGGGCCGCGTGACCCGCGATGCGCGAGTGTACGTGCACGGTACGCCGCTCGAGCTCACGGAGTTCTGGCCACCTGGCGCGGACGCCGCGGGCGCGAACGTCGTCCGATTGCTCGAGACCATGGGTATCGCCGCCGCGCCGGTCTCGCTCGATGTGCTTCGTTCCGGAGAATTCGAATGGCCCGCGGGGAAGACGGCCGTCGTCTGCGATGCGGAGACGGAATCCGATCTCGACATCATCGCCGAGGTCTGCCTCGGCCCGTGGCCGGTATTACTCGCGGGCAGCGCCGGTCTCGCCCACGCGATCGCGCGCAAGATCTCGCCCGAAGCAGGCAAACGCGCGCGACCGATACACGTGCCGCCGACCCGACACGGCGCGCTGCTCGTCGCCGGTTCGCAGGCGCAGGCCACGCGCGCGGCGCTGCGCGAGCTCGACTCGCTGCCCGGCATCGAGCGGCTGACGTTGATGGCGAGCAGTCTCGATCGACCGCAGAACACGGAGGAGGCCATCGAGGCGCGGCTCGATCTGCTGCAGGCGATCGCCGATGGCCGGGACCTCGTCGTCGACTTCGTCTTTCCCGACGCGCGCAACATGACCCCGACACAGGCCCAGCAACTCGCGGCGCGTCTCGCGCGCCGCGTGATTCCGTTCGCGGCGCAGGCGAGCGCGCTGGTCGCGACGGGCGGCGAGACCGCGGCCACGCTGTTCGAGCGCCTCGGCATCACCGGCATCCAACTCGTCGACGAGATCGAACACGGCATCGCGCTCGGTCTTACACTCGGAAGCCTGTCCGTGCCGGTGGTGACCAAGGCCGGCGGGTTCGGGGATGCGGGCTGCCTGCGGCGCATCATCGAGAGACTGCGTTTCATTCGCGGCAGCGGCGCGGTGGCGTGAGCAGATGAGTCGACAGACGATCGCGATCACGATGGGCGATGCCGCGGGCATCGGGCCCGAAATCATCATGAAGGCGCTCGCGTGGCCCGAGGTGCATGCGCTGTGCAGGCCGCTCGTGATCGGCGACGCTGGGCGTTTACGGCGCGCGGGTGAAATCGTCGGTAGCCCGCTGAACGTCGAGAGCCGTGCCGACCCGTCGCAGGCGACTTTCGGCGATCGAGACGTCGAGTGCATCGACCTCGGGCTGATTCCCTCGGACCTTCCGTTCGGCGCGACGTCCGCCATCGCGGGCGAGGCGGCCTTTCGTTACATCGAGCGCGCCGTGCGCATCGTCGAGTCTGGCCAGGCACAGGCGATCTGCACCGCGCCGCTCAGCAAGGAAGCGCTGCACGCCGCGGGTCATCAGTATCCCGGGCACACGGAACTGCTCGCGGCGCTCACCGGGACGCCCGAGGTGTCGATGATGCTGGTCGCGCCGAAACTGCGCGTCATTCACGTCACGACGCACATCGGGTTGCTGGATGCGATCGAGCGCATCGACGCGGCGCTGGTCGAACGCGTGATCGGGCGCGCGCAGCTCACGCTCGAGCGCGCCGGAATTCCGGCGCCGCGAATCGGCGTGTGCGGCATCAACCCGCACGCGGGTGAGAACGGTTTGTTCGGGCGAGGCGAAGAGGCCGCGAAGATCGAGCCCGCCGTGCGGCGCTGCCAGGCCCGGGGCTGGAACGTCAAAGGCCCGTTGCCCGCGGACACGCTGTTCTTCCTCGCCGCGCGCGGTGATTTCGACATCGTGGTCGCGATGTATCACGACCAGGGGCATGGGCCCATCAAGGTGCTCGGCCTCGAATCCGGCGTGAACATCACGGTCGGACTGCCCGTCGTGCGGACTTCGGTCGATCACGGCACCGCGTTCGACATCGCGGGCAAAGGGATCGCGGACGAGCGCAGCCTCGTGGAAGCCTTGCGCCAGGCTGCGGAGCTCGCGCCGCGGACTTGATAGGTCCAAACAGGGGTTGTGAGCGCAAGTTCGCGACGCCCAAGAGAAAGTCTTCCCCCTGAGTACCAAGATCGATCACTTTCGATCTATTCCCGCAGAAAATCGTTGCTTTGAGATCGGTTTTAAGGTTAATTGCGCGTGAAGTGATCGAAATTGCGGACGTTTGATCACTTCGTGGAGCGTTTTCATATCAAATGATCCTGAAGGGGGAATCATGGACTTCAATCGCTCGGCGAGCCGCCATGGCTCGCTTGACGTGCGCGCGCGCCTGATCGTCGTTCTTCTCTCGCTCGCCACCTGCGCATACGCGCAGGACCAAGGCGCTTCGCCAGGCCAGACGCCCGAGCAGCAGGAAGAAATCATCGTCACCGGTTCGCGCATCGCGCGCGACGTCACGGATGCGTCCACGCCACTCGCGATCATCAACGCCGAGGAGGTGCGGCTGTCGGGCACGGTCAACATGGACAAGGTCCTGAGTGACCAGCCCCAGTTCGTGCAGGCCACGAACGGCGGCGCCACGGCGAACACCGTGCCGGCGGGCTCCGCGGCCGGCGCGGCCTACGTGAACCTGCGGGGCTTCGGACCTACACGCAGCCTCACGCTGGTCAACGGCCGGCGCTTCGCGATCTTCGGACCGGAGCAGGTCACCGACCTCAACACCATTCCGACCGCGCTGCTCGAGCGCACTGAAATCGTCACGGGCGGTTCGTCGGCGGTCTACGGTTCCGATGCGATCACCGGCGTCATCAACTTCATCATGAAGGACGACTTCGAAGGCGTCGACGTCGGCGGCCAGTACGGCTGGGACAGCTCGACCAACACGCCGACCTGGAGCGCGGATCTCACGCTCGGCGGCAACTTCGGCGAAGGCCGCGGCAATGCGGTCGTGTCGCTCAACTACATGAAGCGCGAGGGCTTCACGCGCCAGGAACGCGGCGACTGGGCGACCATGCCCTACGGCGAAGGCTGCGTCACGGCGGAATCTTGGAGCAACACGTTGTTAGGCACGCCCAACGGCTCCAACGCCGCCAATTGCGCGAACTCCGGCGGCCGCATGGGTTTCGTGTTCTCCGGCAGCGGTGATATTCCCAACGGCCGCTACGTGCTCACCGCGGGCCAGCTCGGGAACGCGGGCGTGCAGACGGCGCTCGCGGGCGCGGGCCTCACCGGGCTCGGCTCGAACGGCTTCACGTTCAACGACGACGGCACCAACCAGCGTCTCGTGAATCGTCCCGCGGACGACTTCAACCTGACGTTGTTCAACTACCTGCAGGTTCCGCAGGAGCGCTGGATGCTCAACGCATTCACGCACTACGAGTTCGCGCCTGCCGCCACGGGTTACCTGGAGTTCCACTTCAGCAATAACCGCGTCAACCAGCAGCTCACGCAGGCGAACATCGGTGGCGACTTCCTTTTCGACACCAACAATCCGTATCTCGACCCGTCGATGCGCAACCTGCTGGTGGCGCTTGACAACGCGGAGACCGGGCCACGCTCGATCACGCAGGGCTCGCTGACTTACACCACCACGCCCGGTGACGGCCGCGCGATCCTCACCGCGGGTCGCCGCCTGGTGGAGCTTCCGTACCGCTTCAACGTCGACGACCACAACGTGTGGCGCACGGCGATCGGCGTGAAGGGTGATCTCGGCGACGTCTCCGACAAATTCCTGCGCAATCTGAGCTACGACGTGTATTGGAGCTTCGCGCGGTCCGAGGACACGAGTCGCCAGGAAGGCGCGGCTTCTCGCAGTCGCTACGCGTCGGCGTTGCTCTCGGTCGGCGGCGCCGCGCCGGTGGCCAACATCTTCGGCCAGAACCTCAGCGAGGCCGCGGTCAACGCGATCAAGATCAACGCGACGAACGTGACCAACGCCGAACAGCAGGTCGCCGCGGCCACGATCGGTGGCGAGGCGTTCGATACCTGGGCGGGCCCGGTGGGCTTCTCGCTCGGCGTCGAATGGCGCACGGCCGAAGCGGAGTACATCCCCGACGAATACCTGCGTTCCGGTGACGTCATCGGCTTCAACCCCGGCCTGCCCACCGAGGGCGACGTGACGTCGAAGGACATCTTCGCGGAAGTGCGTATCCCGTTGCTCGCCGATGTGCCGGGCGCGAAAAACCTCAGCCTGAACGGCGGTTATCGCAGCTCGGATTACGACCTCGAGGGCGTGGGCCGGGTGTCCACCTACCTGTACGGTCTCGACTACCGCATCCACGACACGATCGCGCTGCGCGCGCAGTTCCAGCGTGCGATCCGCGCGCCGAACATCGGCGACCTGTACGGCGGACTGCAGCTCAATTTCTCGACGCTGACCGATCCGTGCTCGAGCCGCGCCAGCGCCGGGAACCAGACGCCGGAGGTGCGGGCGCTGTGTGTCGCGACGGGTGTGCCGGATGCCGCCGTGTTCCAGGCGGGTGTGCAGCCCGACAACATCATTCCGAACCGCTCGGGCGGCAATGCGAATCTCCAGGAGGAAAGCTCCGACACGAAGACCTTCGGCATCGTGTTCACGCCGACCTTCCTGCCGGATCTCGCCGTCACGATCGACTACTTCAACATCACGCTCGACGACGCGATCTCGCAGCTCGGCGGCGGTGCGCAGAACACGCTGAACCTGTGTTACTACACGGTCCGGGATCCCGCGAGCGACTTCTGCCAGGCGATCCATCGCAACCCGGCTACGGGCGCGATCACGCCCCCGTATTCGCTCGATGTGCTGCAGGCGAACATCGGTGCGCTCGAGACCAAGGGCATCGACCTCAATGCGCGTTACGGATTCGACATCGGCGCGAGCCGGCTGAACATCGCCACGTCGTGGACGTACACGGACGAGTTCACGGTGACGCCGATGCAGGCCGTGCCGGAGAACACGAACGAATGCGTGGGCGCCTTCGGTGCGACCTGCGGCGAGCCCATTCCGCAGTACAAGGGAGTCACGCGCTTCACGTGGTCGCTGGCGGATCTTGGCGTGAGCCTGCGCCATCGCTACGTCGACTCGGTGACGACTGATCGTTACATCCTGCCGCTGCGTCGCGGCGCCACTCCGCCGGGGCTGGAGACGATGATCAATCCGCGGCTGGGTGCGAGGAATTACATCGACCTGTCGTTCACCTACGACTTCGCCGACAAGGCCGAGATCTTCGCGGGCATCAACAACGTGCTCGATTCCGATCCGCCCATCGTCGCGGGCCAGGGTGGCTACGGAAACACGTTCCCCGCGACCTACGACTACGCGGGGATGGCCCTGTTTCTGGGCGTGACCGTGAAAGCGTTCTGAAGTCCGCGGGGCGCGCGCCCGCGCGCCATCGACCAACCGGGGCGTCTCCGGTAGCTGCATTGCCGGGACGCCCCGTTTCTTTTTGCGCGCGCGACTGCGCGTCCGAAGTAGTTAGACAGCGTCCGGGAAACGCACGCGAATCCAACTACCCGGGGCGGGCTTTCGGCTCCTGGTGGGCTCCACACCCTTTCCATTTTGATTCTGGACCGATTGCATTCGCGATATGGCAACTCATCGGTGAAAAAGTGCTGGCCGGTAGCGTTATCAGGCGTGTAACTTTCGCCACAAGACATTCTGATCGATAAAAACGGATTCCGGGTCTTTGCCACCGGTTTCCGTGACGGAATGTGATCGAAGATAGAGATACGAGATCGAAATTGATCGTTATTTGCCGGTTTCGGCTGATACGGTCCGGGGTTTTACGGGTCCGAGAAGTGCACCTTGTCCGCGCTCTGTGTGCTTTTCGACAATCGAAGCGCCGCCGACACCCCTTCGTCGGCGGCGCTTCAACCTTCGCGATACTCGACGCGTGAGCGGTCCGGTCGGGCGCGCTCCGGCTGAATGGCCTAACTTCTCACCAGGATGTCGGCCGTCACCTTGCGCACGTCGTTCGCGCCTGTGAGCGCGAGGCTCACGGCCAGCTCCTTGCGGATGATGTCGAGCGCGAGCGCCACGCCGGCTTCGCCACGCGCCGCGAGGGCGTACAGGAACGCCTTGCCGATGAGACAGCCCTTGGCTCCCAGGGCCAGGGCCTTGAGCACGTCCTGGCCGGTGCGTACGCCGCCGTCGAAAAGCACCTCGCATCGGCCCGCGATCGCCTCCACGACTCCGGGAAGCGCCGAGATCGTCGAACGGGCGCCGTCGAGCTGCCGGCCCCCGTGGTTCGAGACCACGATCGCATCCGCGCCATGTTCGCAGGCGAGTCGCGCGTCCTCGGGGTCGAGGATGCCCTTGATGATGATCTTGCGCGGCCACTGCTGACGCAGCCACTCGAGATCCTTCCAGGTCACTGTCGGATCGAACTGCTGCGCGATGCGTTCGGCCAACGTCTTGAGGCCCGCGCCCGCGGTCATGCGGCCTTCGAGATTGCCGAACGTGCGGCGCTTGCCCATGAGCACCTTGAACGCCCAGGACGGCTTAGTCGCGATGTCGAAGGCATTGCGCAGCGTGAGCCGCGGCGGAATCGACAGGCCGTTCTTCGCGTCGCGGCGGCGCACGCCCTGCACGGGCATGTCGACGGTCAGCATGATGGCCGAACAATTGGCGGCCTTGGCGCGGTCGAGCAGCTCCACGTTGAAGCCGCGATCGCGCATCAGATAGACCTGGAACCAGAACGGCTTCTGCACCGCGCCGCGGACGTCCTCGATCGAACCGATGGACAGCGTGCTCAGGCAGAACGGCACGCCGAAGGCCTGCGCGGCACGGGCGCCGAGCATCTCGCCGTTCGCGTGAAATAGGCCGGTGAGGCCGGTGGGGCCGATTCCGAGCGGAATCGACCAGTCCTCGCCCATGATGGTCGTCGCGAGCTGCTGCCGCGACACGTCGACCATGACGCGCTGGCGCAGCTGGATCGCGCGCAGGTCGTCGAGGTTGCGATTGAACGTGACCTCGTCGTACGAGCCTCGGTCGGCGTAGTCGAAGATGGCGCGCGGTACGCGCTTGCGCGCGAGCTCGCGCAGGTCGGCAATGCTGTTGATCATAAAAGTATGGGGGCAGCCCCCCTTTCCTAGCAAAAGGGGTCAGCCCTCTTCGCGGGTAGTTTGGTATCTTGACACTCAGGGTGAGGACTGACCC
>JAEZCR010000196.1 GCA_023433465.1 Pseudomonadota bacterium | reverse complement strand
TCCGCAGGCAGCAGAGTTTCCGGGCTCGCGAGCACTTCGCGCAAAAGTCGCTGCGCGCCGACAGGGTCATACCCTGCATGGCCTGGAGTAGAGAGCACCATGGCATAACGCAGGACGATGCTAGGCGTGGGCGCGGCCGCGTAGTCGTTGCTCGCGCGGGCGAGTATCTCAGCCTGCTCGGCCGGCGTGCCGCGCGCGAGCCGCAGCGAGGTGTCGAGATAGGAGGTGATGACGGTCGTCTCCGTCGAGCTGCGATCCACGGAGGGAATCGCCTGCGAATCGCGCGTACGCGGCGCGAGACCGCCGCAGCCGACCAGGACCGTTCCCACCAATCCCAGGGCGGTGAGCGCGGCGATGAAGAAGTTATGCCGCATGAGCCTGGTTCCCGACGGGCTTGGTGGCCGACAGCACCGGCATGCGGATGCGGAAGTGCGCGCCGGGGTGCACGCCATCCACGATCTCGATGGTGCCGCCGTGCGCGTTCACGAATTCGAGCACGACCGACAAGCCGATACCGGTGCCCTTGACCTGCACGCCCGCGGGAGGGCGGCCGGTATAGAAGGCTTCGAACACGCGGGCGCGTTCGTCCGGCGGTATGCCGGCGCCGGTGTCGGCGACGTCGATCACTAGTTGGGTGTCCTGTTTCTCGGCGTGTAGATAGACAGTGCCGCCCTTGGGCGAGTATTTGATGGCATTGGACAGCAGGTTCTCGACGATCAGGCGCACCTTGCCGCGATCCGCCCGCAGCATCAAGTCGTCCACCTTAACCTCGAGACGCACGCGTTGCGAGACCACCGTGAGCTGCTGGCTCTCGATGACCTGTTTGACCAGCGGGCGGAGCCGGAAATCGGACAGCTCGAGGCCGACGCTTTCCTTCTGCCAGGCGCTGAAGGACAACAGGTTTTCGATGAGACGGTGCAGCTTGATGCCGTTATCGCGCAGGATGGCGACCACTTCGCGCTGTGAATTGTCCAGGGGTCCGACCGCGCCATCCATGAGCAGTTCCGCACCCTCGCGGATGTTGGCGAGCGGGGTCTTCAACTCGTGGGACATGTGGCGCAGGAATCGATTGCGTTCCTGCGCGAGATCGAGCAGGCGCTGGCGCAGCCACTCGAGCTGCGCGCCCAGCCGCTCGAGGTCGCGTGGTCCCGCGACTTCGATCGGACGGGAAAACGTGCCACGCCCGAGTTCGCTGATGGCGCGGTCGATGGCGCGCAGCGGCCGGCCGATGGACAGCGTCAGCGCGAGGATGGCGATCAGCGTGAGCGGTACGAGCAGCGCCGATTGCCAGAACAGGCGTCGCTGCGTCCGCGCAGTCTGCTGCTGAAGGGCGGCGAGCCTTGCGTCCATCTGCCGGTTGCCCGAGACCGCAATGGCGTTGGCGAGATCATTGAGACGGTCGATGCGCGTCAGGATCGTCGTGAACTCGGGGCTGTCGTACCGCGTGTTGTTCACGGCATTCGCGATCTCGTTGTGCATCGCCTGGAACTCTTCGAGGCTCCGCCGCGTGGGGTCTTCCGTCAGCAGCGCCGCGAGTTGGGTGCGCGACGCCGCGAGCCGCTGGTCGGTGGCGCGATAGGCGTCGAGAAGCTCACGCTTGCCGATCACCTGGTAGAGGCGCACCGTGCGCTGCAGGGACGTGATGTCCGCGAACAGGCTTTGCGAGAGGCGCGCGCTCTGCACGCCCTCCAGCACCAGTTCCTGGCTGGTCGCCGAGAGCCTGCGGATCTGCAGTCCCGCGTCGATGACCGCCACGAGCAGGGGGCCCGCGATCAGCGCGAGCCCCAGCAGCATGAGGCCGCTCAGCGATTTGGGTCTCGGCCAGCGCATCCTTTCTAACTACCAGGGTTCACGTTGCAGGCGCCTTTCCCATTCCAGCGACGTCCGGACGATGGTGTCGATGTCGTCGAGCTTCGGGATCCAGCCGAGGATGTTGCGCACCCGGTCGCACTTCGCGACCAGGGTCGGTGGATCGCCGGCGCGGCGCGGTTCCTCGCGCACGTCGAGCTTGAGCCCCGCGATCTTCTCGACGCTCTGGAGCACTTCCCGGACGCTGTATCCATGCCCGTATCCGCAGTTGGCGATCAGCGAGTCGCCGCCCGCGCGCAGGTAATCGAGCGCCTTCAGGTGCGCGGCGGCGAGGTCGTCGACGTGGATGTAGTCGCGCACGCCGGTGCCGTCGGGTGTCGGATAGTCGGTGCCGAAGACCGATAGATAGGGACGCTTGCCGACCGCGGCCTCGCACGCGACCTTCACGAGCAGCGTCGCCTTGCGGGTCGACTGGCCGATGCGGCCCTGGGGATCGGAGCCCGCAACGTTGAAGTAGCGCAGGATGACGTGGCGCATCGGTGTGACCGCGCACAGGTCGCGCAGCATCCACTCCGACATGAGCTTCGAGGAGCCATAGGCATTGATCGGCGCGGTCGGGGATTCCTCGGACGCGAGCCCCGATTCCGGAATGCCGTACACCGCGGCGGTCGACGAGAACACGAAATTGCGCACGCCCGCGTTCGACGCCGCCTCGAGCAGCGAGCGCGTGCCACAGGTGTTGTTGCCGTAGTACTTGAGCGGATTGGCGACGGATTCCGGCACGATGGTGTGCGCGGCGAAGTGGATGATGGTGTCCACCCCGTGCTCGGCGAGCAGGGAATCCACGAGCGCGCGGTCGCCGACGTTGCCGACCACGAGCGGCACGTCGCGCGCCGCCTGGCGGAACCCGGTGGATAGATCGTCCAGTACGACGACATGCTCGCCGCGGGCGAGGAGCTGCAGGACGGTGTGGCTGCCGATGTACCCCGCGCCGCCGGTGACGAGAACGGATCTTTTTTCCTTGGACTGCTGCGCCATTCGGGATGATTTCGCTTAAGGTTTTGGGACGCAGGATTTTACATTAATGTTCCCTGGTGGCTGTGACGCATTCTGCATTGGCTCCGTTCGAGAATCTGACGCCCTTCGTGGTGGCCGCCGCCGCTGAAAGCATCGGATTGCGCCCTTCCGGACGGCTGTTCGCGCTGAACAGTTACGAGAATCGCGTCTATCAAGTGGGCGACGAGGAGGGCGCGCTCTGGGTGCTCAAGTTCTATCGCCCGGGCCGCTGGACGGACGAGGCGATCGGCGAGGAGCACGCGTTCACCTTCGAGCTCGCCGAGGCGGAGCTGCCGATCGCCGCACCGTTACGACGCGGCGGCGAGAGTTTGTTTGTGCACGCGGACCAGCGCTTCGCGGCGTTTCCGTATCTGGCGGGGCGCGCACCCGAGATCGCCGATGCCCCGACGCTCACCTTGCTAGGCCGCACGCTCGCGCGGATGCACGCGGTGGGCGGCCGCGGCCGATTCCGGTCCAGGCCGTCGCTCGATCTCGATCGGCTCGGCGTGCGCGCGCGCGCCGCGGTGCTGGAGAGCGGCTTCGTCCCGGCCGCGCTCGAAGAGCAATACGCGCGCATCAGCGAGCAGGTGATCGGACGAGTCCGACAGTGCTTCGAGAATTTCGGAACGCTGCCGCGGTTGCGCATCCACGGCGACTGCCACTCGGGCAACATCCTGTGGCGCGAGAACGGGCCGCTGTTCGTCGACCTCGACGATTGCATGTCGGGACCGCGCATCCAGGATCTGTGGATGTTCCTCGCCGGGGATGCCGCGAGTCAGCAGGCCGCCTGGGCCGCTCTCATGGAAGGCTACGAAACCTTCGGCGATTTCGACTACGCGGAGCTCACCCTCGTCGAGGCACTGCGGTCGCTGCGCATCGTGCACTACGCATCGTGGATCGCGACCCGCTGGCGAGATCCGGCCTTTCCGCGCGCGTTTCCCTGGTTTGCGGACGCCCGCTTCTGGGAACGGCACATCGCGGACCTTTTCGAGCAGCTCGCCGCGATTGACGAACCTCCCATTCTTTCCAGATGAATCTTTGCCGGGTAGTTGGCCTGTTAGTATAGGAAGCGGAGGTCTCCTCGATGTTCATCCGCCCAAGTCGCGTTTCTCTGGTCGCCCTGATCGCGAGCGTTGGCCTGTTCGCCGCCTGCGAGGATTCCGAGAAAGCGTCGCAGGCGAACTCTCCCGCGGCCAGCGTCACGGTGCCGGCCAAGCCGAAGGCAGATGAATTGCCCGCGGACATGGTCGCGGCGGTCGCGGCCAACCGGGCCGGCAACGCGGTGAGCATGCATTTCACGCTGGGCGCGAAGCCCGAAGTGAACAAGGCCTTGCCGGTCGACATCGCCATCGTGCCGAACCAGGAGTTCGAGAAGCTCAGCGCCCACTTCCTGAGCCAGAACGGCCTCGCGGTGAGCGTGGGCGAGAATTACGGACCGCTGTCCTCTCCGGCGGTGGGCAAGCCCCTTAGGCACCAGCTCGTGCTGCTGCCCGGCAAGGACGGTGTTTTCGTGCTCACGGGGAGCATCGAGACCATCGACCCCTCCGGCAACTACACGCGCCTCTTCTCCATTCCAGTAGTTGTTTCACCGCCCGGTGTCGCGGACGCGGCGGCGGAGGCCACTACGGCTCAACCACAATCGCCGAGCCCACCCGCGACGAACTAGTCTCATCGTCAAACCGGGAGCCGCTTCACGGGGGCACCTCCTACCCGGACATATCATGCAATTTGGTCCGCAGTTGCTCCGTTATGTCAAAACCGGCTGAAGGCAATCCTCAAGAAGGCACTGATTCCAGCGCAGCCTCCGCCGGAAGCCCGCCCTTTACGGCGACGGGCACCCGTCTCGACGTCACCGACCTCTCGATGCGCCGCCTGCATCCGCTGCTGCAATCGCAGCTGCGGGAACTGCGCGCGCGCGTGACCGGCGGACGGATCAGCGCGCACGAAATGCTCGAAATGCTGAGCCGCTACTACGACAGCGTCGACGACGAGCGGCGCGCGATGGTGCGCTCGATGCAGCTCATGTCGGATGAAGCGCGTTCGCTCGGCGTCGAAATCGCGGAGCAGGGCGCGGCCCAGCTCCAGGTCATCCTCGATCACATCAAGGACGTGGTGATCACCGCCAACGCGGCCGGCGTCATCGATCGCGCGAACCCGGTGACGGAACGCGTGTTCGGCTATCCACCCGCGGAGCTGCTCGGGCTCGGGATCGACGCGCTCGTTCCCTTCATCGCGGTGGACGGATCGATCACGGCGGGACTCGACAAGCTGGCCGGCACCAGCGACACGTTCCGCGGTCATCGCGTGAGTCCGGAGGTGTCCGCGCGGCGCCGCGACGGGACGATGTTTCCGGCCGAGATATCGGTGAGCCGCGCGCGCCACGGACGCTCGGAAGTCTTCGTGATCTGCCTGCGCGACATCTCCGAGCGACACACGACGCAGCAGGCGCTGCGCGACAGCGAAGCGCGTTATCGCTCGCTGGTCGACAACGCGCCCGAGGCAATCACGGTGGTCGACGCGGATACGCATCGCTTCGTCGAGGCGAACGAACCCGCGTTGCGGCTCTTCAAGATGACGCGCGACCAACTGCTCGCGTGCAACGTGACCGCCGTCAGCGCGGACGTGCAGATCGACGGCGAGTCCTCGATCGCGCCTCATCGCCAGTACCTGAAGCTGGCCGCCGCGGGCGACCCGCAGGTGTTCGAATGGATCCACCGCGATTCCACCGGGCGGGACATCCCGTGCGAGGTGCGGCTCGTGCGCCTGCAGGGCGGCAACTCCTCGCTGGTGCGCGCGAGCATCACCGACATTTCCGAGCGCAAACGCGCCGAGAGCATCATGGAAAACGAGCGCGCGTTCTTCGCGCTGCTCGCCTCCAACGCCGGGCTGCCGGCGGTGCTCGACGTCATCTCGGGCCTCGTGCAGGCCGTCTATCCGCGATATCGATGCACGATCTCCGTCCTCGCGCCCGACGCGAGCTGCTTCTCCCTGACCATCGCGCGCCAGTTGCCGCCGCTGCTCGCGGCGGTGCTCGAGCGCACGCCGATCGAGCCGCGGCGCGGCTCGTGCGCGGCGGCGGTCTATTCCGCCTGCGACGTGTACGTGGCCGACGTCGCGAGCGACGCGCATTGGGCCGATCGCCGCCAGGTGGTCCTTGATTCCGGTTTCCGCGCGGTCTGGTCGATGCCGATCAAGGGATCGAGCGGCAAGCTGCTCGGCGCGGTGGCTATCTACCGGCCCGAGCCCGGATTGCCCGACTCGCGCGAGCAGCTCCTGCAGTCGCACGCGACGCGCCTCGCGGCGCTCGCCATCGAGCGCAATCTGGCCGAGGAGGCGCTGCGCGCGAGCGAAGCGAAGTTCCGCGGCCTGTTCGAAGGCGTCATCGAGGGCGTGTACCAGAGCACGCGCGACGGCCGCCTCGTCTCGGTCAACCGCGCGTTCGTCGAGATGCTCGGGTACGGTTCGGCGGAGGAAATGTACGCGCTGCCGAGCTCGGTGATGTTGTACTGGAGCCCGACGGACCGCGCCGAATTCGTGCGCAAGGTCGACGCGGACGGCGAAGTGCGCTCGATGGAAGTCACGCTCCGCCGGCGCGACGGCACGCAGGTGGTCGCGCTCGAGAATTCACGCGGCGTGCGCGACGGCTCGGGCCGCATCGTCGGCTACGAGGGCACGGTTTCCGACATCACCGAGCGCAAACGCGCCGAACAGGCGATCTTCGCCGAGAAGGATCGCGCCGCCGTCACGCTCCAGTCGATCGGCGACGCCGTGATCACGACCGACGCGTCGGCGAACATCGATTACCTGAATCCCGTGGCCGAGCGGCTCACCGGCTGGTCGATCGACGAGGCCCGCGGCCGTCCGATCGGCGACGTCCTGCAGCTCATCGACGAGTCCACGCGCAAACCGGTCGCCTACACCCTCGAGCGCGTGCTCAACGAGGGCGAAACCTCGGTGCCCTCCGATCACAATGTGCTCGTGAACCGCCGCGGCGAGGAGCTCGCGATCCAGGAAACCGCGACGCCGATCCGCAACCGCGATGGCGTCGCCGTCGGCGCCGTCATCGTGTTCGGCGACGTGACCAAGGAGCGGCGCCTCAAGCGCGCGCTGTCCTACCAGGCGAGTCACGACGCGCTCACCGGCCTCATAAACCGCCGCGAGTTCGATTCGCGCCTCGAGGCCGCGGTCACCAACGCGCAACGCGGCGAGGGCGAGTACGTCCTGCTGTACGTCGACCTCGACCAGTTCAAGGTGGTGAACGACACCTGCGGCCACAGCGCGGGCGACCGCCTGCTGCGCGACATCACGAGCCTGCTGCAGACCCGCGTGCGCGCCTCGGACACCATCGCGCGGCTCGGCGGCGACGAGTTCGGAATGTTGCTCGAGCGTTGCACGCTCGAGCAGGCGGAACGGGTGGCCGACAGCATCCGACAGGCGATCCATTCGTACCGTTTCCTGTGGGGGGCAAACAGCCTCTCCGTGGGCGCGAGCATCGGCGTCGTGCGCATCGCGCGCGACACGACCCGCGCCGCGTCCGTGTTGTCCGCCGCCGACATCGCCTGCTACGCGGCGAAGGATGGCGGGCGCAACCGCGTGCAGATCTACGAGCGCGATCACGGCACGAGCCGGCATCGCGAAATGCAGTGGGTGGGCCGCATCGCGCGCGCGGTGGAGGACGGGCGACTCGAGCTCTACGCGCAGCGGATCATTCCGATTTCGCGCGAGCCGGCCGGCTCGGCGCCGGGCAGCCGCGCCGCGCACGCCACCGACGCGCCATTCTTCGAGCTGATGGTCAGGCTGCGCGATGAAGACGGCACGCTCGTTCCGCCCAACGAGTTCATCCCCGCGGCGGAACGCTACAACGTCATGGTCATGGTGGATCGCTGGGTGGTGAATCGCGCGATCGAAATGCTCGCAGGATGCATCGAGCAGGGACGGCGCCTGCCGCTCGTGGCGGTCAATCTGTCCGGCACGTCGATCAACGACGAGGATTTCCTCGAATTCGTGCTTTCGCGGCTGCGCGACGAGCGCCTGGCGCGTGCGTTGTGTTTCGAGATCACAGAAACCGCGGCGGTCGCGAGCCTTTCCAAGGCGACCTATTTCATGCGCGAGCTCAAGTCGCGCGGTTGCCGTTTCTCACTCGACGACTTCGGCAGCGGCGTTTCGTCTTTCATGTACCTCAAGACGCTGCCGGTCGACTTCCTCAAGATAGACGGACAGTTCGCCGCCCAGGTCGCGAGCGATCCGGTGGATCGCAGCATGGTCGAAGCGATCGCGAAGATCGGCACCGCGATGCGCGTCGCGACCATTGCCGAAAAGGTCGAGAGCGCGGACGTGCTCGAGGTGCTCAAGAGCATCGGCGTCGACTACATCCAGGGCTTCCACGTGGCCGAACCCTGCGCGATCGAGGATGTTTTCGGCTGCGCTTGATCCGCGCGAGGCCGCAGCGGCTAGAATGGACTCATGTCGACGCAGGGGAGCCCCGAGCCCGCTTTCTCGCTCGGGATAGAAGAAGAGTACTTGTTAGTGGATCTCGCCACGCGCGATCTCGTGGCTGATCCGCCTGCCGAACTCCTGCAGCGTTGCATCGCCGAGACCGATGGGCGCGTGAGTCCCGAATTCCTGCGTTCGCAGCTCGAGGTGAAGACCAGCGTCTGCGGCTCCGTTTCAGCGATGCGCGCGCAGCTCGCGGCCCTGCGCCGCAAGGTGTGCGAGATATCGGCGGATTACGGAATCGCGCCGGTCGCCGCCGCGACCCATCCCTTCGCGCGCTCGCCGAATCGGCCCGCCCACACGCAGGAGCAGCGTTACTCCGCCATCGCGCGCGAGGTGCAGGGTGGCGCGGGGCGCATGATCATCTGTGGCATGCACGTGCACGTCGGCCTCGACGACGACGAGCTGCGCATCGACGTCATGAATCAGCTGACCTATTTCGTGCCGCACCTGCTCGCGCTGTCGTGTTCGTCGCCGTTCTGGCAGGGCGACGACATGGGCATGCAGTCGTTCCGGCTCATGCTGCTGTCGTCGCTGCCGCGCACGGGGCTGCCGGAACGGTTCGAGAGTTATGGAGAGTTCCGCCGCCATCTCGACGCGCTGGTGCGCAACGGACTCATCGAAGACACGACCAAGATCTGGTGGGACATCCGCCCGAGCTCGCGTTATCCGACGATCGAGACGCGCGTCTTCGACTGCTGCACGTATCTCGACGACGCTGTGTGCCTCGCGGCCCTCAACGTCTCCCTCACACGCATGCTTTACCGGCTGCGGCGCGAGAACAAGACCTGGCGGCGGTACCCACGCATGCTGATCGCGGAGAACCGCTGGCGTGCGATGCGTTTCGGCGCGGACGCGAGCCTGCTCGACCTCGCGCGCGGCGAGCTGGTGCCGTTCGCGGACCTGCTGGAGGAACTGCTGTCGCTCACGCGCGAGGATGCGATCGCGCTCGATTGTCTGCCGGAAACCGAGCACGCCCGAGTGCTGCTCAAGCGTGGCACGAGCGCGCATCAGCAGTTGTCGGTCTATCAAACCGCGCGCTCGCAGGGCGCGACCGACGGTGAAGCGCTGTCCGCCGTGGTCGGGTGGCTCGCGCAGACGACCTGCGCCGTCTAGCTGACTGCACATGCTCTTCCCCAGGCGCGCTCCACAGCCCCAGGAGCGCTGGAAGGCGGTGTTCCTGCGCTGATTCACAATTTTGGCCGTGCGACCGTGATTATTCCGCTGCCGCGGTCGCGCGCTCCCTACAATGCCGGCCTTCCACTGACGGGCATCCGCTTCACGCATGAAGTTCCTCGCGTACTATTTGCCTCAATATCACCCGATCCCGGAAAACGACGAATGGTGGGGCAACGGCTTCACCGAATGGACCAACGTCCGCAAGGCCAAGCCGTTGTTCCGCGGACACGCGCAGCCGCGGGTTCCCGCCGGTGACAACTACTACGACCTGTCGTCGGTCGATCCGATGATCGAGCAGGCGAAGCTCGCGAAGCGCTACGGCATCCACGGCTTCTGCTACTACCACTACTGGTTCAACGGCAAACGACTGCTCGAGCAGCCTCTCGAAAGGATGTTGGCCACGCCGGAAGTCGACATTCCGTTCTGCCTGTCGTGGGCGAACGAACCGTGGACGCGCGCTTGGGATGGAGCGGAGCGCCAGGTGCTCATGCCGCAGGAATACGGCACGGAGCCGGACTGGCGGCGGCACTTCGAATGCCTCGTGCGCTTCTTCCGCGATCCGCGATACATCAAGGTGCGTAACCGCCCGATGATGGTGATCTATCGCACGTCGAGCATTCCCAATGTCGATGCGATGTTGTCGGTGTGGAACTCGATGGCGCGCGAGGCGGGCTTCGACGGGATCTATCTCGTCGAGACGATGAACAGCTACCAGAAGATTCCGAAGGTGGCCGCGTCGGACGCGGTGATCGAGTTCGAGCCGATGTTCTCCCTCACGCACCATCTCTCGCAGCGCAGCCGCGTGTTCGCGCGCCTCTGGGGAATCCTGCGTTACGGCGGCCTCAACACCAAGAGCTATCGACGGGTCTGGCAGGAAGTCGCGCGGCGCAAGCACGTGGATTACGGCGGCCGCGAGATGTTTCCGGGAGCCTTCGTCGACTGGGACAACAGCGCGCGCAGGGGCATGAACGGCCTCGTCCTGCGCAACGCCCATCCGCGAATCTTCGAGCGATTCCTGCGCCAGATGCTCGACGACACCCAACTGAAACCCGAAACGGATTTCGTGTTCGTGAACGCCTGGAACGAATGGGCCGAAGGGACTTACCTCGAGCCCGACACCCGCTTCGGAACGGCATATCTCGAGGCGATCGCGCGCGTGGCGGCGCAGCGGCGGTAGTTCAACGCGCTTCGCACCGCGCGTTCCCGACCAGCAACGACAACGCGACGCACGCGTTGACGGATGCGAATTTCCCGTGCGTCGAATCGTGCTCCTGCGTCGACTGCGCGAGCAGTGTCCGCAGCCGGCCGGCGACCAGCTTCTGGTTGCGGGCGAGCATCAGCGCCACGACGCCGGTGATCTGCGCGGTGGCGAGCGAGCTGCCGGAGGCGAAGTCGTAATGTCCGTCCGGCACCAGCGTCACGATGTCGCGCGCCGGCGCCCGCAGCAGATCTTCGTCCGTACGCCGGGTATCCTCCGATTCGATTACCGGCAGCACGCCGGGTAGTTTGGCCGGGAAACCGAAGCGCGGATCGGCGGAGGCGGCGCCCACGACGATGATGCCGGCGCCCGTGGCCTTCTCGACCAGGGCCGCGAGCAGCGGATCGCTGGGGCCCACCAGACTGAGATTGATGATCTGCGTCCTGGCCGCGAGCGCGTCGGCGAGCGCCTGCGCGATCGTGAAGGAATTGCAGCGGCCCGACGAACTGGGCGCGGGATGCCAGCAGGCCTTGTACGCGAGCAGGCGCACGTCTGGCGCGACGCCCACGATGCCGATGCCATTGTTCGCGGCCGCCGCGATGAGTCCCGCCACCTGCGTGCCGTGGCGGTCGGCGCGGAAGGCGGCGCTGTCGTCGTCGACGTAATTGCGCATGGCCTCGGTGCGCCCGGCCAGGTCCGGATGTGACGTGTCGATCCCCGTGTCGATCACGGCGACGCGCACGCCGGCGCCGCGGCTCACGCGGTGAGCCTCCGCGACATCGAGTGCGTTGACGTTCGACTGGAGCTTCGCGTACGGGTCGTCGTAAGCCGCCGCGGATTGGAATTCGTTGAGCGGCTGCGCGATCAGCACGCGTTTGTCCGCGGTGAGCAGGTTCAACACGGCTTCGCGGGTGGTGCCCGGCGGAATGCGGAACAACACACAGTGCATGCCGAGCCGCTCGATCGGCCACTCGGACACCAGCGTGAGCGAGTGGGTGCGGGCCAGGTCGCGGATGACCGCCGCCGCGCTCGCGCCGATCCGGTAGTTAGTGGCCGGGCCGTAGCCGTGCGCCGTGCCGCCGACCGCGGCGGGGCGTCCCGCCACGGGATTGGCCACGGCCACCACGATGAACTG
>JAEZCR010000186.1 GCA_023433465.1 Pseudomonadota bacterium | reverse complement strand
CCGCGATGCTGGTCGCGAGGCAGAAGATCGCCATCACCTCGGAGGCGACGACGATGTCGAAGCCGTCCTGCCGCGGGAATCCATTCGCCGTGCCGCCGAGCGCGATCGTGATGTCCCGCAGCGCGCGGTCGTTGACGTCGACCACGCGGCGCCAGGTCACGCGGCGCACGTCGAAGCCCGCCTGGTTGCCCTGGTGGATGTGGTTGTCGATGAGCGCGGCCAGCAGGTTGTTAGCCAGCGCGATGGCGGAAAAATCTCCCGTGAAGTGCAGGTTGATGTCTTCCATGGGCACGACCTGCGCGTAGCCGCCGCCGGCCGCGCCTCCCTTCATGCCGAACACCGGACCCAGCGCCGGTTCGCGCAGACAGATCAGCGCCTTCTTGCCGATCAGGTTGAGGGCGTCGCCGAGACCGACAGTCGTCGTCGTCTTGCCTTCGCCCGCCGGCGTCGGCGAGATCGCGGTTACGAGGACGAGTTTGCCGTCGGGTTTGCCGTTGGCCTTCGAGAGATAGTCGAGCGAGATCTTGGCCTTGTACTTGCCATAGGCCTCGAGGGCGTCTTCCGGGATACCCAAACGCTCCTTCGCGACGTCGTTGATGCGCCGCATTTTCGCGGCCTGGGCGATTTCTATGTTGCTGAGTTTGCTGGTCATGGGGGCGCATCTTATCGGTCGCGGCCGGGTTCGAACGCTCCGCAGCGCAATGGGCATTGAATGAGAGTGCAGCTCGACAATAGACAGCGGTGATGACTGCTATTGCCTTCGACGGGCATTCGACGGAACGCGGCACGCGCGATCCGGTCTCACAGGCTCGGGAGGTATACAAACATGCGTATGGTGGGTCTGGGATTGCTGGTGGCGTTGCCGTTCGCGGGCGACTGCCTGGCGAAGAGCAGGACGGAGCGGATCGAAGTGAGCCGCGACAAGGTCGCGGTGGCCACGATCGATGGCAGTCCCGCGGAACGCATCACCATCTGGAGCGGTCCCGGCACCAGAATGACGCTCGCGGATGGCACCTCGCACATGACCGTCACGGAGCAGGACTTCGCGGACTGGAAGGGTGGGGCCGTGGATGCGCCGCGCGACCGGCCCGTCTATTCCATCAGTTTCTTCTGCAAGGCCTGCGAGCCTGCCCGCCGCGACACCTGGCGTTGTTATGGCGTGCGTTACGCCCCGGGCCGCGATGGCGAACGTGGCTACATCCAGATCCCGCGGCCGGGTGACGAGGAATACGAGCTCAACGTCCGGACTATCTACCGTGGCGTCGAGGGAAGGTGGTACCGCGCCACGGAAAGCTGGGATGCGCTGATGCGTGCGCACCTCGCGCCGGAACGCGCCGCGCCGCGCACGGCCGCGGCGCCGGGCCCATGAACGTCGTCGACGACGTCGAGGACATCCTGCGCCTGTTCATCGACACCGAGCGGCAGTTCGCGGCCGGCAACTTCGACGCCGCGCTGGATTTCTACGCGAAGGATGCGGTGCTCATGCTGCCGGGCGTGCCCGCGATCCACGGCCAGGAAGCGATCCGTGCCGAGCTCGAGCGCACGTTCGCCGCCGCCAACGTGCGCGTGACCCTCGATGTCGCGGACATTCGCGTTTCGCGCGAGCGCGACTTGGCGTACGCGTACGGAACCGCCGTGAGCACTCCCGGAGACCTGAGAACGAAATGGCTCGCGGTGCTCGCGCCTCGATCCGGTCAGTGGCGCGTGGTCGCGGACATGTTCAACTCCGCCCTGTGACCGTACCATTCGGAAACTGAATTGAAATAATGAGCGCCCACACATCTTATAAGGGCGCCGGGAGCAACGACTTGAGAAACATGAATCGCCGCTCGCTCATCGCGGGCATGACAGTCGCAGCGGGAGCGGGCGGCGCGACGCGCGCGCTCGCACAGGTTCCCGAAGGTTGCGGCAAGCAGCCGAATACCGCGCCGGCGCTGCAACCGCCGCAACTGCTCACGGACTGGGCGTGGCTCGGACGTTATCGCGAGGACAACGAGAAACTCATCGCGAGCGGCGCGAAGGTGGACGTCGTGTTCCTCGGCGATTCGATCACCGAGGGCTGGGCGCGCACGGACGCGGACTTCTTTTCGAAGGGAAACGTCGGCCGCGGCATCAGCGCCCAAACTACTCCGCAGCTGCTGGTACGCATGCACGCCGATGTGATCGCGCTCAAGCCGCGTGTCGTGCACATCATGGCCGGCACGAACGACATCGCGCACAACACGGGCCCGATGACGGCGCAGGATTCGCACAACAACCTGATGGCGATGTGCGAGATCGCGCAGGCGCACGAGCTGCGCGTCGTGCTCGGCGCGGTGCCGCCGGCGTCGAAGTACTGGTGGCGGCCGGAGGCGAAGCCCAAGGAGGAGGCCGTGGCGCTCAACGAATGGATGCGTGGCTACGCAAAGCAGATCGGCGCCGTGTTCGCCGACTACGCGGCGGTGCTCACGGACGCGCAGGGCAACATGAAGCTCGATCTGGCGAAGGACGAGGTGCATCCGACACCAGAGGGATACGCGACCATGCGTCCCGTGGCCGAGGCCGCGATTCGCGCGGAGTAGGGTTCCGACCCTGGGTAAGACCTCTTTACCCGGGGTTGCATTCGGCGCTGCGCGCGTCATAAATCGGGTCTCACGGACTGGAGGACGATTCATGGCGACCGGTTGGGCCAAAGAAGGCGCGGTGCAGGAGCAGATCGACGCGACGATCAAGGACGCGATCAAGCGCGCGAAGAGCCAGTTGCCCGAGGGGCCGTCGCTCGAATCCTGCGCGGAATGCGGCGCGCGGATCCCAGAGGCGCGCCGCGAGGCGATCCCGGGCGTGCGCCTGTGCGTCGCGTGCCAGGAAGCGCACGACAAGGACACCGCGACGTTCAGCGGATACAACCGGCGCGGCAGCAAGGACAGCCAGCTGCGATAGGCGATAGGGGGCAGGCGATAGGGGGCAGCCCCCGTTTCCCAGCAAAAGGGGTTAGCCCTAAAGAAAAGGGGCGCTCTCGCGAGCGCCCCTTCTTGCGTCATTCGGGGTCAGGCCTGACC
>JAEZCR010000167.1 GCA_023433465.1 Pseudomonadota bacterium | reverse complement strand
GGGGGGGGGGGGGCGCGCGGCCCGCCCGCGCCGCGCCCCCCGACCGAACCCTTTGACGGCACACGCGGCAGGACGTCCGCGTTGTAGAGCGCGACCAGCGCATCGACGAGTTCCCGCCGGACGCCGGAGAATCCTTGCGCGAGCGCCGCGATCTTGAGCGCCAGCATGAGCCGCACGACCGGCGCCGGCAGCGGATTCCCGACGCCCACGGCGTGGGACAACACGAGGTTGCGCTGCAGAAGTTCGAGCTGGTCGTTCGGAATGTGCGTCTGCGCCAGCCTCCCGAACCCGGTATTGACGCCATAGGCAGGTTCGCCCCGCGCCACGATCCGCGCGACGGCCGCGGCTCCCCGGTCGATCGCGGCATAGGCGTCGGCCGAGACCGACAGCCGGACACCGCCGCGTGACAAATCGCGCAATGTCGCGAAATTCAGGGAATTACCGATCTCGAGCATGGCGGCATGATGCCCGAACCCCGGTCTGAAGTGACCAGTTCGAGTCCGTTAGAATGCCCTCCTCTCCTTTGTACGGTCCTCGCCATGAATGTCTCGCGCCCGGTTGCCCTGGCGATTGTCTTTTCCTTGGTCCTTTCCCTGAGCGCCTGTAGCACACACATGAAACAAACTCCCGCCGCCGCTATTTCGCCGCCCAGTTCATCGGCCCATTCCTCGGCGCTGCTGGCCAATCGGTCCGTGGCGACCACCGCGCCGCGGCCGCCCGTGGCCGCGAAGCGACCGCATGCCGTCGAGTCGCCCAATGGCACGCGCACGGACGAGTACTACTGGCTGCGCGACGATTCGCGCGCGAATCCCGAGATGCTCGCGTACGTAAACGCCGAAAACACGTACGCCGACACGATGCTCGCGCACCTCGAGCCGCTCGAGGAAACGCTGTACAAGGAAATCGTCGGTCGTCTCCGGCAGGACGATTCGACCGTGCCGTATCTCATGAACGGGTACTGGTACTACAAGCGTTTCGAGACCGGCGGCGAATACCCTATCTACGCGCGCCGCAAGGGCAGCAAGGATGCGCCCGAGGAAATCCTGCTGAATCTCAACGAACTCGCGAAAGGCCACGACTTCTACGAAGTGGGCGATATCGCGATCAGCCCCGACAGCAACCTGCTCGCATACGCGGTGGACACGATCGGGCGGCGCCAGTACGTCGTGCGCGTGGTGGACCTGGCCACGCGCAAGGAACTTTCGATCGCGCTCTCGAACGTCGAGAACAACGTCATCTGGGCAGGCGACAACAAGACCTTCTTCTATATCGAAAAGAATCCGGAGACGCTGCTCGGCTTCCGCGTGCGCAGCCACCACATCGACAGTCCGAACCTCAACGACGTCTCCAAGGATCCGGTAGTCTGGACGCAGGAGGACGAGAGCTTCTACACACAGCTCATGCGCACGAAGGACGAGCAGTTCCTGCTCATCCAGACGCAGAGCACCGTTTCGAGCGAGGTGTGGTACGCGGATGCGACCGGCTCGAATCCGCAATTCAGACTGTTCCTGCCGCGCGAGCGCGATCACGAGTACCAGGTCGAACACGCGAACGGCCGCTGGATCGTGCGCACCAACTGGCAGGCCAAGAACTTCCGGCTCGTGGAGGTGCCGCGCGGCGCCGAAGGCGACCGCACGAAGTGGCGTGACCTCGTCGCGCATCGCGACGATGCGTTCATCGACGCGTTCGACGTGTCGAAGAAATTCCTGACCGTCGAGGAACACTCCGGCGGCCTGCGCAAGCTGCGCATCCGGCCGTGGGAGCCCGGCAAGGCGGACGTGCTGGTGACGGCCGACGAGCCGAGCTACACGATGATGCTCGACGTGAATCGCGAGTTCGACAATGACACGCTGCGCTACACGTATACCTCGCTCGTGACGCCGCGGACCACCTACGACTATCACTTCAGCACCGGCGAGCGGGTACTGCTCAAGCGCGATCCCGTGCTCGGCGGGTACGATCCGGCGAACTACTCGACGGAGTACGCCTGGGCCACGGCGCGCGATGGCACGAAGGTCCCGGTGTCCATCGTGTATCGCAAGGGCACGCCACGTAACGGCACCGCGCCGCTGCTGCAGATCGGGTATGGCTCGTACGGGTACTCGTACGATCCCGAGTTCTCCTACATGCCCGCCTCACTGCTCGATCGCGGCTTCGTCGTGACCATCGCGCATATCCGCGGCGGCCAGGAGATGGGCCGCACCTGGTACGAGAACGGCAAGCTGCTCAACAAGAAGAACACCTTCACGGATTTCATCGACGTCACGCGCTGGCTGGTCGCGAACAAGTACGTGGATCCGAAGCGCACATTCGCCACCGGCCGTTCCGCAGGTGGTTTGCTGATGGGCGCGATCGCCAACATGGCGCCGCAGGACTACCGCGGGATCGTGGCCGGCGTGCCGTTCGTCGACGTCGTCACCACGATGCTCGACGAGAGCATCCCGCTCACCACCAACGAGTTCGACGAGTGGGGCAATCCGAAGGAGAAGAAGTACTACGACTACATGCTTTCGTATTCGCCCTACGACCAGCTCAGCGCGCAGGATTATCCGGCGATGTTCGTGCACTCGGGACTGTGGGACAGCCAGGTGCAGTACTTCGAGCCGACGAAGTACGTCGCGCGTCTGCGCGCGCGCCGCACCGGCGACAGCCTCATCGTGCTGCGCACGAACATGGAAGCCGGACACGGCGGCAAGTCGGGACGTTTCCAGAAGTACCACGAATACGCCGAGCAGTACGCCTTCATCCTGGACCAGGCCGGAATAAGGAAGTAGAAACGGAAATGGGGACATTCCTCGTTTCCTGGCAAAAGGGGACAGACCTGACTCTCGCACCTCGCGCACTGCACATCATTGCCGGCCTTGCCCTCTTGGCGCTCGCCGGCTGCGTCACCAAGCAACCGGCGGCGCCGATCGCGCCCACTGCGCACTTCGAAGCGGTGAAGTGGTCGAAGCTACCCGGCTGGAACATCGACGACACGCTGGCCGCGTGGCCCGCCCTGCTCTCCTCGTGCAGCGTGATCTCGAAGCGCCACGAGTGGGCGACTTTCTGCAACGCCGCGGTGGCGACGAGCCCGATGGACGCCGAGTTCGTGCGGTCTTTCATGGAGCAGCACCTCACGCCGTACCGCGTGCTGCGTGTCACCGGACGCAAGCGGGAAAAGACCGGCCTCGTCACCGGCTATTACGAGCCGCTGCTGCGCGGCTCGCGCGAGCGTAGCGAACAATTCGCGACGCCCTTGTATCGCCGCCCGGCCGATCTGCTCATCGTGGATCTGTCCGCGGTGATTCCCGAGCTCAAGGGCAAGCGCGTGCGCGGCCGGCTCGAGGGCAACAAGGTGGTGCCTTACTACAGCCGCTCCGGCACCCGCGAAGCGCCCGGGCTCGCCGGGCACGAGATCGTGTGGATAGACGACCCCCTCGATGCCTTCCTGCTCGAGGTGCAGGGCTCGGGCCGCGTGCAGCTCACCACCGGCGAGACCATCCGCCTGCAGTACGAGGACCAGAACGGCCACCCTTACCGATCGATCGGCCGTTATCTCGTCGACCAGGGTGCGTTTCCGCTCGCGGAAGCGAACATGCCGGCGATCCGCAGATGGCTCGCGGCGAATCCCGCGCGGCTCGAAGAGGTGCTCGACAGCAATCCGAGCGTGGTGTTCTTCCGCGAAGCGCCGCTCGACGATCCCTCGATCGGCCCGAAAGGCGCGCAGGCCGTGCCGCTCACCGCGGGCCGCTCCATCGCCGTGGATCCGTCGTTCCTGCCGCTCGGCGCGCCGATGTTCCTCGCCACCACCGACCCGGCTTCCAAACTACCGCTGCGCCGACTCGTGGTCGCGCAGGACACGGGCGGCGCGATCCGCGGCCCGATCCGCGCGGACCTGTACTTCGGCTTCGGCGCGTTCGCGGGGGCGCACGCGGGGATGATGAAATACGACGGCGAGATCTGGGTTCTGTGGCCCAAGGGTGCCGCTCCGCCACGTTGACACGTGAACGCGGCACGGTCCTACCCGTGCTGGTCCGTGCCGGTCGACTGAGCCGGGCCCCCGCGGTGAGTACCCTCGTCCCATGCGCAAATCCATTCTCGCCTCGCTACCTCTGCTGACCCTCCTGGCGTACGGGTGCAGCGAAGAGAAATCCGAATCCGGCGTCGCCACTCCCGGCGCCCGGGAAACCACGAAGACGCGATTGCTCGAAGCCGGCGCGAGCGCAATGCAGGACAAGGTCCCGCTGCAGTCGCTCGACGCGTACCTCAACGGCTTCCACTTCTACAGCGGAAACATGGCGAGCCAGATGGAGGCGCACCACTTCTGCGGGCATCTCGACGAGGACGTGATCCAGTGCGTCATCTTCGATGGCAATGGCAAGAACGCGAAGATCACGGGTGTGGAGTACGTCGTGTCGGCCCGGCTCTTCGCGGGTCTGCCGGAAGCGGAAAAGCGCCTCTGGCACAGCCACGTCCACGAAGTTCGCTCCGGCCAGCTGATCGCGCCCGGCATTCCCCAGATCGCCGAGCACGAGTTCATGGAGAAACTCGCGGGCACCTACGGGAAGACGTGGCACACCTGGCACACCACCGAGAACCTTGCACTGCCGATCGGCGCGCCCATGCTCATGATGGGTTTCACCGCGGATGGCCAGGCGAGCGAAGAGATGGTCGCCGAGCGCGACCGCCGCTTCCACGTATCAAGCGCCGAGAAACGCAAGAACCGCGCGGACATCGCCTATCCACGCATCGACCCTTCGGCGGATGCCTGGCAGAAAGGCGATGTCGCCCAGCTCGAGCTGAAGTTCGGGGACTGAAAATCGGGGACTGATTTATTTATTGACGATGGCCACGAGTTCCGGTCACGCGAAAGCGGTTATCGTCAATAAATAAATCTGTCCCCGATTTTCCCGATTCACTACGCTGCTTCGACGTAGTGCGACTTCTTGTGCAGGAACTCGAGCACCTTCCCGCGGCTCGCGATGTACTCCGCGTCGGCGATGAGCTCCAGGCGATTGCGCGGGCGCGGCAGGTTCACGTCGCGGATCTCGCCGATGTGCGCCGCCGGACCGTTCGTCATCATCACGATGCGGTCCGAGAGCAGCACCGCCTCGTCGACGTCGTGCGTGATCATGAGCACCGTGTTGCCGAGCTCCGCGTGGATCTTCATCACCTCTTCCTGAAGATGCGCGCGCGTGAGCGCGTCCAGCGCACCGAACGGCTCGTCGAGCAGCAGCACTTTCGGGCTCATCGCGAGCGCGCGCGCGATGCCCACGCGTTGCTTCATGCCGCCCGAGATCTCGCCCGGGCGTTTCTTCATCGCGTGCGTCATGTGCACGAGTTCGAGATTGTGCTCCGTCCAGGCGTGACGCTCGGCCGAGGTCTTCTTGCCTGAGAAGATCTTGTCGACCGCGAGCCGCACGTTGTCGTACACCGTGAGCCACGGCAGTAGCGAGTGGTTCTGGAACACCACGGCCCGATCCGGCCCCGGCTCGTGCACCTCGCGTCCTTCGAGGAACACGTAGCCGCTGGTCGCATCGGTCAGGCCCGCGACGATGTTGAGCAGCGTGGACTTGCCGCAACCTGAATGCCCGATGATCGAGATGTACTCGCCTTTCGCGACTTCGAGCGAGATGTCGCGCAGCACTTCGCTGCGCGCATCACCTTTGCCGAACGTCTTGCAGACGTGCTCTATCTTCAGGTACTCAACCGGCTTGTTCGCATTCATACGTTCACCGTTCCGCGTCCGATCAGTTTTCCGGAGAAGGCCACGAGGCGGTCGAGCAGGAACCCGATGATGCCGACGTAGACCAGCGCGAGGATGATGTCGCTGATGAGCGAGCTGTTCCACGCGTCCCAGATGAAGAAGCCGATACCCACGCCGCCGATCAGCATCTCGGCCGCCACGATCGCGAGCCACGAGAGACCGATGCCGATGCGCAGACCCGTGAAGATGTACGGCGCCGTCGCCGGCAGCATCACCTTCGTGAAGTACTCGAAGCCGTTGAGCCGCAGCACCTTCGACACGTTGCGGTAGTCCTGCGGAATGTTCCGCACGCCCACCGCGGTGTTGATGATGATCGGCCAGATCGCCGTGATGAAGATCACGAAGATGGCCGACGGCTGACCGTCACGAAATGCCGCCAGCGACAGCGGCAGCCAAGCGAGCGGCGGTATTGTTCGAAGGACTTGGAACAGCGGATCGAGCGCGCGCATGGCCCACGTGCTGCTGCCGATCAGTACGCCGAACGCGATACCGAGCGTCGATGCGAACAGATAGCCCAGCCCGACGCGCTTGAGGCTCGCGTACAGGTGCCAGAACAAGCCCTTGTCGATGCCGCCGTTGTCGTACAGCGGATTGACGATGAGCTCCCATGTATCGCTGAGCACCCGGCTCGGCGGCGGCAGCGTCGACGTGGGCGAGGAGCACAGCAGCTCCCAGACCACGCCGAGCAGCGCCAGCATGAGGACGGGCGGCAACACCGCCGCGGCGAAGCTGACTGCGCGCGCACGGGTCGCGCGCAGCCAGGATGGCATCGATTTCAAACCCGCTTGATCGCCAGGCTTGCCAGGTACGCGCTGGGGTTCGCCGGATCGAACGTTTTGCCATCGAAGAATTTTTCGACGCCACGCGACGTCGTCTTCGGAATCTGGGCGTCCGGCACCTTGAGTTCCTTCGCGGCCTCCCGCCACAGATCCTCGCGATTCACTTTCGCGATCAGCGATTTGAAGTCTTCCTTGCCCGTGAACTTGCCCCATCTGACATTCTCCGTGAGGAACCACAAATCGTGGCTCTGGTATGGATAAGAAGCGCTATCGCGCCAGTACTTCATGATGTGCGGTGAGTTCTCGACCACCTTGCCGGTGCCGTAGTCGAACTTGCCCTTCATGCGGTCCTGCACGTCCGTGACCGGCGCGTTGATCCACGAGCGCTTGGCGACGATCTCCGCGACTTCCTGGCGGTTCTCCATCTTCTCGCACCACATCTGCGACTCGAGCACCGCCATCAGCAGCGCCTTGGTGGCCTTGGGATGTTTGTCCACCCAGGCGGCGCGCATGCCGAATGCCTTCTCCGGATGCTTGTTCCAGAGCTCGCCGGTGTTGACCGCCGTGTAGCCTATCTTCTGGTTCTTGAGCTGCTCGTTCCATGGCTCGCAGACACAGAAGCAATCCATCGTGCCGACCTTCATGTTGGCCACCATCTGCGCCGGCGGCACGACGATGGTTTCGATGTCCTTGTCGGGATCGATGCCGCCGGCCGCGAGCCAGTAGCGGATCCAGAGGTCGTGGGTTCCGCCGGGGAAAGTCATGGCCGCTTTCACGGAGTTGCCGGAGGCTTTCTTCTTCTCCAGCGCCGCCTTGAACGGCTTGGTGTCCACGCCGATCTTCAGATCGAGATACTCGGCGCCGACCGAGATGCACTGACTGTCGAGATTCAGACGCGCGAGGATGTACATCGGCGTCGGGATGTTGTTCTGCGTGACCTTGCCCGTGCTGATGAGGTACGGCATGGGCGTGAGGATGTGCGCTCCGTCGATGCCATTGCCCTCGGAGCCGAGCACGAGGTTGTCGCGCGTCGTGCCCCACGAAGCCTGCTTGAGGACTTCCACGTCGGGCATGCCGTACTTGGCGAAGATGCCCTTCTCCTTTGCCACGATGAGCGGCGCCGCGTCCGTCAGCGCGATGAATCCGAGCTTGGCCTTCGTCGTTTCCGGCGCGCCGGTCGCGGCATACAACGGTCTCGGTAACAGCGAGCCCAGGCTCGTCGCTGCCGCCGTGGCGCCCGCCGCCTTGACGATCTGGCGTCGCGAAATCTTTTGGTCACGCATCTTCTGGTAGCTCCCCGGTGTTCGGTACGAGCTAGCTAAAGCAATCGCTATGCCAGAGATGGGCCCGAGGTGCGTGATCCTCGCGAAATGCGTGCGAGGCCTCACGATGCGCATTTCGTACGGAAATGCGCACCAGATTCGAACCGCGAGTCAGGGGGTCTGCAAGAAATGGGGACATTCCCCGTTTTCTGGCAAACGGGGACGCACCTCGATTGGGCGTACCCCCGGTGTGTTTGTCAGGAAATGGGGTCTGGAAATCGGGGGAAATCGGGGACAGATCTATTTAT
>JAEZCR010000027.1 GCA_023433465.1 Pseudomonadota bacterium | reverse complement strand
TAGCGGCACCGCGCCGAACTTGGCGACGTCACTGCCGCTAATCCCCACTTTTTACACCGGCACCGCTATCCCCACCCGTGAGTTTCAGGAGGCGGCCGCCGGAGCCGTTGCGTTCGTCTTCGAGGAGCCAGATCGCGCCGTCGGGGCCTTGCTCCACTTCGCGGATGCGCTTGCCCATGTCGATGCGCTGTGCCTCGCGCGCGGACTTGCCGTCGGCGCCGAATTCGACGCGCACCAGCGATTGCGACGACAACCCGCCGATGAATCCATTGCCCACCCAGTCGGGAAACATCTTGCCGGAATAGATGATGAATCCGGCCGGCGAGATCACCGGCGTCCACGTCACGAGCGGCGCGCGGAACTCAGGACGCGTGTCGTGATCGGGGATCGAACGTCCGTCGTAGTGATCGCCATTCGACACGATCGGATAGCCGTAGTTGGCGCCTTTCTCGATGAGGTTGAGCTCATCGCCACCACGCGGCCCCATCTCGTGCGCGTACAGCCGGCCCTGCGCATCGAACGCGATCCCGAGGGGATTGCGATGGCCCAGCGACCAGATCTGCGCCGTGACGCCGCCCGTCGATGCGAACGGATTGTCGTCGGGCACGGTGCCGTCCTCGTTGAGGCGCACGATCTTGCCGAGATTGCCCTTCATGTCCTGCGCCGGATCGAACTGCTGGCGCTCGCCGGACGTGATCCACAACTTGCCGTCCGGCCCGAACACCAGGCGATGTCCCCAATGCCCGCGGCTCGACACTTTCGGTACCTGCCGCCAGATCACCGTCAGGCCTTCGAGACGTCCGCCGTCGCCTTCGAGCACTAGTTTTCCGCGCGCCACGGCCGCGCCATTCGTGCTGCCGTCTCCCGGCTCCGAATAACTCACGTAAACGACCTGGTTCTCCGCGAAACGCGGATGCAGGATCACGTCGCCGAATCCCCCCTGGCCGCCGTACGCGATCTCGGGAACTCCGCTGATGTCGCCGGCCTTGCCGCTCCCGACGTCGACTAGTTTGAGCGCGCCTTTCTTCTCGCTGACGAGCAGCCGCCCATCCGGCAGGAACACCATCGCCCACGGCTCGCGGAACTGCGCCACCGGCGTCGCGACGAACGCATTGCCGACGCGGCGGGGTGAGGTCGCGTCGACACCGCTGCAATCCGCGCTGGCGACGGCGAACGAGAGGGCGAACAGTGCAGGAATGATTCGCTGATTCATGGCTTGAGTATCGCCTCGGTCCGAACCAGGGACAGCTTCACGATGCCGCGTCACGGCGTCGGATGAGTCCCTTCCTAGAAGCGAACGATCAACCCGAGGCCGATGCTGTTCAGATCTTCGACACCGGTGGTCTGCGGATCGCCGATATCCCTGAACATCATGTATTCGGCGCGCACCGTGAACATCACGTTGATGTGGTACTGCATTCCGCCGCCGTAGATCAGGTCGCTCGAGTCGCCCCGGTTGCCGCCGAGGTTCGTGACGTCATCGCCGATGCGCACCTTGATGTTGCGATCCGCGCCCGCGAACAGCAATCCGGCGCGGCCATAGAATTCGAACTTGTCGTTGAGCGGCAGGATGCCGATGACCGAGAAGACCGGGCCACTGAAGCTGTAGTCGATCGACAGGTATCCGGGGACGGTGGAGCCGGGAGGGCCGAAATCGCCGTTCAGTTTGCTCTTCATCTCGCCGGCCTTCATGAGGCCGAGTTCGGCGGCGATGTACCGGTTGAACCGATAACCGAACACCGCCTCGTAGCCCATGTTGCTGTCGTCGCTCGTCTCGGTGACGTTCGAAAACGGGATTCCCTGCTGCTCGAAAAAGTCGATGACGCCCTGGTCGTCGATGTCCTGCTCGGTCGTGTAGCTAGACATGTTCACCATCGCGCCCGCGTACGGACCGACGCGATTGGCATTGCGCGTGCGCTTCTTCTTGGGCGCCGCCTCGGCGATCCCCGCCATCAACAGCGCCATGGCCACGAGCAGGATAACGGGGACCTTCTTCATCAGATTCGCTCCCGGGGAACCTGTCGCGCACGCTATCACGAGGCGCGGTCCGTCATTTGAGGATTTCACCCAGGAACTGCTCCAGCGCATGCCAGGAGCGCCGATCCGCGGCCTCGTCATATTGCATGCCGCCGGCGCGATTCTGCGCCGACGGGTTCGTGAAGGCGTGCACTGTCTGACCGTACGCATGCAGCTGCCAGTCGGCTCCCGCGGCGGTGAATTCCCCGGCCACGGCCGCGACGTCCTCCGGCGGAGCCAGCGGGTCGTCGTAGCCATGCAGCATGAGTATCTTGGCGCGGATCTTTGGTTCCGTGAGTCCCGAAGGTTTCAGCAATCCGTGAAAGCTGACCGCGCCGCGGATGTCCGCGTCGCTGCGCGCGAGGTCGAGCGCGCACAGCCCGCCGAAACAGAAACCCATGACCGCGATGCGCCGCGCATCGACGATGGGCATGCCCCGCACGGTCGCGAGGCCGGCCTGCAGTCGCTTCCGAAGCATCGCGCGATCCTGCATGAACGGCGTCATCAGCGCCGAGCATTCCTCGGGCGTCGTCCCGCGTTTGCCCTTGCCGAAATTGTCCAGCGCGAAGCAGGCATAACCCTGCCACGCGAGCCGGCGTGCCTTGCGTTCGACGAACTCGTCGCGGCCGCCCCAGGCGTGGCAGATCATGACGGCAGGTCGCGGCCCCGGCTGCGATTCGTCGTAACAGAGAAAGCCTTCGAGCAGCGTATTGCCGTCGCGGTATTCGATGTATTGCTCGCGCATGCGGGATTCCCCGTGGGCTATATATATGAACCGATTATGTAATGCGGCACGGGGTCGCACGCAATACGTCGTCTGCGTTCCCCGAAAAGCATTGCGGCGGTCGTTCGCACGACCGCCGCAATGAATCGACTAACAAACCTCGACGGCAAAGCTCAGCGGGGCGGTTCGGCGCCGGGCTGCGCATCCTCGAGCGGGAACGTGGTCGCGCCCGTGGCGCCGGCCGGTTCCGTGCCCGCCGCGGTCGAGCTGCTGTCGGGCGTCGCGGTCGCCGAACCCGGCGAGCTCGCGACCTGCGTCGTGCCGCCGGTGCTCGTCAGGATCGCACGCGAGAAACGCTTGGCCGCGTCCGCATCCGTGGTGACCCGCCCCGCGATGATGTCGCTGGCCGGCGCGGTCTTGCCGTAGAGCTTCGTGTTCGACTTGCTGTCGATCGCGATGATGCTGCCGTCGAGCGAGACGCCCGCGAACAGTCCGCGGTTGCGCGAATACGAATACACCTCGGCCTTGAAATCCTGGTCGGTGCCGGCCGAAGCGGAACGTCCGACGGGGCCGGCCGCTACGGAGGCATCCGCGCCCAGCGTGAGCTTGCCGTCGGCGATGCCTTCGATACCGCGACGCGTGGTGAACACCAGCACGACGTCTGTGGACTGCACGCCGATCTGCCAGCCGATGCTGCCGCCGGTGAGGTTGATCATGATCGGATTGGTGAAGCGGCCGTTTTCGTCGCGGACCACCATCACGCCGCTGCCGCGCCGGCCGCCGACGACGGCGCCGACCTTGACGACGTTGGGGACCACGGCGATGCCATACGCGCGCGCCATCAGGCGATCGGGGATCGCGGTGTCGCGTTGCGCGCCGAGCTCTTCGAGAACACCGGAAGCCTCGATGAGACGGGCCTCTTCACGCGCGCCCGCGAGCGCGGCGTCGGTGACGAGAGTGAAGGTAGCGAGGACGGATGCGAGGAGAAGTTTCTTCATGGTGGCTCCTACTTTAGCGCCTGTTGGATTGCCTTTGGCGCATGGCTCGTAGCTTGCCCCATAATCCCCGCCATGCGTGCACTAAATACCGTTTTCAGCGTGATTGGTTCCCTGCTGCTGCTGCCGGCCGCGGCGCATGCCGAATGGATATCCCGCAGCGAGTCGATCATGGGCACGCGTTGCTCGGTGGAATTGTGGAGCGATGATCGCGCGAAGGGCGAGGCGGCCATAACGTCGGTATTCGACGACATGAAACGCATCGACCGGCTCATGAGCACCTGGAAGGAAGACACCGAGATTTCGCTCGTCAACCGCGAGGCCTCCAGACATCCGGTCAAGGTCAGCGAGGAGCTGTTCCGGCTGTTGCAGGTGTCGGTCGAATATTCCGAGCTGACGAAGGGCGCGTTCGACATCACATACGCGAGCGTGGGTTATCTCTACGATTTCAAGAAGGGCGTGCATCCGGACCAGAAGGCGATCGATGCGGCGCTGCCCGGCATCAACTGGCGATACATGGTGCTCGACCCCAAGGCGCACACGGTGTTCTTCAAACGTCCGGGCATGCGCATCGACCTCGGCGGCATCGCCAAGGGTCACTCGGTCGACAAGGGGATCGAGATCCTGCGCAAGCTCGGCATCACGCGCGCGATGGTCAACGCGGGCGGTGATACGCGCATCATCGGCGACCGGTTCGGTCGGCCGTGGGTCGTGGGAGTGCGCGATCCGGATCACGAGGGCAGGGCGTTCCTGCGACTGCCGCTGACCGACACGGCGTTCTCGACTTCGGGTGACTACGAGCGGTACTTCGACGAAGACGGCAAGCGGTTCCACCACATCATCGATCCGAAGACCGGCGATTCCGCGCGCAAGGTGCGCAGCGTGACCATCATCAGCGGTAGCGCGACCCGCACCGACGCGTTGACCAAGAGCGTGTTCATCATGGGCGCGGAAGAGGGCATCGCGTTCATCAATACGCTGCCCGACGTGGACGCGGTGGCGGTGACGCCCGACGGGCGCGTGTTGTATTCGAAGGGCCTGGCCCCGCCGGGTTGAACGAGGTCTCGCATGCGCTCAACCCGCATCGTCCGCGCTTTTCTGTTCGTCATGAGCTTGACCGCCGTCGCGGCGGGCCAGTCGACTCCCCGGCAAATCCACACGGCGCCGCAGCAGGATTCCGGGGTTTATTCCGGGCGTCTCGAGGTCGATTACCCGACTCCCTATCCACTCGCGACGACCGAAGAGATCCGCGCGGTGCTCGATCGCATCCATGGCTACGTGGTCGATGCCGCGCCGGTGCGCGCGATCGACGGCGACACGGGCGAGGCGGTGACGGACCTCACGAAGCTGCCGCCGACCGTGGCGCTGGAACGCACGGATCTGCTGATCGTGTCGTACGAGTGGGGGGTGACTTACGCCGGCATGATGCTGCTGTCGAAGGTCACCGGCGATCCGCGCTACGACCAGTACACCGACGAACGTGTCACGGCCGTGGCGAAGCTCGCCGCGCATGCGCGCGCGAACATGAAGCCCGGCACCACGCACGCCAACTATCCGCGCCCGACACACGGCGTCTGGCTGCGCGGCATGCTGCTGCCCGAGCGTCTCGACGACGCGGGCGCGATGTGCGCCGCCCTGATCAAGGCGGAGCGCACGGGTCTCGGCTCGGGCACATTGCGGCCGTGGATCGACAACTGGCTGGACTGGGTGCACGTGCGCCAGTTCCGGCTGAAGGACGGCACGCTCGCGCGCAACCGGCCGCTGCCGAACACGTTGTGGCTCGACGATCTCTACATGAGCGTGCCCTGCCTCGCGCAGGCCGGAAAGCTCACGGGCGATCGCAAGTACTACGACGACGCGGCGAAGCAGGTCCTGCAGTTCGCGGATCGCATGTTCGTGAAGGACAAGAAGCTCTTCATGCACGCATGGGTCCAGGAGATGGAGCATCACCCCGCGTTCCATTGGGCGCGCGCGAACGGCTGGGCCATCATGGCCATGGCCGAACTGCTCGATGTGCTGCCCGGGAACCATCCCGCACGTCCGCGCATCCTCGCGCTGTTCCGCGAACACGCCGCGGGATTGACCGCGCGCCAGGGCCACGCCGGTTTGTGGCACCAGCTGCTGGATCGTTCGGAGTCCTACGAAGAGACCTCCGCGAGCGCGATGTTCGTATTCGCGCTCGCCCGCGGCATCAACCGCGGCTGGCTCGACGCGCGCGCCTACGGCCCCGCGACCTCACTCGGCTGGAACGCGGTCGCGCGAAAGGTGAACGCCAAAGGCCAGGTCGAAGGCACCTGCGTCGGTACCGGCGTCGGCTGGGATCCGATGTTCTACATGTACCGCCCCGTACACGTACTAGCCGCCCACGGCTACGGCCCGATGTTTCTCGCGGGCGCGGAAATGCTCGAACTACGCAAGCGCCCCGACATCGGATTGCACGACGGCGGCCTGCAGTTTGGAAAGCCCGGCGGCTAGGAAATTCGAAATTCGGGGACAGATTTATTTTCAGCAGATTTAAATCTGCTGAAAATAAATCTGTCCCCATCAAAAGAACGCGGAGATGTAGATCTGGAAGATGTTGGCTTCCAGCGTGTACAGATCTTCCTGGCCCGCTGGAACAGGATTCTCGGGAGGAATTCCGTAACTCCCGATGCTCTGGCGCGCATCGCGGAAGTCGTCGTAGTTCACCGTCATGAAGTCGTAGCGGAAGTTGATCTGCCCCTTCGAAAGCCACGGGAACCGCTCGATCTTGAATTCGTACGTCGCGCCCACGCCGACGGTCACGGCGCTGTAGGTCGCGAGTTCCTTGTCGCGCGCCATGAAGTTGGCGTAGTTCGCGCGCGGGAAGATGTCCATGTAGAAGTCCGCGGCTTCCTGCGTGTAGTAGCGCACGCGGCCTTCGAAGATCCAGTTGCCGCCCCAGATGGGGTTGTCGAGCGGATGCACGTAACCGAGCTCCGCGGTCTGGCCGGCGACGCCCCAGGTGTCCGTGTAGAAGCGGTACATCGTATCGACCGCGGCACGCCAGGGGAGGAAGTACTTGGCGCGTATCGACGCGGCGTTGCTCGAACGCGTGTTCGGGTAGATCTCCGACTGCGTGCCCTGCGTGCCCGCGATCGGATCGACGAAGTAGCGCACCGAGCGATACGGGCTGCGCAGGAATCCTTCGTCGGTGATCACTTCGTACTGGCCCGAGATCACCATGTTCTTCGTGACGATCTGCGACAGCGAAACGCTGTAGCTCTGCGTCTCCATCTCGTCGAAGAACGCCGGGTCGTTCTGCTTCACGTCGTCGATCTTGATATTGCGGAACACCTCGTTCTGGCCCGTCTTGTACGAGAACGAGATCGTGGTGAGGTCGCCGAACATGTCGTGACTCACGCCCGCGAACATGGTCTTGGCCTTGTAGTCGCTCTCGTCGCTGTTGACGTAGCCGATGCTGAAGGTGCTCTACCCGTCCAGGAAGTCGGCCGACAGGCTGTACTGCGTCCGCTCGTCCTCGTACGGGCTCGCCGAGGTCTCCACGTCGATCGACGCCGACGAGACCATGTCGATGTAGTAG
>JAEZCR010000304.1 GCA_023433465.1 Pseudomonadota bacterium | reverse complement strand
AGATCCAGGGCTTCGGCGAATACGGTTTCCCGGAATCGCACGCGGCGAGTTTCGCGCTGCTCGTGTACAGCTCCGCGTGGCTGAAGCGTCACGAACCCGCGGCGTTCACCTGCGCGCTCATCAACAGCCAGCCCATGGGTTTCTACGCGCCGTCGCAGCTCGTGCGGGATGCGCGCGTGCATGGTGTTGAAGTCAGATCCATCTGCGTCTGCGCCAGTGATTGGGATTGCACGCTCGAAAGGCGCGCGGACGACGAACCGGCATTACGCCTCGGCCTGCGCATGGTGAAAGGCCTGGGCGAGGAGGCGGCGCAGCGCATCATGGCGGCACGCGCACGGGAGCCGTTCGCGAGCGTGCAGGACCTCACGCTGCGCGCCGGGCTCGCGCGCCGCGAGCTCGAGTCGCTCGCCGACGCGGGCGCGCTGCGCGCGCTGTCCGGCAACCGGCACCTCACGTTCTGGCAGGTGGCGGGCAGCGAACAGGAACTGCCGCTCGCGCCGGTGCCGCGCGCATCCGAGGCCACCCCGTTGCTCGCGCCGCCGACCGAGGGACAGAACATCGCGGCGGACTATCGCTCGCACGGACTCACACTCGGCCGCCATCCGCTCGCGCTGCTGCGCGAGCAACTCGATCAATCGAGCATCGTCACGTCACGGTCGCTGGAGGAGCTGCCGGACGGACGCACGGTGCGGGTCGCGGGCATCGTGACGGCGCGCCAGCGCCCGCAGAGCGCGGGCGGCGTCATGTTCATCACCCTCGAGGATGAAACCGGCTACGTGAACCTGATCGTCTGGGAGCGCGTGTGGTCGAGCGCACGCCGCACCGCGAACGGCTCACGGCTGCTCGAGGTGCACGGCAAGCTGCAGAAGGAAGCCGGCATCACGCACGTCGTGGCGCGCAAACTCGTGGACAGAACGCAGATGCTGGGTTCCCTGGTAACCCAATCGCGCGATTTCCGTTGAACGGGGACAGATTTATTTATCGACGATAAAGCCATCGTCGATAAATAAATCTGTCCCCTTTCTTTGTCTAAGTCCTCATCCGGCGAACCGCCGTCGAGTCGTCATCGATGTCGTAATCATCGAAGTCGCTCGTGAGCTCCGCGGTGTGTTTTTCCTCGATGCGCCGCTCGAGCCTTCGCCAGGCCGGATCACCCAGCTTCTGGCCACGCTTCTTCGCGGCGTCGAGATCTTTCGCAAGACGATCGAAATCGACCTCGCTCGTTGCCTCGAACGCGGTCTCTTCTTCATCTTCGTCGAACTCTTCGGACTCGGGCTTCTCGTTCATCGCCGTAAACGCAGGCCTAAGATGGGCGCGTTATAAATCGACGGCAATCGTCATGCAATGGGGCTAATCGACGAATTGTCAGCGGATCAGATTATTCATCTCGAAGATGGGCATGAGCATTGCAAAAACGATGCCCATGACGAAGAGGCCCATCACAACTATGAGAAGCGGCCCGAGCAATCCGACGAGCGCGCCCATCATGGAATCGAGCTCGCGCTCCTGGTTGGTCGCCGCACGTTCCAGCATCGTATCGAGCTCGCCGCTCGATTCACCCGAGGAAATGAGATGCACGGTCATCGGTGGGAACAATTTGCTCGCGGCGAGCGAGCGGCCGATCGGCGCGCCCTCGCGCACGCGGGCCGCGGCGGCGGCGACCGCGTCGCGCATGGGTAGATTGGTCACGACTTCGCCCGCGATGCGCATGGCTTCGAGCACCGGTACGGCGCTGGCAGTCAGGATGCTGAAGGTACGCGTGAACCGCGCCGTATTGAAGCCGCGCACCAGCCGCCCCAACAGGGGCAGCCGCAGCTGGAACCGATGAAAGCGCCGGCGGTTGTCCGGATTCTTGAGCCAGTAGATGAATCCTACGATGGCGAGCAGGATCGCGATGGCGAGATAAATCCCCCAGTTGCGCAGGAAATCGCTGACGGTGATCAGCACCTCGGTGGCGAACGGCAACTTGCCCTTGCTCGACTCGAAGACCTCGATGACCTTCGGGACGACATAGACCATCATGCCGGTGACGATGCCCAGACAGATGATCGACAGCACGATCGGGTACAGCATCGCGCCCAGGACCTTCTGGCGGGTCACCTCGCGGTTCTCCGTGTAGTCCGCCAGCCGCTCGAGCACGCCGTCCAGCCGGCCCGAACTCTCGCCGGCCGAGACGGTGGAGCGATAGATCTCCGGAAATACCCTTGGGAATTCGCCGAGACCGTCGGCGAGCGTGTGGCCTTCCATCACCTTCGCGCGCACACCGAGCATGATGCTCTGCACGCGCGGTTTCTCGGATTGCTGCGAGACCGCGAGCAGGGCCTCCTCGAGCGGCAGGCCGGCCTTCACGAGAGTCGCGAGCTGCCGTGTCAGCAATGAAAGGTCAGAGGCGGAGACACCGCGCCGCAACGAAAACGAACGCTGGCGTTTCGCCTCGCCGTGTTTGACCTCCGCGACCGTCACCGGCAGGAGCTGGCGCTCGCGCAGGATCTGCCGGACGTGCTTGACGGTGTCGCCCTCGACGACCCCGTTCTGCTCGCGGCCGGCGCTGTCGAGCGCGGTGTATTCGAAGGCACCCATGGGAGGTCAGGCGGGGGGGATCAATCCTCGCGTGTGACGCGCAGGACTTCCTCGATGGTGGTTTCGCCCCGGAGGACTTTGTCGAGGCCGTCGTCGCGGATGGAGGGTGTCAGAGTGCGGGCGTAGCGCTCGAGCTCATGCTCGGCGGAACCATCGTGGATCATCGTCCGCATCTGGTCGTCGACGATCACCAGTTCATAGATACCGGTACGGCCACGGAAGCCGCCGGGCCCGTCGCTCGGCCGGTACAGCGTCGGCGAGGGATCCTCGGGCCTGAGGCCGAGCAGCCGGCGCTCGTACTCGCCCGCCTTGAACGGTTGCTTGGAATCGGGACTCAGCGTGCGCACGAGGCGCTGCGCGATCACGCCGATCAGCGAGGAGGAGAGCAGGAACGGCTCGATGCCCATGTCGCGCAGTCGCGTGACCGCGCCGACCGCCGTGTTCGTGTGCAGCGTCGAGAGCACGAGATGGCCGGTGAGCGAGGCCTGCACCGCGATCTGCGCGGTCTCGAGGTCGCGGATTTCGCCGACCATCACCACGTCCGGATCCTGGCGGAGGATGGCGCGCAGGCCACGCGCGAAGGTCATCTCGACCTTGGTGTTCACCTGCGTCTGGCCGATGCCGTCGATGTAGTACTCGATCGGATCCTCGACCGTCATGATGTTCTGCGTGTTGTCGTTCAGGTGCTCGAGGCCCGCGTACAACGTGGTCGTCTTGCCCGAGCCGGTGGGGCCGGTCACGAGGATGATGCCGTGCGGCTTGCGGAACAGGTCGCCGATCCGCTGCTCGGTCTGCGGATCCATGCCGAGCGCCGAGAGCTGCAGGCGTCCCGCCTGCTTGTCGAGGATACGCAGCACCACGCGCTCGCCATGGCCCGACGGAATCGTCGAGACGCGCACGTCCACCGAACGTCCCGCGATCTTGAGGCTGATGCGCCCGTCCTGCGGCAGGCGTTTCTCGGCGATGTCGAGCTTCGACATGACCTTGATGCGCGAGACGACGAGCGGCGCCACCGCGCGCTTGCTCTGCAGGACTTCGCGCAGCACGCCATCCACGCGGAAGCGGATCACGAGGCGGTTCTCGAACGGCTCGATGTGGATGTCCGAGGCGTTTTCCTTGACGGCCTGCGTGAGCACCGCGTTGATCAGGCGGATGATCGGCGCGTCGTCTTCGCTCTCGAGGAGGTCGGCCTGCTCGGGCAGTTCCTGGGCGAGGTGCGCGAGGTCCGTGGATTCTTCGACGCCGGAGGCGGCCTCCATCGCATCGCTGCCGGCCTCGTAGGCGCGCTGCAGGAGCGAATCGAACTGCTCGGCTTCCACCTTCTCGAGCCGGATCGGAATGCCGAGGTAGCGGCGCACCTCGGCGATCGCGCGCGGCGCGGCGCCGGGGCGGTACACGCACTCGGCCACGCCCTCGATCACGCGTTGCACGAGGATGCCGTTGCGCTTGGCGAACGCGAAGCCGACGCGCTCCGGGCGAGTGATCTCCGGCGCCGTCGCTGCGTTCATGGCTGCGGCTGAGGCTGAGGTTGCGTCTGAGGGGGCTGCTGCGGTTGCGGCAGCGCGGGCTGTGGCGCGGTCGGCCCCGATTCGGACGGTGGCGCGGGCGCATCGGAAATCGGCGCCTGGCCCGGGGCGAGCGGCGGGGGAATCGGCGGCAGGCGCGGTTCCTTGGTGAACGGGAGCAGCGGCAGGACTTCGGTTTTCGGCCGGCCGGCCTTGATCTGTTCGTTGCGGATGTAGTTGTACTTCGCGTCGGTCGCGATCGCCGTGGCGAGACCGTCGCGCAGGATCTTCGGACGGATGAAGACCATGAGGTTGGTCTTCTCGCTGTCACGCTTGCGCGTCTTGAACAACGCGCCCAGGACCGGGATGCGGCCGAGGTAGGGCACGCGCTGCTCGCTGCGCACGTCGCCGTCGCGGATCAATCCGCCGAGCACGACGATGCCGCCGTCCTCGATGAGCACGTTGGTATTGATCGTGCGTTTGAGCGTGATGGCGCTGCCGACGTCGCCCGTGGTGCCGGCGAGATCGGAGCTTTCGATCTCGATCTTGAGCTGCACCAGCGCGCCGCCTTCGTTCACCTGCGGCGTGATCTTGAGGATGGTGCCGACTTCCTGGCGCTGCACGGTCGTGAACGGATTCACTTCACCCGCGGTGCTGCCGGTGGTGTTGGTGTACTGGCCGGTGATGAACGGCACTTCCTGGGCGACCTTGAGCTCGGCCTCCTGGTTGTCCATCGTGACCGCGGACGGCGTCGCGATCAGGTTGGTGTTCGCGTCGCCCTGCAGCGCGCGGATCATCGCGGCGAAGTTCACGCCGGTGGCCGCGATGCGGCCGATGCCGAACGTGGAGCCGGTGCCCAGGGCGGGCGGCGCCGACGCGGGATTGTCGACCGCCTGCGCGAGCTGCGCGAGGTTGACGCCGCCGATCGGCGACATGAACGTGCCGACGGGAATGTTGCTGCTGTCTTCGGACCAAACGGCCCAGTTCACGCCGAGCTCGGCGTTCTTTTTTACCTGCACGTCGACGATGATGGCCTCGACGAGCACCTGCGCGCGGCGGATGTCGAGCTTGTCGACGATGGCCCTGAGCGAGCGCATGACTTTCGCGGGCGCGGTGATCACGAGCGAGTTGGTCTCGGGCTCGGCCCAGATCGTGGTCGTACGGTCCGCGCTCGCCGCGACCGAGGAGGCCTGGCCGCCGGCGGCGGGCGCGCCGGTAGTGAGGGCGACGGTCGCGCTGATCTGTTCCTTGAGCTTGGTCGCGATCTTTTCCGCATCGGCGAATTGCAGGTAGATCACCTGCGTATCGCCGCCGCTCTGCAGCGGCGTGTCGAGGTGCGCGACCAGGGTCTTGATCCGCAGACGCAGTGATTTCTCGCCGCCGATCAGTACGCTGTTCGACCGATCGTCCGCGATGACTCGCGCGGCAGAGCCGCCGGCGCCTTCGCCGCCGCCGCCCTGTTGCGCGAAGAACGTGTTCACGACGCGTACGACCTCGGCCGCCGTCGCGTGCTGCAGGTTGATGATGTCGACGTCGCTGTCACCCGCCTGGTCGATGCGCGCGATGATCCGCATGATGCGGTTCACGTTGCTGGCTCGGTCCGAGATGATGAGGATGTTGCTCGATGGATAGGCGGCGAGATGCGCCGATTGCGGTTGCAGCGGCCGCAGCACCGGAACGATCTGCGCCGCGTTCACGTTCTTGACCGCCACCACCTGGGTGACCAATTCCTCCGAGCCGCCGCTCACGCGGTCCGGCAGATCCTGGTTCACGAGCTGGCGCGCGTTCGCGTCCGGAACGATCCGGATGATGTCGCCCGATTCGACCGCGACGAACTGGTGGACCTGCAGCAGCGCGAGGAACGCCTCGTAGAACGCGCCGGGGGTCATCGGTGTCTGCGACAGCATCGTCACCTGCGCGCGCACGCGCGGGTCGGGGATGATGGTCTTGCCGGTGACCTGCGCGACCGCATCGATGACCTGGCCGATCTCGACCTCGCGGAAGTTAGGCGTGATGCGCTGGCCGTTCATCTGCTGCGCACCGACGATGCTGGTCGCGGTGAAGGCGATCAGCAGGAGAAACAGGCTGAATCGGAGCGATCTTGCCGACGCGCTCGGCACCCGGGCCCCCTGGCACACATTGTCTGTCTGGTACGTCATGAACCTTGTTATTCGTTCCCTGGAGGCGTTTCCGCCGGTGGCTGGTCAGGCGGCATCATGCCATCGCCGCCGGAGCCTAGCTGCTCGGCTTCGGCCGCCACCTGCGCAATGTTGAGCACCAGTTCCTGCTGGCGTCCATTGCGGGTGACCGTCACCCGGGCGTCGGTCGAGGAATTGAGGGTGCCGAATATCTCCTGGGCACGGTCCCGGTCGTCGAGCGGGGTGCCATTGATCGCGGTCACCAGGTCTCCGGCTCGCAGGCCCAGCCTTGCGAACGCCTGGCGATTGGCGCCTGGATAGACGCGGAACCCGCGCATCTTGCCGCCCGCGAATACGGGCTGTGGCCGCAGGACCTGTCCCAGCATCCCGGGATCCTCGTTGACCAGCCTGCGCATGCGTTCGAGCGCCTGGTCGTTTCCGCCGGCGGACGGCATCGGGGGTGGCGGCGCGCTCGCCGTCGAGGTCGATCGACGCGGCAGGAACACCGATTCGAGCGCGCCGTTGCGGTCGATCACGGCGCGGTCGTTGTAGACAGAATGAAGCATCGCGCCGCCGGGAATCTGTTTGCCGACGGTTACGACCTTCGCCGATGCCGCGTTCTCGCCGATGATGGCCATGCCCAGCTTGGGATCTTCGGTCGCGAGCACGCCGGCCAGCACCAGCGGCATGCTCGAGGGCGGCGCGTTGGCGCCGTTGCCTCCATTGGCCTGCACGGCCGCATTGCCGAACAGGTGCGCATTCACCAATGTGCCTATGTCGAGCGGTGGGGTGACCGGAGCTGCGACGACGGGTGGAGGCGCCGTCTGACGGCTGCGACCGCTCATACCCACCACAATGAATGCCAGTTGAGCCGCCAGCGCGAGAGCGAGGATGAAGGTCACGATCTGCGGAGCGCGCGCAATCGCCGTGGAGCGCCAGTCGCCTCCAGCACTTGCGCCCGAGCTCCAGATGTTCGCAACCATTTCCATGATGATACGGTTCGCTCCTCGGCGCCCTCAAGCGCTTGTTTTGTCTTGGCAAAGCGACGGTTCCCACCGTCCACTTGTCTTGCCTGATGACGCCCCCTATAAAGAGCGTCAATGCCCAGCTCCGAAACTGAACGCCCCGATCACGGGGGCGCGGGCCTTGCCGTTGAAGAAGCAGAGCCCAAGACCAAGCAGCCGCCGTTATATCAGGTGGTGCTGCTCAACGACGATTACACCCCGATGGAATTCGTCGTCGACGTTCTCGAGAAGTTCTTCCGCATGGACCGCACGACTGCGACGCGCGTCATGCTCGAGGTACATACACAGGGCAAGGGCATTTGTGGTGTGTTCACATACGAGATAGCCGAAACGAAAGTGGCCCTCGTCACCTCGTACGCGCGCGACCATCATCATCCGTTGATGTGCACGCTCGAGGAGGCGTAAGGGCACGTGATCTAACGGCCGAGAGGTTGGAAAGGTGTTATCGCAAGAGCTCGAATTCTGTCTGAACGACGCCTTCGCCAAGGCGCGTGAGGCTCGTCATGAGTTCCTCACCGTCGAGCATTTGCTCGTCGCGATCCTCGATACCCCGAAGGTGCGTGAAATCCTGCGGGCCTGCGGGGCGGACCTGAACCGTCTCAAGGACGCGCTCAATGATCATCTCGACCGGACCACGCCGCGGCTCCCCGCGGACGAGGACCGCGAGGTCCAGCCGACGCTGGGATTCCAGCGTGTGCTGCAACGCGCCGTGTTCCACGTCCAGTCCTCGGGCAAGAAGGAAGTGGGAGTCGCGAACGTGCTCATCGCGATCTTCAGCGAGAAGCAGAGCCATGCCGTGCACCTGCTCAATCGCGCTGACGTCACGCGGCTCGACGTCGTCAACTTCGTCTCGCACGGACTGTCCAAGATCGCCGAGGAAAAGGCCGGCAAGGACGAGGCGGCGACCGAGGGCGAACGTGAGCCCGAAGGCGGCAGCGCGCTCGACAAATACACGACGAATCTCAATCAGCAGGCCCAGGACGGCAAGATCGATCCTTTGATCGGCCGGCAGCTCGAGGTCGAACGCACCATCGAGATCCTGTGCCGTCGCCGCAAGAACAATCCCCTCTACGTGGGCGAGGCGGGCGTGGGCAAGACCGCCATTGCCGAGGGACTCGCGCGCATGATCGTCGAGGGCAAGGTCCCCGACGTCCTGTCGGACTGCACTATCTACTCGCTCGACATGGGTTCGCTGATCGCGGGCACGAAGTATCGCGGCGATTTCGAGAAGCGGCTCAAGAGCGTGATCGCCGAGCTCAAGAAGCAGCCGGGTGCGATCCTGTTCATCGACGAGATCCACACCGTGATCGGCGCGGGCGCGGCCTCGGGCGGCGTCATGGACGCCTCGAATCTCATCAAACCCGTACTCACCAACGGCGAGTTGCGCTGCATCGGCTCGACGACCTACCAGGAATACCGCGGCATCTTCGAGAAGGACCACGCGCTTGCGCGGCGCTTCCAGAAGATCGATGTGGTCGAGCCGACCGTCAGCGAAACCGTCGACATCCTCATGGGGCTCAAGCCGCGCTTCGAGCAGCACCACGGGGTCACTTACACCCATGACGCGATCCGCGCGGCGGCCGAACTCGCCGCCCGCCACATCAACGAACGGCACATGCCCGACAAGGCCATCGACGTGGTCGACGAGGCCGGCGCGCGTCTGCGCCTGAAGCCGGCCAACGAGCGCGACACCGCGGTCGAGGTGAAGCACATCGAAGACGTGGTCGCGCGCATGGCGCGTATCCCCGCGAAGAGCGTGTCGCAGTCGGACAAGGAAGTGCTGCGCAATCTCGAACGCAATCTCAAGCTCGTGATCTACGGCCAGGACAAGGCGATCGAATCGCTCGGGGCCGCCATCAAGATGGCGCGCTCGGGCCTCGGCGATCAGCGCAAGCCGGTGGGCAGCTTCCTGTTCGCGGGCCCGACCGGTGTCGGCAAGACCGAGGTGACGCGTCAGCTCGCGATCGCGATGGGCATCGAATTCATCCGCTTCGACATGTCGGAGTACATGGAGCGGCACACGGTATCGCGCCTGATCGGCGCGCCTCCGGGGTACGTGGGCTTCGACCAGGGCGGCCTGCTCACTGAAGCGATCGCCAAGCATCCGCACTGCGTGCTGCTGCTCGACGAGGTGGAGAAAGCGCACCCGGACGTGTTCAACCTGCTGCTGCAGGTCATGGACCACGGCACGCTCACGGACAACAACGGCCGCAAGGCCGACTTCCGCCACGTCATCATCGTCATGACGACGAACGCCGGCGCGTTCGAGATGAACCGCGCGTCGATCGGCTTCGTCCAGTCGGACAACACGACCGATGGCGCCGAGGCGATCAAGCGGCTGTTCTCGCCCGAATTCCGCAATCGCATCGACGCGATCATCCAGTTCGCGCCGCTCGACATGCCCGTCATCGAACGCGTCGTCGACAAACTACTGCTGGAAATCGAGGCGCAGCTCGAGAAGAAGGGCGTCAGCATCGTGCTCGACGACGCGGCGCGGCGCTGGCTGGCCGAGAAGGGTTACGATCCGAAGATGGGCGCGCGGCCGATGGCGCGGCTCATGCAGGAGCAGATCAAGCGGCCGCTCGCCGAGGAGCTGCTGTTCGGCAAGCTCGTCATGGGTGGAACGGTGAAGATCGGCGTGAGCGCGGACGGAAAGGAGCTCAAGCTCGAGACCTTCCCCGCGGAAGTGCCGGCGCTGCCGGCCCTGCACTGATCATTCCGCGGGCTTGCGGCGCCAGAAGCGTCCGCTGAGCCAGCCCACCACGAACATCACGCTGAGGCTCAGCCACAGCGGCATCTGCACGCCGACGTGAAACACGTCGATCGTGACGCGGTCGCGGTTCTGCAGGATGAACGCGGCGGCGACGATGACGAGCGCGATCGCCAACCAGTTGCCCGCCGACAATTGCGCCAGCGAAAAGCCAGGCTTTTCCGATTGGGTGGTCATGGGCGGTAGCGTCCGCATTGTGGGCCGCCCACCGCTATCGGACCTTGGTCCCGCGGCGGTGGGCGGGTCGTCGGCGAGTCGAACTAGTCAGAGCGGGCTGACCGGGACGCAGATGTCGCAGGTGAAGCGGCCCGTCTTCGGGTCGAACTGCCCGTCGATCGGGTAGTACTCGAAGAATGGCCGCGAATCGAGTTGCAGGCCGCTCTTCGGTAGCCAGTCGCGCAGCAGCCGGTCCCAGGCCTGGGGAATCTCCGCGCTGGTGCCTTCGAAGGCGAGCGCGGCGTAGCGGCCACCCGGGATGACCTTGTGTTGCGGCTTGCCGCTCAGGACTTCGCCCTCGGGGCTAGCCACACAGGCGTCGTATCGCAGCTGCTCTGACTTCGTCACCATCGCGTCGTCGAGGCTGATGCCGAAGCGTTCGCGTCCGAACAGGCTGTTGGTTGCCATCCACGGCGCCACGGTCTGCATCCAGAACTTGCCAACGGCCGGTCCATACTCTCCCGTGTGCCGCAGATAGGCCACGTGCACGGGTTCACGATCGACGAGTTTCACGTTCATGCGTTGCTCCTTTGTGGAGCCCGCATGGTCGTCGTCCGGCCGGTCGCTGGCCTGACCGGCCTTGCGCGCGACCGTGCCGCGCTTGCGCTTCACCTGATCCGGCTTGCTCTTGCGATATTCCGTCGGCGCGGCGCCGAATCGCGCGCGAAACGCGCGGGAGAATGCTTCCGACGAACCGAACCCGACGCCGAGCGCGATCTGCAGCACGGGCACCGCGGGTTGTGCGCGCAGGCGTACCGCGGCGATCTCCAGGCGACGGCGCCGGACGTAGTCGCCGAGCGCCTCACCGGTCAGCGCTCGAAACAGACGATGGAAGTGAAACGGCGAGAAGTTCGCCACCTCGGCGAGTGCGCCGAGGTCGAGGTCCTCATCGAGATGGCGATCGATGTGTTCGATCACCGCGTGCATCCGCCGGTTGTATTCGGCCTGGCTGCGGCGCGGTGCGGACACTCGGTGTGTCGGCGGGCGCGTCAGCGGCCGCGGTAGACGATGCGGCCCTTGGACAGATCGTACGGAGTCATTTCGACGGTGACCTGGTCACCCGTCAGGATGCGAATGTAGTTTTTGCGCATCTTTCCCGAGATGTGGGCCGTGACGACGTGACCCGTCTTCAGCTTCACACGGAAAGTGGTGTTAGGCAGAGTCTCGACGACTTCGCCTTCCATCTGAATCGCATCTTCTTTCGACATCCGGAACCTGTGGCACCCTGGAAGGCCGCGAATTCTGCCAGAAA
>JAEZCR010000288.1 GCA_023433465.1 Pseudomonadota bacterium | reverse complement strand
GAGCACAGCCAGGTCGTCATGACGCTGGCCGTCGTCGGCGGCATCATCGGCGCGGTCTCGTTCAGCGGTAGTTTGATCGCGTGGGCGAAGCTGCAGGGCGTGCTCAACAAGACCGTGCGCTTCGGCGGCCAGAAGTTCGTCAACGGCCTGCTGCTGCTCGGCGCCTTGTTCGCGGGCGGTGTGGTCGTGTTGCATCACGGCGCGGATCCGCTGCACGTGTCGCTGATCTTCGGACTCGCGCTGCTGCTCGGCATCGCGATGACGCTGCCGATCGGCGGCGCGGACATGCCCGTGGTCATCTCGCTGTACAACGCCCTCACCGGCCTCGCGGTCGCGTTCGAAGGCTTCGTGCTCGACAACGCCGCGATGATCATCGCCGGCACGGTGGTCGGATCGGCAGGCACGCTGCTCACGCAGTTGATGGCGAAGGCGATGAACCGCTCGCTGGGCAACGTCTTGTTCTCGGACTTCGGTTCGGCCGGCGGCGCGGCCGCGACCGAGGTGAAGGGCTCGATGAAACCCATCGAAGCCTCCGACGTCGGCGTGATGATGGCCTTCGCGAGCAAGGTGATCGTGGTGCCCGGCTACGGCATGGCCGTCGCCCAGGCGCAGCACAAGGTGTGGGAGATGTGCCAGCTGCTCATCGATCGCGGCGTCACCGTGAAATTCGCGATTCACCCGGTCGCGGGCCGCATGCCCGGCCACATGAACGTGCTGCTCGCCGAGGCCGGCGTGCCCTACGACCTGATCGCCGACCTCGACGAAATCAACGCCGAGTTCGAGACGGCCGATGTAGCGCTGATCATCGGCGCGAACGACGTCGTGAACCCGGTCGCGCGCACCGACAAGTCATCGCCCATCTACGGCATGCCGATTCTGAATGCCGACAAGGCGAAGAACGTGATCGTGATCAAGCGCGGCCAGGGCGCGGGCTTCTCGGGCATCGAGAACGCGCTGTTCTTCCTCGACAACACGCGCATGTTGTACGGCGACGGACAGAAGGCCGCCGCGGAACTCGTGAACGCGATCAAGGCCGCGGGCTGACCCCCAAACGGCACGTCAGGCATCTTTCAACTCACGGACGGCGTCGTTTCGACGCCGTTTTCCGAAGTGGGGCGCAGCCCCTGACTACTCGCGGTGCTTGGCGAAGGACATCTTGTCGAGCACGCCGAGCAGCACCGCCGAAAGCACGAAGGCCATGTGCATGAGGACGTACCACTTGATCTTGTCGTTCTCGATCTGCTCGACCTGCATGAACTTGCGCAGCAGGTGAATCGACGAGATCGCAACGATGCTCGCCGCCACCTTGAGCTTGAGCGTGCCCGCGTCGAGCTTGCCCAGCCAGTTGAGCGAATCGGAGCCCTTCGCGTCGATCGTCGAAACGAAGTTCTCGTAGCCCGAGAACATCACCATCACGATGAGGCTTCCCACGAGCACGATGTCGATCATCGCCAGCACCGTGAGCACGAGGTTCGCCTCGTCCAGGATGTGCGCCTCGGTGACCACGTGCCACGCTTCCTGGAAGAACTTGATGCCGAGCGCGAGCAGGGCCAGCGACAACCCGAGGAAGATCGGCGCCAGGAGCCAGCGGGATGCGAACAGCAGTTTCTCGAAGAAGTATTCGGCTTTGGACGCCACGAGGGAGCTCCGGTGTATTGCGAGGCGCGCGTATTGTAGCCATAGAAAGCGGCTTGGTAGGCTGCCACGCCTTCCACGGAGAATTCACATGATCACTCGCCGGGATCTCGCCGCCGCGGCCATCGCCGCAACCGTCACGCTGGCATGTGTCTCGGTGGCCGACGAGAAACGGCCGCTGCTCGATTCCACGGCCTGGAAGTGGGAGGACATGGCGGCCAGGAAGACCGACGTCGGCGAGTTGCGCTCGCTCGTGCGGGAGCCGACGCGCACGCTCGACGAGCTCGAGATGCACATCACGACGTTGAACCCGAACACCACCTCGCATCCGCCGCACACGCATCCGAACGAAGAGATCGTCATTGTGCGTGAGGGCACGCTGCAGGCCCACGTGAACGGCAAGGAAGTCGTGGTGGGCCCGGGCGGCATCCTCTTCTACGCGTCGATGCAGCCGCACGGCGTGAAGAACATCGGTGACACGCCGGCCACCTACTTCGTGATCAACTGGAAGAGCCCGGGAGACGGGACGAAGCAGATCCCGAAGGCGCCGAGCGGCCCTTCGGCCCAGTAGTTAGGGCTGCTGCGCAGACTCCTGCTGAGACTGCTGGCGCATCCGCTCGCGCCGTTCCCGGCGCTCGCGGCGACGTTCCAGCCACTTCTCGCGCTCCTCGGGCGTCGCGTTCTCCCAGCGCTCGCGCAGCTTCTGCCGCTGCTCGGGCGTGAGGTTCTTCAGCCGGTGATACCCCTCGCGCACGCGTTGCTGCTGTTCCGGGGTGAGATCACGGTATTCGTGCCAGCGCCGCCGCGCGGCTTCGCGCTGCTCGGGCGTGAGCTCGCGCCAGCGCTTGAAGCGAGCCTGCGCGCGCTCGCGCTGTTCGGGCGTCATCGACAACCAGCGGCGGCTGCCGCGCAACAGCCGCTGCTGCTGCTCCGGCGCGAGCGTGCTCCAGCGCTCTCTGAAGCGATCCAGGACCTTCTGCTCTTCCGGCGTGAGATTCGACCACGCAATCGCGGCCGGTGCATTCGCCGTGGTCGCGGGCGCGCCGCCTTCGGGTGACTGCGCGCGCGCCCGGGGCGCGAGGGCGCATTGCAATCCCACGGCGCACAGCGCGGCAAGCGCGGCGCGGCGCGTGAACTTCGAGTTGCGCACGAGGTTCATTTGGCGTCCTTCAGGGGTGGGCGCGCCTTCAACGCGGCGTCCTTGAGCCGTCCGACGTCCGCCCTGGCGAGGAAATCCGAAAAATCATCGTCCTGAGATTCGTCATTGACCTCATCGATGCCCCCGAGGAATTCGAGCAGGTCGTCCTCCGGGTCCGCCTTGTTCGGGGCTTTCTTCGGATCGCTCATGTTTCCACTTCACCCGCGGCCCATTCGTAGAACTCCAGATCCGCGGCATCGGAAGCGAAGTCCGGCGCATCGACGTCGGCCAGCAGCTCGAGATCGTCGACCGCGCTGGCTTGCGCGACGGGCAACGAATCCACGCCCCTCGGGCCGGACCAGATCATCACGGCCAGGACCGCCACGGCCGCTGCGGCGCCCGCCGGTACGTACGTGCGCCAGGCCGTGGCCCGCGCCGGGCGATCGAATTGCTCCAGCGCGGCATGCCTCGCCTGCGTGAGGCGCGAGCGCGTGCGGCCATCGAGTCGAGACGTGCTCTCCCCGAGAACTTCCTGCGTGCGTTTTTCGAACGGTGTCCGGTCGCTCATGACTGCCGCCTTCAGAATACTTCACCAAGACGCGTGCGCAGCGTCGCCAGCGCGCGGAAATAATGCGTCTTCACGCTGCCCTCGGAGCAGCCCATCGCGCTCGCGGTCTCGCTCACGTCGAGACCTTCGAAATTGCGCAGCAGGAACGCTTCCTGCTGCCGCGCCGGCAATTCCGCCAGCGCCTGCTCCAGCACGCCGATCGCCTCGTCCAGTTCGAGGCGTTGCGCGGGTGTGGCCTCGGGGCTCGGTGCGGCCGCAATGGGATCGAAATCCTCGTCGTCCTCGGCGTCACGCATCGGCAGCCACGACATGATCCGCCCGCGCACCGTGCGGCGTCGCTGCATGTCGCGGATACGATTCGCGAGGATCCGATAGAACAGCGGACGCCATTCCGCTTCGGGTCGCGACGCATACGACTGGACCAGTTTCATCATCGCGTCCTGCACGGCGTCGAGCGCATCGTCGTCATTGCGCAATGCAAGCTGCGCGATCTTGAATGCGCGCTTCTCGACGCCGGTCAGAAACTGATCGAGAGCGCGACTCGTCATCAATCCTCGGATGCGGCTCCGCTCGCCCGCAAAAACGGGCGTGTTATAAACGCCGGCGAGCGTAACAAACGCGGTCATGAGGGGTGAAACGCAGCAGCCCTGCCGCGGTTGACCGACCCTCGATCGGCGCCACCCGCGCGTTGCGTTTCCGTGAATCAGGAACTTACGAACAATCCCGCAGATCGGGTGTCACGTTTGTGCAATCGCGCGGGCTTGCCGGTTGTCGACGTCTCTATCTGCTTGTTTTCATTAGATACGCGCGCATGTGCTCACGATTCGACCAGCCAAACGAGAAACTGCAAAAACACAGCGTTTTTGTAACTTTTATTGCGCGTGATCCACAGACTTATCCACACGCACTGTGGACAACCTCGAACGTGACGTCTTGACGAAAACGGTCGTTTTGCGCATCGCGCTCGACACGCCGCTGCGTCGCTTGTTCGACTATCTGCCGGCGAGCGACGAGACGCCATTGCCATCGCCCGGCGCGCGCGTGCGCGTGCCGTTCGGCCGCCAGCGGCTCGTCGGGGTCGTGCAATCGCACGCCGACCGATCGGAACTCCCTCGGGAAAAGCTCAAACCGATCCTCGAGACGATCGATCGCGAACCGGTCCTCGATGCGCGCGTGCTCGAGCTGTGCGAGTGGGCGGCGACTTACTACCACCATCCCGTCGGCGAGGTGATCGCGGCGGCATTGCCGAAGCTCGCGCGCGAAGGATCGTCTTCGCGCGCGCTCACCGAGCGCTGGTCCGCGACAGCATCGGGAATGGCGGCGCTCGAGGACAGGACGCTCGCGCGGGCGCCGCGCCAACGCGAGCTGTTGCAGCGGCTGG
>JAEZCR010000281.1 GCA_023433465.1 Pseudomonadota bacterium | reverse complement strand
CACCTCCACCGCCAAACGTAATCGTCCCATCGGTGCAGATCGTGACGGTAAAGTATTGCATCAGCCCAGCAGATTCGCCTGAGGCAACTGTTGCTCCGTCCGTACCGTCTTCATTTATCAAAATTGTAGAACCCTGCGATCCTGGACCTTGGTTTGAAAATGAAATGGTGTAACACCCACCCAATCCACTCGGATCAGCGTAATTAACCGGATCATTACCAACATACGCATACATGTTCATCCCATCGCCATAACCGATGGGATCGGTCTGCATGAACCGACCGAGCAAAGGCGAGTACATCCGCGCCTTGTAGTAATACATCCCGAGCTCCGGTAACCAGACCTGTCCGGTGAACTGGAAAGCTCCAACATTGCTAGGGCTCGGAATTCCATATTCATCATAGGTGTTGATGTTCAATACGGCGCCAACCGTGTCAGTCACGGCGACGATCGAACCGCGCTCGTCGGCGTAGAGGTAGCGCCTGGCGCTGTCGGAGACATCCGAGCCTTCGAACCACACCAATGGGTCGTCGCCGGCACTAAGGCCGTGAACATAGCGGCGCTGAAGTGTACCGCTCGGGTTGTCGTCGTTGTACTCGGCGACGAGGTCAGCGCCGTCGTATAGAAATCGTCTCGTGGTGCTCCCTTTGACAACCTCGTACAGCCGTCCGAGCGGATCGTAGCGCAGGGTGACGCTGGCTGCGCCGCTTCGAGTCACCAGCCGATTCTCGACGTCGTAGACAAAGGTGTTGGTAGCGTCGCTGGTGAGGTTGCCATTGGCGTCATAGCCGAACGTGCCGCTGTAACGGTTGAGGCCGTCCGGCGTGTAGGTCAGGTTTACGCTCGCTCGCGCGGCACCGGCGTATGCATCGTTGGTATTCGTGGCGCTCGCGACCTGGTTCGCCGGGGTATAGGCCAAACTAGTCGTGGCGTCGTAGTTCGTGTTGGGCACGTCGGTCGCGAGGCTCGCGAGTCGCGAGACGGGGTCGTAGCCAAGATTGGTCCGGGGGAGCCAGTCCCCCGGCGCGGGCGAAGTGCGCCGTCGGTAGATGGAACTCAACCGTCCCGCAGCGTCGAGAATGGGCTGCACGAGCGGCTTGTCGGGGCTGAGCTTGATCTGGTCGAGCGCGCCGGACGCTTTTCTCACGTAATTGAAGGCGGTGCCGTCGGGATGGGTAATTTGTGTGCGGTTCCCCGCGACATCGTAGAGGTAGCTGAGAGTTCTCGAGACACCGTCCGTATTGGTGATCGTGCTGGTCAACTGTCCGAGCGCATTAAACGTGTTCGCGATTCCTGGACCGGTGGCAATGTCATCAAACCGCGCGTCGGTCATGTTTCCAAAGAGGTCGTAGGCGAGGTAAACGTCGCGGGTGTGCTCGGCGAGCCCCGCCCGATCCGGCACCCCCTTACTCACCAGACGGTTGAGGTTGTCGTAGGTCAGCGTCAGCGTCTCGTCCCGCCGCGTGCGGAAGCTCGTGATGTTGCCGTTGGCGTCGTAACCGACCTGCTCGTAGATGTCTTCGGAACTCTGATTCGCGCCCTTGGTGGTTATCGGGAAACGCGTCTTCACCGGCCGATCGTGGCCGTCATACTCGTAAGTCGTTCGGTTGCTCTCCGCGTCTGTGAGCGTCTCCAGTTTGCCGTTCGCAGTAAAAGTCGCAGTGTGTTCGTTGACTGGAGCTGTCGTTCCATAACCGGTGGTTGTCCTCCACACTCGGGAGAGAGCGTCGTAGTGATAGTAGGAAACAAGGTCAGGACCATGGGGCCCCGTGGTTTGCGTTGAATCGCAGCTCGATGGCGGTGAACTCCAGTTGCCTGAATCCATCCGCACGATCGAGCACTGCACGCGACCGACGGCGTCATAGACCAAATCAGTAACCTGGTATGCGGTGCTTCCGATCCCGAGTGCCTGGCGGATCGGTCGGTGCTTACTGTCATAGGTTGAGGTCTGGCGTTGCAGCTCGTTGAAACTCGGCATGCCGGCCTGCGACTGCGCGGTCACCGTACCCGATTGAACGTAGTCGACTTGTCCATCTGGGCGATAGGTGTACTTCACTGCCGGAAACAGCGCGGCGCCTGCGTCATCTGGATCCGGCCCGATCTGCCACATCGGCTGCCGCGCGGCGTTGTAGGCGGCAATTGTCTGGTCTGCGCTACCTGATTGAGGACCGTCGACTGATGTGACGTTGCCGGCTACATCGTAAGTGAATGCCGTGGTGGCGCTCACCAATCCATCGCCTGTTGCAACAGTGACCGACGCGACATTCTGGTTGTTGCCGTAAGAGAAGGTCGTTTTGGCCTCATCGGCGGTGCCCAAGCAGCTCGCCGACGTTTGACAGGCCGAGATCGTCTTCGGCTTGAACACGCCAACCGAACCCTCGACTCCACTCGAGTTGACCCTCACGTACGTGATCCGCGTCTGCGGGCGCACTGCTCCCGCCGTCGGCGCGGGCGCCGTGACCGTCAGGACGCCGCCGTGCGTGGGGTCATAGGTATAGTCGGTCTGGTTGCCCTTGGCGTCCTTAGTCCAGTTGGGCTGGTTGCACTTCACCGCGATCGAGCATGAGGCATCGAAGCCGGCGGTAGTGCTGATCGCGGTTCCGCCAACGGCCGGCTTCGGACCCGCGGTCGTGCTCGTCACATTGCCGCGCCCGTCGTAGCCATATTCGACGTAATTGCCCTCCGGCATCGTCACCCGAAAGGGCCGGTTCGAGGAATCATACGAATACTCCGTCACGTGACCGGCCTCGTTCTGATGCCACGTCATCACGAGCTTGGTCAGGTCGAATTTGTAAATGCTGCTCGGGCTCGACCCTCTCGTCACCGTGGTCGTGCGGATGTTGCCCGCGTCGGAATAACTGTAGTTAGTCGTGACTCCAGCCGCGGTCACCGACGACACCTTCCCGCCGGTGTAGCCGACCGTGATGTCGACGCTCGAACTGCCTGGAAGCCGGATGGTCGTTACACCTTCAGCGGCGAAGGTATAGCTCGTTGTCCGGCCCATGGCGTCCGTATAGTCGCGAACGCCCGAGGTTTCTCCGGTGATCGGGCTAATAGACAAGGAGGGGCCGCCAGCACTCGTGGTCACACTGACCAGGTGGGTCCAGAGATGGATGGTGGACCCCGGATCATTGTTGTTCTCGTAAGTGAAGGTGACACCATATCCGGTATTGCTGGTGACGTAAGCCAAGCGCCGCCCGGGGATCGGTGAGGGCCCTCCGACGGAGGCATACCCTTCGGTATAAGCGAATGACAGCACCTTCCCGTTGGGATAGGTGATCGAGGACGGCACGATGCCCTTGGCGTTGCCGAACTGGTAGTAGCCGCTCGAAGGGGCAGTAAAAACGGTAGTCGTCCCGTCGGCCGTGCGATAGGTGTAAGTGCTTCCGGAACGCGTCAGCGTCGAGCCGTTCTGTTCGACTGGATGGAGCAAGGTGCCGTAGTCCGTGAATTTCTCAGCACGCCCGTTGAGCGTGACCGTGGTAGTAGTGCCTGCGATGATCTCGCCAAGCATATTGTCGAGCGCATACGCGCCGCGGATCTCGCGGGTGAACGCCAGCCCGTTCTCGGCATCCCCAACTGCGAAGCCGGCGATTGTTGTGAACGTGCCGCTCAGCAAATCGACGCCATTGTTGTCCTTGAACTGACGAACGGGGACGTCAGTGGTCTGCGTCTGGGCCAGCGCGGCCGAGCACAAGAAGGTCGATGCAATAAGAAGGGCACTCAGACACGAACCAGTTCGCAACTTTTTCATGTTCATCATGCTCCCCGTTGTTCAACCAACAATGGATCGATGGCCAAACCCACCGCGAATAACAGCAAGAGCCGTCTCGACACATTTGAGCGCATGGCTAGCACCTTCTTTTCGCGACTCGCGGGTTGCATGGCTTCAGTTCCCATACTTGCTAGGCGCGGCCCTGAGCACGCACCCCGCACGTTGATAGCCGGTCACCGGAGTCCCTCCTGTGGAGCCATTACACGCGGGGGATGAGTTGTGATTCATCGTCGAAACCACAGGTTGTTGGTCGCCGTATTTTTTGCGCACAAACCAGTAGCAAAAGGTCTGGTTCGGACATGCCTGCTCGACCTGATAGAGCGAGGACGCGCCGACAAGGACACTGCCGCTTGAATTTGTAATCTGAATTGAGGTCACCGCATTTGCCGCGGACGACTGAGCAGAAACGTTGCCGGCAACATCGTACGAGGCAACCGTGTAGCTGTAGGAGTTGAACGGCGAAGTCGTCGTATCGGCATAGCTGGTCGTCGAGCTCGTTCCGATCTGCACTCCGCCGCGGTAGATCCGGTAGCCAGACAAGCCGGATCCACCCGTGTCGGTCGACGCATTCCACGAGACGTTGACTTGATTGTCGCCGGGAACGGCAGTCGCTACGCCGGTGGGAACCGAGGGCGCTGTGGTGTCCGGCGTCGTGACGCTCGCGGCCGATGACTGGGCCGAGGTGTTGCCGGCATTGTCATAGCCGGCAACCCTGTACGAGTAGCCCGTGGAGCCGGAAACCGAGGTATCGCTGTAGTTCGTCGCGCTACTGTTGGCGATGTGGACACCGCCGCGATAGATCCGATACCCCGCAAGCCCCGATCCGCCCGTGTCACTCACCGCATTCCATGAAAGGTTGACCTGTGTCGAGCTTGGTGCCGATGCGGATAATCCAGTCGGCACACCCGGAGCAATCGTGTCCGGCGTAGTGACCGGTGCAGTATTCGACGATGCGGAATTGTTTCCCGCGGAATCGTATGCACTCACGGTGTAGGTGTACGCGGTCGAACCGACGACGGTGTTGTCTGTATAGTTTGTAGCACCTGCGGTCCCGATCTGAGTGCCACCTCGATAGACTTTGTATCCGGTCACGGCAACGTTGTCTGTCGATCCCGTCCACGTGAGGTTCACAGAATTCGATGAAGGCGCGGCAGCGGCGAGGCCGCTTGGTACAGTCGGCGCCACCGTGTCGGGTGTGGTCACGGCGACCGTATTCGAATAGCCGGAATTGTTTCCTGCGCCGTCGTATGCCCTCACACGATACCGGTATGTCACGCCCGACGAGAGCGTGGTATCCGGGTAGCTTGTGCTCGCCGTGACAGCGATCTGTACGAAGCCGCTGCACCCGGAACCCTGGCATCTCTCGATCTTGTAGCCCGAAAGGTTCGAACCGCCGCTGTCCGTGGATGCGCTCCAGGATAGAGAAGCTTGCGTGCCGGATGTGGCGCTGGCCGACAAACCGCTGGGAACAGTCGGCGGTGTGGTCTCCGCGGCGGTTGTAGAGGTCGCGATGCTCGAGTAGCTCGAGAAGTTGCCCGCCGCGTCGTAAGCCCGAATACGGTATCGATACGTTGTGTTCTGCGTGAGTCCGCTGTTGGAGTAAGTCGTCGCAGCCGCGGTACCGATGTTTGCGAAGTTCGAACAGCCTGCTCCGGTGCAGCGCTGAAGCTCGTAGCCGGTTACAAGGACGTTGTCCGAGGAAGAAGACCAGGTCAATCCGATTTGAGTTTGCGAGCTTGCCGTCGCTACCACGTTCTCGGGCGTTGTTGGCGGCGTCGTATCGGGTGGCGGCGTAACCACCTTGGTCAAGCGGTTGCCATTTGCGTCGTACGAGTATTGAACGATCGTACCGTCGCTATAGGTCAGGCGCGTCAACCGGCCGTTCGTATATTGGTATGTAATTCCGCCGGCCGCCGCGGACAGCGCAAGCGTCATTCCAAGAGATGCGAGGAGAACCCGCCAAGCCAAACGAACAACCCGGGGGGACGATGATCTCATGGAGCTTCTCCGTCGCATTGCGCAACTGGACGATGGGACATGCGCCGCAGACGTCGAGGGTTTACGGCTAGAAGGGACACAAAACACGAGGCGGTTCAATGCACCGACCGGTTGATAGATAGAGCGCTGGAAAAATCTGCGGCAGGCAACCTGGGCGGGATGCCAGCGGACAGGGTGAGAGGCGTACTCCAGGCAGCGTAAACACCCGCACTCAATGAGCGATCCTCCCCTGAACTCTCGGGCAGCAGCGATCGTGTTCCAGTTCTTCGAGAACCATTCCGATCGAAAGCAACTCCGGTACAGCGCGCCCGCTGGACCGAAGTTGAGTCACCTAATACCTAGTGTCACGACTTGGAAATTCCTCTCACCGTTATGACCGCGAGGGCGAATTTTTTTCAAAGTCGCGGGATATTCATTGGGGCGCACGGCTTTTGCTTTGCTGCAAACAAATTGGATAACTCTCTGATTGCGGTGGCGCCAGTTCCTATCTAGCGCATTTTCGAGGCACCAGACCCGCATCCAAGACGTCCGAGAAGCTGCATCGGCAATTCAGGAATTGCTATCCGGAGCCCATCTCCACCATCACCGTGGAGTGCAAAGGGTGTGGCTGGTCAGCTCATGCACTACGTCTTGGGGTTCTTCGACCACGAGAGCTCGCGGTTCAAGTGCGCAGAGAATCCATTCGCTGCTAAGGTGTTACCCATGTCCTCGGAATAATCCGTTACCCATGTGAACGGAATGGACATTGAAGAAAATGGTGGAAAGGGAGACCACGGGAATGCGTCGCAGTGAGTAGCAGTTAGACGCACTTGCCTAACAATCTCCGAGGAATTCAAAAAAGCTAGTCGCAGTCTCTCGCAATCTGTTGCGACCAATGGCATGGTCATTCATGGAATCCACGTGGGAACTGAGAGACCATGAAATCGAACCCGGAACTGACTGACGTTGAGGTGCGCCGGCTGCAGGAGCCAGGCCGCTACGGTGTCGGCGGCGTACGCGGGCTCATGCTGTGGGTGGCTCATGCCGAGGCTCGCTCCTGGGTCCTTCGCATTGTAGACCGCGCTGGCAGGCGCCATGACTACGGCCTGGGTGGCTACCCATCCGTCACCCTCAAGTCCGCACGCGAGCGCGCGCGTGTCATAGCTGACCAAGTATTCGCGGGCCTGTGTCCGCGTGCCGAGCGTCGCCGCCTACGTGCCACTCCTCCGCCGGCTGCCGTGACATTCGAGCAGGCCGCGCGGCGCTGGCACAAGGCCAAGGCCGCCGAATTCCGCAGCAGCAAGCACGCCGATGATTGGATCAGTTCCCTTGAGCGGTATGCTTTCGAGCGCATCGGCAGTGTGCCGGTGGCCGACATCACGGAGTCCCACGTGCTGAGTGTGCTGGAGCCTATCTGGACCACGCGGACTGATACGGCCTCGCGCGTGCGTGGACGCATGGAGGTAGTGCTGTCCTGGGCAAAGGTGCAGAAGCTGCGCACCGGGGACAACCCCGCGCGCTGGGCCGACAACCTCAAGCACTCGCTCCCGTCACCCGCAAAGGTGAAGAAAAGCCGAGGCGGTGTGAAGCACCACCGCGCGCTGCGCTGGCAGGACGTGCCGGAATTCATGGCGGCACTAACCAAGCGTGAGGGTGTCGGCTCCCGTTGCTTGGAGTACGCGATCCTCACTGCGGCACGATCCCGCGAGGTACGCATCGCCACGGTGGGGGAGATAGACCGGGAAGCTGGGCTCTGGCGTGTGCCAGCGTCGAACATGAAGGCGGGCCTCCCGCATACCGTCCCACTGGTGCCCAAAGCACTGGCCGTGCTCAAGCGCATAGAGCGGCCCGAAGATTCGCCGCACGTCTTTGCAGCCGTGCGTGGTGGCGCCCTGTCCGACATGACCCTCATCAAGGCTTGCCGCGACATCGGCGCCGACTGCACGCCGCACGGCTTTCGCAGCTCGTTCAAGGACTGGGCGCGCACGCAGTCCGCGTTCCTGGATGAAGTCAGCGAGCTGTGTCTAGCGCACGTGAACGATGACAAGACCCGTGCGGCATACGCGCGCGATGGCTTGCTAGACCAACGCCGGAAGCTCTTGGAGCTGTGGGCCAAGCATTGCTATTCGCAGGTGAAGTCACGTGGCTAATCGCAATTGGAAGTTTCCCAGCCTGCCCGGCGTTCTCCAGCGGCAGATTGAATTGGCACCCGTGCTGAGTGCCCTGCGATCTGGCCAGCCTTTGACGCAGGAGCAGCGGGACATAGTGATCGCGCTAATAGAAAAGCAGCTCACGCCCGCCGCGATGAAGCAGGCCGACGAAGCCGAGCAGAACATGTGGCGAGACTGGCGCCTAGCAATGCTCGACGTGCTAGCCGGCGACCATGACTCCCGCCGTAAGAACATTGCCAAAGCCTTTCCCGCCGATGCGGAGATTACGGACGTGACCGTAAAGAATGCTCACGCACGCTTCAAACAGCAGGCCACTGAGTACCGCGACATCCTATCGGGGAACGGCGGCAAAGAAGCATTGCAGGCGGCGGGCGCTGAGATTGTTGAATCACTCGTGTATGACTTTGACGCCGATGAGCAGAAGCTGCTCCAGGTGATCCTTCCTTACTAACTAGCTGATACCACGCCGCCTTGTCGCTGGCACGGCCGGCGTCGCTGGGGGTGGCTGTCTTGGATTCTGGACTGTGATCTTTTGAGCCTAGTCCAGAATTGGCATGACGATTGCTACGCCCGCGCTCTTGCGCGGCCTCCAGCCGCTTCTTAGCCTCCGCCGCCAGGAGGGGCAGCACGAATAGATAGCCGCCGAAAGTCAAGCCAGCGCGGGATAACGGGGCATTATCCCGCTGCCCCTTCGTAATACCTCCGGGCCTGTGTTGCAGTCTGCAGCCTATGCAGCCTATGCAGACAAACAGCAGCGAATCACACAGCGCCCCAACGCTGGCGAGTGACAAGACCCTAGGCAGACGCTACGGGGTTGATAGGTCAACCATCTGGCGCTGGTCAGCGTGTGGGATTCTTCCGAAACCCGCAAAGCTCGCCGCCAAAGTCACGCGGTGGAATGTCGCCGCCTGTGATGCCGCCCTCGCCCGCCGAGGTGCCGCGTGAGCACCAAGCACAAGACGCGCCACGCGGAACTGCGCGAGCAGTTCGACAAATTCCACGCCAAATGCCCGGCGCTATACGTGGAGTTTGAGCGGCGTGTGTTCGCTCACATCGCCGCCGGAGATTCGCGCGTGAATCCGTGCGCGATCCTGTCTGAGATTCGTAACGCCACACGCTTGGGCGACAGCGACCCGAAGGCGTTTCGCGTCAACTCCAACTTCGGCGCTTTCTATGGGCGCATGTTCCGCGAGCGCAATCAGGCGCACGCGAGCGTCATTCGTACCAAAGCGCAACCCAGCAAGAAGCAGAAGGCCGTGAACCTGCCGCCGCTGGGACCTCAGGACTTTGAGGACGACGACGAATGAACCGCCGTCAGAGCATGGTCACCACGATCTTCTCCGCCCTCGCGTTGGCGCTGCTCATGGCTGCGACCGCGACGGCATTCCCCAATTCCCAGCGCCCCGCGTCAGGTGGCGTCATGGAGTCGGCCGGGAGGTGCTGGGACGCCAGCATCTGCCCGGCATCAAGTCCCGAGGCTCCCGCGACAGGCGAGCTAGAGGAAAGCCGGACCGCGCACGCCCGCGCGCCGACCGCGCACACCCCTCTATCTATTGAAGGAAATGTTCAAATGACGAACCTAGAAAAATGGAAGGCGTTCCGAGTTGAAAAACAAGCTCGCATGAACGCCATGATCGCGACCATTCGCGCCGAGGCCCGTAGCTTCGGCCTCGATGAGGCCGCCGAGTTCCACACGCTCGAAAGCGACATCGCAAACGCGGATGCCCAGATTCTGATCGAAGAACGCATCCAAGCGCGCGAGCTGAGCGAAGCCGCCGCCAGTGCGCAACCTGCCCGCCCGCGCGGCATCGCTGCTGCTCCGGCGATCCTGACCAAGACGACCCAGGCCGAGCGCAACGGCGACAAGTTCAAGGGCGAGACCTTCATGCGGGTCATCCGCCAGAAGGCCCTTGGAGCCGCGCGCAATCTCGACCTGTCCGTATTCGCTGCCCAGGAAGTGAAGCGCGGACGCCCCGACGTGGCCGACTTCATGCGCAAGTTTGCCGCGAACGAGGTGCCAGGCGGCGGCGAGAAGTCCGGCGAGTGGGGCTCGGAGCTTGTTCACTCGGATCAGTTCACGGCCGACTTCATCGAGCTGCTGCGCGAGCGCACGGTATTCGATCAGCTCGGCCTGCGCGAAGTCCCGGCCAATGTGACCATCAAGGGTCAGGACGGCACGGGCACCGCGTACTGGGTGGGTGAAGGCAACGCCATTCCGATGTCCAAGGCGGACTTCAGTTCGGTGAACCTCGCACCGCTCAAGGTCGGTGCGCTGTCCGCCATCTCGCTGGAGCTGCTGGAGGATTCTTCTCCGGCGGCGCTGCAGCTGGTGCAGGAGAGCCTCATTGCCGACAGCGCGCAGCTGATCGACAGCCGCTTCTTCTCTGCCACGGCGGCCTCCAACGGCGTCAGCCCGGCGGGCATCGTGAACGGAGTGAGTGGCACGGCATCGGCGGGCACGGACCAGAACGGACTCATCACGGACGTGGACGTGCTCACGCAGGCGTTCATCACGGCGAAGAATACCGGCGGCCTGAAGTTCGTGAGCCGTCCGGCGTTGGCGCAGAAGGTGGCGGGCTTCGTTTCGTTTGCGGGCACGCCCGTCTATCCGGGTCTCTCGGAGAGCGGCGGGACGTTCCAGAACAAGCCGTGGTTAGCTTCGGACAACGTGGTGTCGGGTGACCTGCTGCTGATCAAGCCGCAGGACATCTTCCGAATCGGTGACCGTGGGCTGTCCATCGACATCTCCATGGATGCCACGCTGGAGTTTGCGTCCGATCCCACGGGTTCTGCCCTCGCCAACGGCAGCGTGCCGGTAGCCCAGTCGAAACAAGCGGTCAGCTTGTTCCAGTCGGGCATGGTCGGTGTGAGGCTCCTCCGCCGTATCAACTGGGCCAAGCGTCGCGCGTCCGCCGTGGCGCGCATCACTGGCGCGGCCTATGTGCCGCAGGTGCAGACGGCCTGAGCTGAGTAGCTAGAAAGCCGACAAGGGGCGGGCCGGAGTTTTGATTTGTTCGCCGGCCCGTTCCCTTCCAGCACCGGGGCGCATTAGAGGTAGATGCGCGCCGCCCACTGTCCCGGATGCCGTGCATCTCAACACGGCCGCCAAGGTGGGCACCCTCCAAACTTACCGAAGGTTCGCACCATGAACTTCTCCACCGCCCCAACCTCGCCTCCTCGACGACCACCGACCGCGCCAGCCACACATGCTGCCGCGCCGTCCGTCCCGAGGCCGAGACAATGACGCGCGCCGAGCAAATCGACGCCGCTCGCAGCGCACTCGAATTCGCCCAGGCGTTCCGCGCAGGTGTCGCGGAGTTGATGGTGGGACCTGCAAAGCCTGCGATCCTGGCCCAAGCTGATGCTGTCATCGCCAACGGCAAGATGGTCCTGGCCCGACTGGAGCACGCGAGCGCGCCTCTCTCATCCTCCCTTCCACAACCAGCAGGGGTGCAGTGATGGCGCCTCCACTTCCACGACCCTGCCGCGAGTGCGGTGCCGTCATCGAGGATGACCGCCGCCGGCTGCTACCAAGCGCGATGAACTGCCAGAGCTGTGAAACTAAGTGGCGAGTGGCGCAAGGCCAACAGCGCCGCGCCTATCACATGTCTGCTCGGGATCATGTGGCCGCGCGGCAGAGGCGCTGCCATGGGCCGTGAACGCACGTCCGCACGCAACGCCGGCCTGGCAAAGAAGTTAGCTCCACCGCCGACGCTGCCGCCGCGAGAGCGCGAGCTGTGGGCAGCCATCGTCAAAGGTCAGTCGCCTGGATGGTTCGTTAGCGGGAGTGAGCCGCTGCTAGAGGCGCATTGCCGGTGCGTGGTGTTTCTCCAGGCGCTCTATGCCCGCCGCGAGCAGCTGCTGGCCGACACAGCGAACGGCATCGAGGACCTGCAGGAGCTGGTGGAGTTGATCGAAAAGCAAACCCGCCTCCTGGCCATGACAAGCCGCAGCCTGCGCCTAACACAGCAGTCCCGCGTCCGGCAAAACATTCCTCAGGAGGAAGCGCCAGCACCGTGGGAGATGCCATTCCCCAGCGATGGAGAGACAGCGTGATCTGCCGCACCAAACTACTCCAGTCGCTGACTGCCACCGGCTGGAGCGTCGCCCAGACTGCTGCACAGCTCGGCCTGCACGTCACTACCGTCAACTATCACATGCGCCGGCTGGGAATTCGACGCCCCACCACGTCCGCCGATGGACACTCGCCCCCGGCGGTCCTGGCAGCTGAAATGGAATCCCTGCGGGCCTCGGCACGGCAGCTCATTCGCCGCCCTGGTCCGCGCGCTGTCCGGGAGCTGCTGCAGATCGAGGCACGCCACCGCATCCTGCGGGAACAGTTGCGTGCGGCAATAGGTGAGCCGGAGCCCAGCGACACACGCGGGCGCAGCCCGGCTCGCTTTGGTGGAGACGGCAGTCCTCACTATACCGCCCGCCGCTAGTAGCCCGGCCGTCCTATTTGAGCCGCGTTGGCGCGCAGCATCGGAGCGGATGCGAGTGTCAGTAGCTGCTGCCCTGGCCCAAATTCTCGAGACGGAGAATGCCCAGAAGCTGCGCACTCGCCGACGACGGACGGCGGACGCCACCGCCTTCGCGCTGGAGGCGGAGAGACTGCTGTGCAATGTCGCGGCGCTTCGACTCGCGGGCGCGGAGTGCGCCGCCCTTGCCATCGGCCGCCACCCCTCCCTCTCAGTTGGTGGCAGCAAGACGCGCACGAGATTGTTAGACACTGCCGCCGCTGCCGGCTTGCTGCACGAAGTACAGCCCGGCCGCGTGCGCGAGGACGGCATACGAGAGGCCACGCGCTGGCGCGCTACGGCCTCACTCACAGCCTATCTACCAAGCAATCTCCGGCTGGCGGACCTGTCCTTAAGCCGTAGAGCCCAAAACGTCATTGTTCTGCGGGACCCGCATGACCGGAGTTTCCTGCCGCTACCGCCGGAGGCTGCAGAGCTGGACGCGCAGATGCGCGCGGTGAACGAATGGCTGGCGGGCCTGCCGTTAACTCTCGAAGGCCACGGCTCGGAAGCCTGGCTCTCGGAGCCGGCACACGGCTGGCTGCCGTCAGTGATGACTGCCCAGCACGTGGAGCTGGCGCGCACCTTTCGCGGCAGCTTGGCCGAAGGCGGCAGGATGTACAGCTCAGGCTTTTGGATCACGGCGCCGTCCTCGTGGAGGTTTCGACACATACGGCTGGCAGGCGAACGCATCGCGGAGGTGGACTTCAGAGAGATGAACCTCCGGCTGGCCTATCACCACCACGGCCTGCCCTGGCCATTCGCTCCCGACGCTGACGCATACACGGCGGGACCCGGCGAGCGTGCCGGATGGAAGAAGATCACCAACGCCATGTTGCGCGCTAAGGCGCCGCTGCGCCGATGGCCGGGAAAGACTCCCGAGGAGCAAGCCGGCTACCGGAGATTGTTTCCAATGGGCGCGCGTTGGCCCGACGTCGCCGACGCTGTCCATCGTCAGCACACGGCCCTGGCCGCTGCCGGCGCCTTCGGCCGTGGCCTGGGAGGTGCATTCGAGCGCACGGAGTCCGACGTTGCAGTGGTGCTGCTCTTGGCGTGCCGTGACCGACAGCTCCCGGCCCTGCCCCTCCATGACTGTCTCCTGGTCCCGAGCAGCCGAGCGGAGGAAGCTGCGGAACTGATGCGAACCACGGCCGCCCAAGTCGCTGGCGTGGAGTTGCCGGTGTCCGTGGATCACGGTCTGCAATAGTTACGGGATCATGATGCAGGGAGGTGGAGGTGGCCCTTCTTAGTCCCCTCTACCTTCCATTGGCTGCGAGCGTAAGTGAGCCCAGCGGACCACCCGTTGATGTGGGCGTTTAAGCCGAACGGATTGAGACCGGGCCGCCTCTGACGAGCCCAGGCTTTTCGTGCGTCGCCTAGAAACTGCGGGCGCTGATGGAGTTGCTAAGGCTCGCAGCCTGCGCAGCGCTGCACACGGTCAGCCAACGCGGATCGGACATTGACGGCTGCCAGTTCGCTGCCGAGGACGCGGACCACGGCCGAGAGCGGAGCATCGGCAGAATCGTCAACAATCCGGTTTCGCCAGTCAGGCCCACATCCAATTGCCGCGCGGCGTGCGCGTCGTAAAACACGCGCGGCTCCTCACGAGGGAGCGTGCCGGCGATGGTCCGCGCCTTGTCAGCGGCGGCTGCCTTCAGCGCCGCGCCCAGGAGCCATTCGGCCCGCGCGGCCTTGAGCTTGAGCTGGCCATCCCAGGTCCACGCCAAGCATTCAGGGACATCATTTTCAAACTGCATAACGGTTGGTCTCCGAAAGAGAATTGGGGACCCGGCTTGCGTCGATTCTAGGGCAGTTGCTTGCGGGAATCATCACCACAGCCTCGCTGTTACGCCAGCTGAAAGGGCCTGCCGCCCTCTCTCTCCATGATGGCGGTTCGCCATCTTCCCATTGCTGCCTGCGCATGGCTCGGTTGGTGCGGCAACTGCTGGCGTTCGAGGATAAATGCTGCGATCCGATCGCGGTCATTCCCATGGTCCACAATCCACGGGAGCAACTTCAGATTCTCATTCTGCATGAACAATTCATAAGCGCGCTCGGATGTATCGAGAGCCGTTCGGGCGAGTGGATAGGCGTCCAGCGATTCCTGCCAGCCTTTGAGGATTTCCTCACCTAGGGTGGCGTCAGCTACCGAATCCTCAAGTGCGACTGCGGCCTGCATCAGCACCACGCCCACACTGCGGATGCCATCAAGGTCAAGCGCATCCGGTGCGTCCACCACGCCCAAGATGAACGGCTCTAACCGCACCCGCTCTCGCTTTCTCCCATTTTCGTCAACCTCAATTTCTGTGTGTCGAGTCAGTGCCCTGATGTTTCTGTTGCCACGCTTCACCATGTCCACCAAAGCCAAATGCACCTTGGGAGGCAGCGCGAGCCGCGTGCTGGAAATTTTGCTGGCCAGCGCCCGCTGCCGCGCTAAGTCCGCTTGGATTGTTTCCGTCAAGCCGGGGGTTTGCTTATGCGCGACGATACGGGCAACGCTGTTTGCGATTCTGTTCTCGCGCTCAATGCGCTTCGCTTCCAGCCGGAACTTCTCTGCGAACTCGGCGTTAATGTGGCCGTGATTACGGGCGCAAACATTCCCGATGTATCCAACCATCCCATCGCGCCGCCTTGCGACGTATCCCCAGCCGTGGGTGTGGCGGCACATGCTTCCCTCGTTTTGCAGCTGACATCTAACCCACTCGATTTTCTGGAACCGATAGTCAGTGATTAGGCCATCGAATTCAGTTAGAGGAATGGGTGCATCAGGATCAAGGCCAGGGAAGGCGGTGCGGACATCCGCCTGCGAGTGGTATGTCATGCCGCAATGTTAGCCAGAACCTAGCATCTATGCGCGGTTTGAACGTGCACACAGTGTATGAATTGGCCGGGATTTGCAGGTGTTTGACAGCAAATCCCAGCTATGAATCATCCATACAGTAGTCAGCGGGCATGAGCACTGTATGGATCACGCGCTCCGCGCTCGGCATCCTCGCAGCCCCTGAATCCTCGGCGCGAACACTTGCGGCGAGTTTGAGCGACAATCAAAGAAGGTGTTAGGAGGGATAGCGTTGTGACCGAGGAACACATGAAGCTTTGGGAAATTTTCTTCTCGTATGCAGCAGGAAAGGCCCGCGCCGTGCGAGAAAAAAACACCCGGTTCGCCTACTACACCACCGCTGAAACCGCGTTGAAAATCCTGCGCAACCGAGAGGTATGGATGCGAAACGCGCGGACGATGAACGACTTTGAAGAGATCGCGTATGGACGCGACATCGTCGTGAAGGGGTACAAATCCGAAACCGGAAAGGCGTTCCAAGCAGCTTTGAATTCCATCTTTCCAAACTTCTGCGCCGATTTCGAGCAGCTATTCGACCAGTGGCTACCGCTGTTCTTGACCGAGACATTCATCACCTGCTTCTCCGAGCACGCCGACAACGAGGACAACCTAGGCCGCCTCTCAATGTGGCGGGCCTACGGAAAGCAGAACGGCGTGGCGCTGGTCGCCAATAACAGCGTTTTCATGTCCAGTACGGACTCATTGGGAATTTACTCCAGTCCCGTTGCCTATCTCACCCAGGCTGGCATGGAAAAAGAGTTGGCCCACGTCACCCAGAGCATCTTGGCAAATCGCAACCTAATTCTTGCGGCGGGCGCGGAGGCGATTAGAGACCAAGTGTTCTGTATGTTCCAGTTCGCCGTCATGTGCATCAAACACCCAGGGTTCCATGAGGAGCGTGAATGGCGCGCCATTTGGTCACCAACATTTGGGGCTCATGGCAAGCACAAGACGGAAGTTGAGTGCATCGGCGGAGTGCCGCAGGCCGTGCTCAAAGTTCCGCTGGTCGATTATCCGGCGGAAGGAATTGTTGGAGTGGAGCCCGCGAAACTTATTGACCGCGTCATCGTCGGTCCGACTGAATACGGCGGAACGATTCGGGATGCGCTCGCGTTGGAGATGGCAAAAGCAGGAATCCCAGACCCCGCATCAAGGATCGTTGTATCCGACATCCCGCTGCGCACGTAGGTCTCCGTTCACTTGCCTTGCGCCGAGAACGAGGGCCATGGCCTCTATGTGGCCTCTGACTGGTCTCCAGTAGTTAGAGGAAATGAGAAAAACCTCTGACGTTTTTCAATGTCGGCATTCGCATGGCCGGCTCGGCTGGTAGTGTTTCTCCGCCAGCAACACACCAGGAGCATCCCGTGGCCGACTACGACCTGTCCGAACTGTCCGAGGTGGTCCGCGCCTTCCTGGACGCCAAGCACGCCCAGAGATACCAGGTCAGCATTACGCCCGGTGCCCGCACACTCACCAGCCGAGGTCCTAACCTCAGAGTGAGGAGAGGAGCGCCCACCATCCGCACCTATTCGCGGGCTGACTTCTACGTGCATGACACGGTGCATTGACCGGAACCGAGGCAATGCCCCTCAAATCGAAATGTTTTGGGCCTCCGAGGCTCGCAGACCAGGGGCGGGGAGGTATTACGTAAAATCGTAAGTCATTGTAACCACGGGGGTTCCTTCATTCTGCGTACAACTGTATAAAAACACAGCTCGGCCAGACTGCATCGGAGCTTATGTGGGAAACGCATTGAGCAGCAACGCAAATTGCTGATTTCTAAAGGAGAATGGTGGAAAGGGAGGGAATCGAACCCTCGACCCCGGCATTATGAGTGCCGTGCTCTAACCAGCTGAGCTACCTTTCCACGTCCCATCCGACGGGGAATCCCGCACCAGGCCGAGGCCAGTGCGAAGGGGCCGCGATTCTCTAGGCCGCGCCCTCACCTGTCAAGGCAATCCCCGCAAAAACAACAACTTAGACCCCCGGCAAACCGCTGCCGCCGGGGTGTGCGGTCGGTTCCGATCAAGTCGAATCTTCAGGGCTGGGATACGCCTCTCAATTCGCCTTATCCCGGTCAAGTGTGAACGGAATCAAGCCGATACGGATCAACGGGGCGCTGTGCCGGACAGCGCCAGGACGCCGAATGCTCATGAAGAGGCTGCAACTCGCACATCTGCCGTTACGGACGAAGCTGATCGCCGCCAGCGCGTTGTCAGCCGCGATGGCGTTGCTGATCGCCGCGCTCACGCAGGCCACGTTCTCCTATTTCTACACGCACAAGGAAGCGTACGAGCACCTCAACGCGGTCGCGCGCGTGGTCGCCGCGCGCAGCACGGGCACGCTCATCAGCAAGGATTTCCGCCAGTCGGAAGCGCTGGTCAGCGCGCTGCGCATCGAACCCAATGTCGAAGAAGCGCTGTTGATCGACGACGAAAAGCGCGTGCTCATGCACTACGCGGGCAATCGCGCGTTGCTCATGAGCCGCGCCGATGGCGAGCTCACCGAGATCCAGAAGTGGCAACAGGCTGCCATCGACAGCAACGAACACCTGCACCGCTTCGACGGACTCAGGGCGCTTCACCTCGTTTATCCGATCGCCGACGACGGCAAGATCATCGGCCATCTGTACGTGCGCTCGAACCTCTCCGAGATGCAGGAGGCGATCCTCGCGCAGCTCGCGATCCTGCTCGGCGGTTCGGTGGTCGCGTTCGCGATCGCCTGGCTGCTCGCGCGCCGGGTGCAGCGGCAGATCGCGGCGCCGCTGGTGCACCTCGTCGAAGTGATGCAGCAGGCCGAACACGGCGACTACACGAAACGCGCCAAGGTCACGAGCGACGACGAAATCGGTCACCTGCTGCGCGGCTTCAACGGCATGCTGGCGCGCATCGAGAGCCGCGAACAGGAGCTTGCGAAGCAGCACGAATACCTCGAATCGCAGGTGGTCGAGCGCACGAAGAGCCTCTTCGACGCGAACGCGACGCTGCGCCAGGCGATGAACGACAGCGTCGAGGCCTGCCGCGTGGCCGAGGCCGCGTCGCGCGCCAAGTCGGAATTCCTCGCGCGCATGTCGCACGAGATCCGTACGCCGATGAACGGCGTGCTCGGCATGACCGAACTACTGCTCGATTCGAAGCTCGATCCGCGCCAGCGCCGCTTCGCCGCGACGATCCAGAGCTCGGCGGACGCGCTGCTCGCGATCATCAACGACATCCTCGACTTCTCGAAGATCGAGGCCGGCAAGCTGCGCCTCGAGGCGCAGGACCTCGACATCCGCCAGGTGGTGGAGGAAGTCATCGATCTCTTCGCGCAGCGCGCCCACCAGAAGGGCATCGAACTACTGCTCGACATCGATCCCTACCTGCATCGCTGGGCCAAGGGCGACGAGCTGCGCATCCGCCAGATCCTCATGAACCTCGTGTCCAACGCGCTCAAGTTCACGGCCAGCGGCCACGTGCTGGTGCGCGCGCGCGGCGTGAATCCTTCCGAGAAGCACGTGTCGCTGGTCATCGACGTGGTGGACACGGGCACGGGCATCCTGCCCGAAAATCAAGCCGCGATTTTCGACGCGTTCGTGCAGGAAGACGGCTCGACCACGCGCCGCTTCGGTGGTACGGGCCTGGGTCTCGCGATCAGCCGCCAGCTCGCGACGCTCATGGGCGGCGACATCACGGTCGTCAGCCAGCCGGGCGTCGGGTCGACGTTTTCGCTCTCGATCACACTACCCGCCGCGCCGGCGATCACCTCGGACTCTTCGCAGGGCCTCATGCTCGCGCCTGGCACGCGCGTGCTGGTGGTGGACGACAGCGCGATCAACGTCGAGATCCTCGCGTCGCAACTCGAAGCCTGGGGCTTCATCGTCACGACCGCCGCGAGCGCGATGGAAGCGCAGAAGCACCTCGACGCGATGCAGGCCGCGAACACGCCGCCCAGGATCATCGTGCTCGACTGGCACATGCCCGAGCAGAACGGCGTCGACTGGTTGTTAGGCGTGCGCCGCGACGCGCGCTTCAGGACGATCCCCGCGATCATGGTGAGCTCCGTCGCCGACGATCTCGAAGCAGGTCTCGCCACGCAACTCACTCCGCTGCGCCGTCTCGCCAAGCCCGTGCGCCAGAGCATGTTGCGCCGCGCGCTGCACGAAGCGCTGCAGGCCGTCCCCTTCCAGGAAGTCAGCTCCGCCCCCGCCATGCTCGCACCGGAGAACGAACCCGTGCTCGATCACCTCTCCGTCCTGCTCGGCGAAGACAACATGGTCAACCGCACGCTCGCGCTCGAGATGCTCCAGCGCCTCGGATGCGATGCGATGCACGCCGGCAACGGCGTCGAGGCGCTCGACGCGCTCGAGAAGCAGGACTTCGACGTCGTGCTCATGGACTGCCAGATGCCGGTCATGGACGGCTTCATCGCGACGCGCAAGCTGCGCGAGCGGGAGGCCGCGAAGAAGAAGGAGCCGACGCGCGTGGTCGCGCTCACCGCCAACGCGCTCGCGGGTGACCGCGAAGCCTGCCTCGCGGCCGGCATGAACGACTATCTGGCGAAGCCCTTCACGCTCGCCCAGCTGCGCAACATCCTGCTGCCCTCGAAGGTGTCGCGCTCGGCGGCCAACAAGGTCACGCTCGATCACTCGGCCATCGATGCCGTGCGCCAGCTCGATCCGGACGGCAACGACCGCCTGCTCGCGAGGCTCATCGCGCTCTATCGCGACGACTCATCGCAGTTGCTCGCCGACATCGACAATGGGATGAAGGCCGGCGACGCCGAAGCCGTCGCGCGCGCCGCGCACACGCTCAAGAGCTCGAGCGCCAACCTCGGCGCGACCAACGTCGCGGCGATCGCGCGCCAGATCGAGCACTCCGCGCGCGGCGGCGATCTTTCGGATCTATTCGCCTCGGTGACCAAGCTGCGCGCGCAGCGCACCGTCGCGCTCTCCGAGCTTGAAGCGCTCGACTCTGCCGCGAAGGTCGCATGAAGTGAGCGGGTCGCCTCCAGAGCCCATCCACGTGCTGATCGTCGATGACGATGCCGGCTCGCGCCTGCTCATGCGGCGCGCGCTCGAGCGCAGCGGATTCATGATCTCCGAGGCGGCCGACGGCGCCTCCGCGGTCGCAGCCGTCGAGGCCGGCGAATGCAACGCGGTGCTCATGGACGTCGAGATGCCGCAGATGAACGGCTATGAAGCGTGCCGCGAGATCCGCTCGCGTCCGGGAGGCGCGCACCTGCCGATCATGATGGTCACCGGCCGCGACGACGTCGGCTCGATCAACGAGTCGTACCGGGCCGGCGCGACGGACTTCCTCGCGAAGCCGATCAACTGGAACTTGCTGGGCCACCGCGTGCAGTACCTGGTGCGCGGCGGCCGCCTCGTGCAGGAGCTCGAGGAGAGCGAGAGCCGTCAGCGCGCGATGCTCGACGCCCTGCCCGACCTGCTGCTGATCGTCGACCTGCACGACCGCATCGTCGACCGGCTCGGGGCCACCGAGAACCATCCATTCCTGTCGGGCGGCCTGAAGGCCGACCAGAAGATCTCCGAGCTCGTGAGCGGTGACGCGGCGCGCGCGATCACACACGCGCTCGACGACTGCCGCGTGCGCAACGATCGCACCGAAGTCGAATTCGAGTGCATGCGCGAGGGCGTCGAGCGCCGTTTCGAAACCCGCATCGTGCCTTACGACAAGGGCCGACTGCTGCTGGTGTTGCGCGACGTGACCGAGCGGCACCGCGCGGCCAACCGCATCCGCGAGCTCGCGTTCTTCGATCCGCTCACCCAACTACCCAACCGCCAGTACCTGCTGCAGCTGCTCGAGGAGGCGCGCCGCGAGGCCGCGACCACGGGCGAGCGCTTCGCGGTGGTGCGCATCAACATCGACAACTTCAAGCGCATCAACGACAGCATCGGCCACGGCGCCGGCGACGCGTTGCTGCAGGCCGTGGCCTCGCGGCTCGGCACGTTCCTCAAGCTGGAGTCCGACGGCGCGGTGACGATGCCGCTGGCGCGGCTGGCGGGCGACGAATTCGCGGTCGCGATCCGGCACCTGCAGTCCGATGCGGACGTGCAGAACGCGATCACGAACATCACGGCCGCGTTCGCCTCGCCCTATCTGATCCGCCATCGCGACTTCTTCGTGACGTGCACGATCGGCATCGCGGTGTTCCCGGACCATGGCAGCTTCGCGGACGAACTACTGCGCACGGCGGGCCTGGCGCTGCACGAGGCCAAGACCGCGGGCGGCAACAAAGGCGTCATCTACAGCGAGCACATGCGCGCGCGTTCGGTCGCGCGGCTCGAGCTCGAGACGGAGCTGCGGCGCGCGCTCGATTCCGACGAACTGTTCCTCGTCTATCAACCGCAGATCGAAGTCGCCTCGGGACGCATCGCGTCGGTCGAGGCGCTGGTGCGCTGGCGCCACCCGACGCGCGGCGTCGTGCCGCCCGACGACTTCATTCCGGTCGCCGAGGAATCGGGCCTCATCGTGCCGCTGTCCGACCTCGTCATGCGCAAGGCGCTCAAGCAGATCGCCGAGTGGTGGCATGCCGGCTGCCGCGACCTGCGCGTCGCGGTGAACGTTTCGGGCGCGCAGTTCGAGGCGCCGGGCTTCCCCGACTGGGTGTTCGCGCATCTCGACGAAGCAGGCCTCCCCGGCGCGTGCCTCGAGCTCGAGATCACCGAAAGCCTCCTGATGGTCGACGAAAACGCGGCGGCGCTCGCCGTGCGGGCGGTGCGCGAACTCGGCGTACACGTCGCGATCGACGACTTCGGCACCGGGTATTCCTCGCTCGCCTATCTGAAGCACTTCCCGATCGAAGCGCTCAAGATCGACCGCTCGTTCGTGGCCGACCTCGGCCGCGATTCGAACGACGCCGCGATCTGCGCCGCCATCATCGCGATGGGCCGTCAGCTCGGCCTCAAGATCGTCGCCGAGGGCGTGGAGACGAAGGAGCAGCTGCAGTTCCTCGCCACGCACGGCTGCACGCTGGCGCAAGGCTTCTACATCGCCCGTCCCGTCGAGGCGCCGGAGATGGCCAAGCTACTGCGCATCGGCACCCACGAGGCGCCGATCGTCAATGTCGCCGTGTCCGGCTCCGCCGGAACTGACGTACCGCTGGCCGACTACGAAGCCGAGATGCTCCTGAAAGTCGGGCGTTAATGGGGACATTCCTCGTTTCCTAGCAAACGGGGACAGACCTGCTCGGCTCCGTGCATTGCGCGAACGCCATGCGCCGCGTCCGCTCAATCCCATCGCGTGCGCACCGTCCTTGCTGCTTGTCGGCGGCGTGAATCGTCTTCAGCGACTCATCGAAGCGCGCATCGGGTCGTACATCAGCACGTGCCCGATTCCGCGAACGAAGCGGATCACTGCATCACGTCATCCAGATGGCTGGAGAAGAGACGAGTCTTGGCTTGCCGCGAAGATTGCCGGCGTGGAAGCCATCCACGCCGTCATTCCACGTCTCGATGATTGGCAGAGACAGATAGCCCGCCCCTCCGCGGCCAGCGGGCCATCGCCTGGCGCATCCAATAGCTGGGGCGCGCCGCGGGAGCGAAACCCATCGTGTGGGCGACGGCCATGCCGCCAAAGCGGACGGAGGCGACGCCGGGACTCACCCGGCCCCTGATCGAGGTCTGTCCCCGATTGCTAGGAAACGAGGAATGTCCCCATTTTGCTCGCGTAGCGCGCGATTACTTCTGCCAGCACTCGTTCGGTGTGGCGGCCAAACTACCGGTCACGGTGCGCTGGTTGGCGCTGTTCAGGACGAAGTTGGCGCAGCGGGTGTCCTGCACCTGCCCCCCCTGGGGTGTCGCGGTCAACGTGTAGTCCTGCGCGTTGACCACGCCCGAGATCGTGTAGAAACCGTCCTGCGTGTTGTACGGCAACGGCACCGTCGCGGCGCATATGGCGCTGTCGTACGCATACGGTGTCGAGTTGTTGTAGCAGCGCTCGAGCGCCTGCGCACTCTGCGACAGCGCGATCTTCGCCGACGAACGGTTCGTGCGAATGGCGTACTGCCGGTAGGTCGGGATCGCGATCGAGGCCAGGATGCCGACGATCGCCACCACGACCAGCAGTTCCATGAGCGTGACGCCGCGTTGAGTGGTTCGCATGTTCACTCCTATTTCACCTGGCGCCATGACTGGCGTCCGGTCGAGTTGGGGCCAGGGTTCTCCACGATGCGCTGCAGGTTGCTTCCCGAGCTGCTGTCACTGCCGGACAGGTACTTGTACTCGCGTGCTCCGCCGCCGGGGCTGCCGGTGCCGGATCCCGGCGTACCCAGGATACCTGGCGTCTGCGCGATACCCACCTCCGACGCGATGCCCGAGACCGCGGCCGCGGTGATCACGGTGCCGTCCGGCAGCGTGATGGTGATGAGGTCCTGCGCGTTGAACTGGTTGTCGCCGTTGAGATCGAACGGCGTGTCCGTCAGCCGCGCGCCGGTCAGCGCGTCCATCTCCATGAGCCAGCTTCCGCCGCCCGCCGAACAGACGTCCGGGTCGGGAATGAGCGTGGTGAAGATGATGCGGCCATTGCGCAGAACCGAGTTGGTCACCTGCATCTCGCCGGTGAAGATCAGGCCCGGATCGAGCAGGTCCATGAACCAGCCGCGATTACCCGCGGCGATCACGGTGTCGGTAGTCAGACGCACGCGCCGAGCGGGAGTACCCGCCGTGAATTGCGCGAGAATGGTTTGACGCGTGAGCAGTGAACGACCCGTGAACTGGTCCGCGCTCGTGTTCGTGTTCGGGTCGTAGATGCCGTAGAACGACTGCGTCTGGGTCGGGTTCTTGTCGATGAGCTCGAGGAACTTGCCCGTTCCGAACAGCACCGCCATACCCGCGCCGCGCGGGCCGCGCGTCACCTCGGGCTTGGACGTGATCGGCTGACGGTTGCCCGAAGGATCCAGCGCGACGTACAGCGGTTGCGGCGCGGCAACTGTGCCGAAGGCGGAGTTCCAGTTCGCCGGGTTCGTGCTGGTCAGATCGAACTTCCACAGATTGCCCTGCAGATCGCCCGCGTAGGCGTAGTCGACGATGGAATCGCCATTGAGATCGACGAGAGCGGGCGTGGCGAGTCCATTCGGCGTGGTGGCGTCGCCGTACCCGGCGAGATCGATCTTCCGGATCAGCGCGCCTGTCTGGACGTTGACGAAATACAGGTACGCCCTGCCGGTTCCGGTGTTGTTGTAGCCGTTGCCGAACACCGCCGCCCACTGGCCATTACGCATGCGCACCAGCGCCGGACGGCTGTAGGTGTAGCCCAGGTCGGCATCGGTGAATTCCCAGAGATAGATGCTCGAGGCATTGGTTTCGCTGAATGCCGAAGGCATCGTCACGTCCAGCGCGTAGATGCTCCTGCCGCCGCGATTCAATCCGCCGACGAGAAGGGTGTGCCAGGCGCTGTTGTAGAACACGTCGCCGACCGTGGGTGTGCCATCGACGTAATAACGGTGGCTGTAACCGCGACGAGTCAGGTAGTGCAGATTCGGGAACACCGCGGTCGGGATGAAAGCCAGTCGTTCCTCACCCGTGGTCGCGTCGAAGCCATGCAACATGCCATCGTTGGCGCCGGCGTAGACCATGCGCGTGCGATTGGCGTGCGTTTGCGCGAATGTGGAGTACGGAGCCGATTCGAGGTTGTCCGGGTAGAAGAACGACGGACGGCCCACGAACACCGGCGCGGACGAGACGATGTCGCCCAGCTTCGAGCTGCGATTGCGGAAGTTGCCGCCGTTCTGGAACTCATAGGTCGACTCGCCGCGTAGATAGTCGAGTCGCTCGTCTCCCAGCCCGTCCGAAACCGGCGGCTGGAGCTGTCCCTGACGCGTTGCCCCGATCGTGTCCCAGCGAAACGCCACGGGATTTCCCGTGTCGGCGTTCGTGGTGATGATGACTCGGTCCTCCGGATCGGGCAGTTCCGACGCCGCGTCCCACTCGGCCGCCAGCGTCGTGCCGTCGGTGACGTTCACGGGATAGGACAGCAGGTGACCGCTCCAGTCTCCACTGTCGAACTTCGCCTGGTAGATGCGCGTCTCGCTCGAGATGGATCCCGCGTTGACGGATGCCGAAGACGCCGAACCCTGCTGCGCCTCGATGCTGTCGAACGCGCTCGCGAGCTGCGCGCCGAGGGTCAGCGCATTGGTGACGAGGAAATAGTTGTCAGGCTTGCCGTCGTTGTCCCTGTCCCATTCCTCGGCAAGGTCCGGCCGGCCGTTGCCATTGCCGATCTGGTCCGTCTCCCGGAACCCGCCCCACTTGGCGGCGTACCACAGGGGGTCCTTCAGGTAGGACGCGGCGGTCGCACCGGCAGTGAAGCTGATCGAGGAAGTCAGCGGAAGCGCACCGGCGGCATTCGGATAGTCGAGGAAGTAGTCGACATCGCTGCCAGCAGCGGTATCACGGTCTCGCACGACGAGGTACGTCCCGTCCGCCGTGGTACCCGAGATCACGTAACCCAGGTGCTGGATGATGCCGCCCGCCGCGTATTCGGAGTTCACGGTGACGGTCACCGTGTTGTCGGCGTTGACCGTGTATTCGTAGACGACGATGGCGTCCATGTCGTGGTCGGCGCCCTGCTCCACGTCTTCGAAATTGACGCGGAACTTGCCGTACGTCGCCGTGAGCGTATCCACGTAGAAGTCGACGATCTGGTTCGTAGGCTGATACGCGTTGCCGGGCCGGAGCGTGCCGCCGAAGTCGCCCCACACCGATTTGGCGAAGGGCACGAGCGTGATGCGCCTTCCGGCAACGGGAATGTCGATCGTCGGCAGCGGCGACGCCAGCGCGACGGCAAACGTCTGCGGCTTCTGGTCTTGCGCCGCCCCGTTCAGATCCGTCGTATTGCCGTAGTGCGCGACGCTCGCCGCGTAGTAGCTGCCCTGCTTTCCCGGCGCCTCCGGCGACAGGCCTCGGATGTCGCCGAAGCTGCTCACCGACTTGACCGTCGGCGCGCCTTCGGCGGACGCGCCCACTCGGCCAATGAAGTAGTTACCTGTGCCGCCGATCTCGTAATTCCAGATCGTCTGGCCGATTGAACTCGCGTTGAGGCCACCCAAGGTGTCGGCCGGAGCGGGACCGAAGTACGAACCCGGTATCCTGTCGGAGTCGAAGGACGGACTGATGTCGCTGACGACCGTCATGAACGGCTTGGCGCAGCGGGGGAATCCGCCGCTCGCGCGGTACGGATTCGTATTCGCATCCCAGCTCGCGATGGTCAAACCGATGCCGCCTTCTCCGGTGCCCGCGCCGGTCCGGAAATCCGACGTCGCCGCGGTCCGGCCCGCGAAATAGCGCAGCGCCTCGTACATCATTTCGGCCGTGGGATTTCCCCACATCGCGCAGTTGCCCGCCGCATCGGCGTCGGTCGTGATCCAGCCGCAGGTGTATTCGTGTTCGCCACCGAAACCGGTGATGCGCAACCGGTCGATGGTGCTGATGATCCCGAGCGGATTCTGGTTGTAGACGAACTGGCCCGTATTCAGGTCGAGTTCCTGGCGGATCGAAGCAATCGCCTTGCGCAGTACGCCGCCTTCGTGCGGCTTGCCGTACGAGCCGGTGATGAGGCCGAAGTACATGCGATCGCTTTCGCCGTAGTCCTGCAACAATCCGGTCGGCTTGACACTGGTCCCGCCGCCATAGGATTTGCAGTTCGTGGTCTCGGGGACGTAACTGCCCGCGCTGCAGACGCGCACGCGGACGGTGTAGTCGGTCGGGTCGACGGACGACCGGATTTCCGCACCGCCACCCGTCATTCCCGTGACGACCTGCCAGCCGGCGACCGGGCGCTCGATGCTGAGCCAGTTCCAGATGCGCTCGCCCCGATTGAGGAGCACGCGCAGTTTGGGCACCGGCACGCCATTGACCGCCGGATTGGCGGCCAAGGTCACGGCGGTTTCGTTCAGGACGGTCGTATTGGCGAAGAAATGCCGCTGGCCCGCCCCCGGCACGGAGAAGGGCGTGTACTGGCTGATGTCATAGCCGTCACGCGCGACGCTTTCGTATTCCTTGCCCCAGCTGTGCGCATCCTGCGGGATGTAGGCTCGCTGAAGCACCGTGTCGGTTGCGGAATCGATGTAACGCAGGCCGCCGTACAGCACCTTGCGCAGCGCATCCATGCGGCTCATCGTGACGTAGTTCAGCCAGTCGCCGCTCCACTGCCCGGAGCAGGTCTTGTTGGCGCCGGTCGGACCCACCGGTGTGAAAATGCCGCCGCTGTACTCGTAACACCGATTCGATTCGAAGTAACCGTAGTAGGTGATCTCGGTCGGCTTGTAGCCCACGTCGATGGTGCCGTTGCCATCCAGGTCGGAGGCATCGTTGTACGCTTCGTAGTAGAGCCGGTGATCGCGGCTCAGGACGAGCATGTTGAGCGGCGGCACCGCGCTGTTGAGGAAGAGCGGGCTCTCCGCGATGTTCAGCGGCGCCGCGCCGGACATCCCGCTGTACGCGACGAGTCCGGCCAGCGCGGCCAACTTCAACAACCGATTTGACATGCTGTCGAATTTCATTTGCTGCTCCCAACCAGGCGCGGTCGCCCGCGCCTCGAATAATTCAGTTTCGAGCCGATCAGAACGGCCGCGTGTAGGTGCTCTCGAGCACGACCTCGGTTTGCGGCGTGGCGCCGGCCGAGTTCGCGGTGACCCGGTAGAAATTGCGGCCCTGCGGTGGCTCGTGACCGGTCGTCAGACTGTCGCGGACGAAGCCGAGGTCCTCGATGACGACGAGCGGATCGCGAACCACGTCGGTGACTTCATGGGAGCCGCTCGCGCCGAATTCGCTTCCCCAGGCGTTCCACCACGACAGCGGCTGATCGCGCAGATCGACCGGCAGCGTCTCCTCGCGAAACACGACGCAAGGCGGCGAGATGCACGTGCTCGGGCGCACGGTCATCGCGCGCAGCCGCTCTTCCGCGTCGCGCAAGCCCGCCTCGGCGCCCTGGAAGGCGACGTTCACGTCGCGCGAGTTGCCCGCCATGCGCTCTTCCATGCGCGTCATCTGCATGGCCGTGAGACCCAGGACCGTCATGACCAGCAACATGAGAAGGCTGATCACGAGCACCGCGCCCCGCTCGCGCCCTTGAACCCGGTTTCTGACTATCTGCGTCATGTGATTTCCGAAAATCAGCGCGCGCGATTACGCACGGCGATGGTGGTGGTAAAGATCATGCGCTGGCGGCCGTCGTCGACCGGTGATATCTGCTTGCCGCCAATGGCAGCCGGCAGCAGCTGGAAGGACTGAACGTCGCGATCGCTGCCGCTGTCCTCCGAGCGGACCAGCAGCGCCAACGTGACGCTGATGACGTCGTTCCAGTCGGTCACGTTGTTGGCCGCGACGTAGGCATCGGCGATGCGATCGTTGGTGTTGTCGATCGCGTAGCCGATCTGGAGCGCTTGGATTCCTTCGACGAGCAGCTCCGAATCCGCCACATCGCCCGTCTTTCGGTACAGGCCGGGCTCGTTCGTCACCGGATCGAGCCCGACGTAGTACGTGTAGGTCTGCAGCGGAATCAGCCGCGCGAGCCGGCGATACTGGTAACCCAGGTCCGACGTGGCATTGCCGGGGCTCGAACCACCCGTCGCGTGCGCGACCGTGCCGTCCGGAGTACCCGGCGTGTACCCGGTGGCCTGGAACACGGTGGTCGATTCGCAGTCCGTGAGGACGTAGATCTGGCCAGCGGCCACCGGTGGCGTGGTGGCGTCGACCACGGCGGGATCGGCGCTGGCGCTGGCCATGTCGGCCTGAATGGTGAGCGCGCGCCCGTCGCGCATCAGGCCGCGGGTGACGACGACGTCGCTGTCCGGAATCGGCGCGGGATTCAACGGGACGTCGAGCGCCGGAGCCCAACTACCCGACCCGTCCGCCTCGTAACCAGTCATCGGCCTGAAATAATTCCACAGCGTCGTCGACGGACTGTTGAGCGTGGACTGGAACCAGCGTGGAATCTTCGCGCAGCCCAGGTACCCGGCAGAACGCAGGTCGTGAGTGATGAGATCGAGCGCGACGCGGCCGCTCTCCTGCAGGCGCGCGACCTTCTCGTTCGATAGATAGGTCACCTTCGAACTGAGGAAGATGGAGATCACGCCGGTGAGCAGGATCAGGCCCAGCGTGAGGGCCACCATGAGCTCGACGAGGCTGAATCCCTTTTGCTTTCGGTTGTGCATCGCGCGCCTCAGATCTGCGTGCGGGTGGTGAAGTTTTCGGGCGGCGCGGCCGTTCCACCGGTGGTCGTGTCCGCCCACCGGATGGTTATGACGACGACGTTGGTGCCAGCCTGGATGGCCACGGACCCGTCACCCGCCGGCAGCGTCGTGCGCACGGACTCTCTCCAGCGTTGCAGGTCGATCTGCGCCAGCGGATTCGGGGAGCCGGGCGGGGAGCCGAGCGCGATGTTGTAGTTGCCGACCAGTGCAGCGTCGCGATTGGCGCGCATGCGATCGGCGATGTCGTAGGCCATGACCTGCGCCTGCGAACGCAAATGCGCGCCGCGGTTGTTGCGCAGGCTGGTCATCTGCAACGCCGCGACGCCCAACAAGCCCACGGACAGCACGAGCAGCGCGACCATGGTTTCGATGAGCGTCGTGCCGCGCTGGGTCCTGCGGGCGCCTGGATTGTTCGTAGTGACCATCACGTCTGAGAGCTCCTGGACGAATTACGAGCAGGCAACGGTGGTGGTGGAGATGCGTCCCGTGCGGGCGACGCTCACCTGCCGCGCCTTGTTGCCGGTGCAGCCGGGCTTGAGCAGGCTGAACGTCTCGGCGAACGCGGACATGCCCGTCGAGGTGTAGCGGATGAACGGCCTTGCTCCCGCATTGAGCGTCAGGCCGTTGCCGGTGGCGGGCCACACTTGCAACGGGGCCTCGGGCGCGGTGAGTGTGCCGTCGGAATTGGGATCGGCGAAGACGATCCAGCCGGTGCTCCAGTTGGTATCGCCGCTGCAGGTCGCGCCGTCCCCGCTGGCGCACACCGTCACCGAGCCGGCGCGCCGCAGAGCCTCGCTACGCGCGTAGTTCAGTGCCGTCACGAACTCGTTGTTCTGCGCGATGAGGCGATTGTTCTGGATCGTCTCCCGGAAGGTGGGAATCGCGAGGCCGAGGATTATCGACAAGAGCGCGATGGCGAACATCAGCTCGATGACCGAGACGCCGGACTGCCGGTTTTTCCGCTTGTTCATGGGCGGCATCTTAGAGAGCGAAGTGCCGCGGAGGGACCAAGAATTGAACAGTTACAGTGACTTGGCGACGGGCGGCTTGCCAGCGGGGACGGACGGTCGTGGCACGCCGGGGTTCGCCCCGCCACTCCGGAACTGGATCACACTTTGCGGGCGGCCCTCAGACGTTGAAGCGGAAGTGCATCACATCGCCTTCCTTGACGATGTATTCCTTGCCCTCGAGTCGCAGCTTGCCGGTTTCGCGCGCGCCGGCCTCACCCTTGTTCCGGATGAAGTCGTCGTAGCCGATCACTTCGGCGCGGATGAAGCCGCGCTCGAAATCCGTGTGGATCACACCCGCGGCCTGAGGCGCGGTCGCGCCGGCGCGCACGGTCCACGCGCGTACTTCCTTCACACCCGCCGTGAAATAGGTCTGCAGGCCGAGTAGTTCGTAACCGGCGCGGATCACGCGATTGAGGCCGGGCTCGTCGAGGCCGAGATCCTTGAGGAACTCCGCGCGGTCCTGCTCGTCGAGTTGGGAAATCTCGGCTTCGATCGCCGCGCACACGGCGACGACCACGGCGCTCTCGCCTTTCGCGCGCGCCATCACGGCGTCGAGATGCGGATTGTTCGAGAAGCCGTCTTCCTTGACGTTGGCGACGTACATCACCGGCTTCGCGGTGAGCAGCTGCAGCTCGTGGGCGTCGGCCTTCTCCTCTTTCGTAAGGCCCATCGAGCGCACGGGTTTGCCCTCGTCGAGGTGCTTGCGCATGCGTTCGTACAATTCCTTCTTGCGCAGCGCGTCCTTGTCGCCGCCCTTGGCGGACTTGGCATATCGGTCGACGGCCTTCTCCACCGTCTGCAGATCCGCGAGCGCGAGCTCGGTGTCGATGACCTCGATGTCGGAGATCGGATTCACCTTGCCCGAGACGTGGATGACGTCGGTGTCCTCGAAGCAGCGCACGACGTGCGCGATCGCGTCCGTCTCGCGGATGTGCGAGAGGAACTTGTTGCCGAGACCTTCGCCCTGCGATGCGCCGGCGACGAGGCCCGCGATGTCGACGAATTCCACCGTCGTGGGCACGGTCCTCTCGGGGTTGACGATCTTTGCGAGCTCGTCGAGCCGCGGATCCGGCACGGGCACGATGCCGACGTTCGGATCGATCGTGCAGAACGGATAGTTCTCGGCCGCGATCTGCGCGCGCGTCAGCGCGTTGAACAGCGTGGACTTGCCCACGTTCGGAAGGCCCACGATTCCGCACTTGATACCCATTCGTTAATCCTTGTCCTTCGCCGCGCCGGCCTTCGGCCGCGATTGTTCACTTCCCGCGCCGGCATTCGGCCGCGGTTGTTCACTTCCCGCGCCGGCCTTCGGCCGCGGTTGTTCATTTCCCGCGCCGGCCTTCGGCCGCGCATGCAATCTATTCATCGCGATCTGCGCGCCGGAGCGCAGCATCTCCTCGATGGCGTCGGCGCCCGCGGCGATGGTGTCGTCGATGACCCGCTGCTCCTCGGCGCCGGCGCGAGTCAGCACGAAGTCCACCACGTCACTCTTGTGGCCGGGGTGGCCCACGCCGATGCGCAGCCGCCAGAAATCTCCGCCCTGCGCGGCGATGAGGTCACGCAGGCCGTTGTGTCCGCCGTGGCCGCCGCCTTCCTTGAGACGCACGGTGCCGCTCGGCAGGTCGATCTCGTCGTGCGCGACCAGCATCTGCGCCGGCGTCAGCTTGTAGAAGCCGAGCACGCTGGAGACCGGACCGCCGCTGCGATTCATGTAGCTCATGGGTTTCACGAGCCACAGCTCGTCGGACCCGATGCGCACGCGTGCCAGTTCGGCCTGGTGTTTGCCCTCGTGACGGAACACGCCGCCATGACGGCGCGCCAGTTCATCCACGAGCCAGAAGCCCGCGTTGTGGCGCGTACGCGCGTATTCGGCGCCCGGATTGCCGAGCCCCACGATGACTTTGAGCGGATGGCCAGGCATGGTGAAAAGGGGACAGATCTATTTTTCGAAGGGACCGACGGGGATCCTGGGCCGGAAAATAGATCTGTCCCCTTTTTCGAATCGGGGACGGATCCACGAATGGATCCGCCCCCTCCTCGGATTACTTCTTGCCTTCCTTCTTCGCGTCGGCGGCAGGAGCCGCCTTCGCGTCGCCAGCGGCCGCGGCCGGAGCGGCAGCGGCTTCGGCAGGCGCGGCAGCAGCGGCTTCGGCGGTCGGCTCCGGCTCTTCCGCGCGCGGCGGATGGATCGAGACGACGACGGCATCGCCCTTGGCGATGGCCGGAATCGTCACGCCCGCGGGCAGCGGCAGGTCGGAG
>JAEZCR010000230.1 GCA_023433465.1 Pseudomonadota bacterium | reverse complement strand
TGTCGGTGACGAACACGACGCGCGGCAAGCGCGAAAAGATCGGCCGCATGGTCGAGATGTTCGCCGACAAGCAGAACCCGATCGAAGAAGCGCGCGCGGGCGACATCATCGCGCTCGTCTCGCTGGCCGAGACGGACACGGGTGACACGCTCACGGACAGCGAACACCAGGTGGTGCTCGAGCGCATGCGCTTCCCGGACCCGGTCATCAGCGTTTCGGTCAAGGCGAAGACGAAGGCGGAAGCCGAGAAGTTCGGCGCGGCGCTGGGCAAGATGGTCCGTGCCGATCCCTCGCTGCACCTGGAAACGGACCGCGAGACGGGCGAAACGATTCTGCGCGGCATGGGCGAGCTGCACCTCGAAGTGACGCTCGATCGCATGCGCACGGAGTTCGGCGTCGAAGGCACGATGGGCGAGCCGCAGGTCGCATACCGCGAGTCGTTCACGAAGACGGTCGACGAGCACTACGTGCACAAGAAGCAGACCGGTGGTTCGGGCCAGTTCGCCGAGGTGTGGATCAAGTTCGAGCCGCTCGAGCGCGGCGCGGGCTTCGAGTTCGTCGACGAGACGGTCGGTGGCTCGGTGCCGAAGGAATTCATCCCGGCGGTGGAAAAGGGCCTCAAGGCCCAGAAGGAAGACGGCGTTCTCGCGCACTTCCCGACCGTCGACTTCCGCGCGACGCTGCATGACGGCTCGTACCACGACGTCGACTCGAACGCACTGACGTTCGAAATCGCGGCGAAGGCGTGCTTCCGCGAGGGCATCCGCAAGGCGGCCCCGCAGCTGCTGGAGCCGGTGATGAAGGTCGAGACCGTGACGCCGCAGGACTACCTGGGCGACGTGATCGGCGACATGAACCGCCGTCGCGGCACGATCCTGGAGCAGGTCGAGCGTGGCACCAACATCGCGGTCGTGGCGCACATTCCGCTGTCGGAAATGTTCGGCTACATCGGCCAGCTCCGTTCGATGACCTCGGGTCGCGCGAGCTTCACGATGGAGTTCTCGCACTACGATCCGGTGCCGAAGAACAAGGCGGATGAAGTCATCGCCGAGGTCGAGAAGCGCCGGAAGGCTGTCGCAGCGTAATGGGGACATTCCTCGTTTCCTAAGAAACGGGGACAGACCTCAACCTGAAATGGAGGGCGGGTGAGAAATCACCCGCCCTTTTTCTTTGCCGCCCTGCCTGTGTCAGCGCTCGTTCAGCTGGCGTCGGCAAAATAGCCCGTGTCATATTCGCGCCCTAACAAACAACAACGGTGGTGGCGATGCTTCGAGTCCTGATTCGTCCGTTGGCCATGATCCTGGCCTTCACCCTCCCCCTGGCCGCCGCGTCGGCCGCAGAGCTCACGGACGAGCAGGTTCGATTGATCCAGGCGCTGCCGCCGGTCTCGAAGATCGAAGCGGCGCTGCCGAAGCGCGCCGACCCGGGCGAAGCCGCGGTCGACCGCATGATGGTGTTGCAGCAGTTCAGCGAGATGGCCGCGTCGATCGCGCCGGGGCTGCGCGACCGCGAGCTCAAGGTCAAGGTGAATCAGTACCACGCCGCTCTCGTCGCCGGCCTGCCCGACGCGGAGCGCGCGCTGAACGGCCGCAAAGCGCACGAGTTGTCAGCGCGCATGTATTCGGATCTGCGCGACGGCTGGAAAGTCATGCGCGGCGTGTACGAACGGACGCTCGACGGCGAGCTGCGGCGGTACGCACTCGACTACTTCGAGCGGCAGATCCACGTATACACGCGCCAGGAACCGACGAATCCAGTCGAGGCCTACGTCGCCGGACTGCCGGAACCGTGGCGCACCCGCGCGGAGAAAGTGCTCTCGGTTCCGGGCGCGGTCTGGCTCGCACTGCTCCTGATCTGGCTGGTGCTCGGCATCGCGACGCGCACCGTGCCCTTCCGCCTGTCGCCGCAGGATCCGTGGATGCTGCAGCGTGGCCGCAAACTTCGGCCGATGCGCTTCGAGCAGGTGCTGGTGGAAGACGTGAAAGAGATGGAGCGTGTGACGGAGCATGTTCACATCCCGAGGGATGCGCAGGGAAACCGGGCTGGGCCGGACCAGGTGTCCCACACGCGCACGCATATCGCCACCATGTTCGTCCGCGGCATCGACGGCCGCGAGAGCACGATCAAACTGGTCAATCACGACTTCGACGTGCGACCGGGTCATCGCGTAATGGCGGTGTGGGAAGGCGATGGGAGGTACTGCCTGTTCCTCTACAACCACGACCTGCGCCGGTTCACGGATTTTCCGCGGCTGCGCAAGTTCGTGAAGATGCGGCCGTGGCTGTTGATCCCGGTGTGGGTGCTGTCGGTTGTGCTCGTGGCGGCGATCGAGCCGGGAATCGCGTGGGTGCCGGTGTACGCCACGCCGATCGTGTATCTGATTTTGATGGGAATCGTGAATTCACGGCGGAGGCGCGTGTTCATGAAGAAGATGGCGCCGCGGCTCGTGCAGGAAGCGGGGCCGCCGCCGGAGCACTGGGGACCTGTCACGCCCGCGGCGAAAGAAACCGCAACGGCATGATCGCGCCTTAGCTAGCCAACCCGCCTTACCACTTGCAATCGACCAGCCCCCGAGGATACTCACCCAAGAAGAACAAGACACCGCGCAATGGACGCACACGGGTAACAGGTCATGCCCGACCGGCATTTGAAAGTTTTCATTTCCTATACGGGCGAAGACCTCGCGAAACACGCCAAGGTCGTCGTCGACACATTGGTGGGAATGGAATGGATTCCGGTCGACCATCAGTACTGGGGCCCGAGCGGCCGGAATTCGGTGGACGCCTGCCGCGAGAAGGTCGCCGAATGCCACATCATGGTGCTGCTCGTGGCGCATCGACACGGCTGGGTCCCGGACCCTCCGAAGGGCGATGGCCGCACCAGCATCACCCGCATGGAATACCAGTGGGCGCGGGAGATGGGGATCCCGGTCGTGCCGTTCGTCTCGCTGGCCGAGGACGGTTGGCCCGAATCCAGCATCGAAAGGCTGCAGAAGCCCGACATCCACGAGCACCTCGAGACGTTCAAGGCGGAGATCCGCGCGCACATCGCGGCCTTCTTCACCCACGAGCCGGGCAGCCTGCTCAAGAGTCTCGAACCCGGCCTGCGCGAGGCGGCCAAGCAGTTAGTCCGGGAACCCGTCGCACCCGGCAAACCCGCCGACATCATCCCGTGGAAGCTGCCCTATCTATGCAACCGCAGCCAGCAATCCAGGCTGGCGAAACAACGTTTCCTCACGCACGTGAAGGAACGCGCGGTCCGCCCTCTTTCCCTGCTCGTCCACGGCAACGCGGATGAGGCGCATCGGGCATTCGTCGATCGCATCGAAGAAAGGTTGCTCCCGGAGGTCTTCTCGACTGCGGGTCCGCGCCGCGAATGCCGCTTCGTGCACCTGCCCGCCTTTTCGATCAGCACGACGCAGGACTTCGGCGCGGACTTTCGCCATGCATTGAGCGACAAGCTGCAAACCGAACTCGGCAGCGACGCCGACGTGCTTGCCACCATGCGCAATCTGCGCGTGCGCGGCGCGGGCATCGTGCTCTGGTTGTGCGCGTCGGAGTGCAAGCGGGCGCCCGAGAAAATCCTGCAATCCGTGCGCGACTACTGGAGTGCATTTCCCGATCTGCCGCCCGACTTGCTCGTGACCTGCATCCTCTGCGTGAAGTACGACGAGAAGCCGGGCTTCGGCGACTGGCTGGGCAAACTGGTGGGACGCGATGCGGGCAAGGGCCCGCTGCGCAGCGCGGTGGAGACCCTCGCCGGCGCCGTCAACGATCAACCCCAGGCGCACGTGTGCGTCCTGCCGGAATTGAAGTCCGCGACTCGCAAGGACGTCGACGAATGGATCGCTGACGCGAAGGACGCGCTCAGCCGGCACGTATCCGAAGCGGAGCTTCGCAAGATGTTCGGCGATCTCGCGGCGCTGCCGATGGACGACGCGATCAAACATCTCGAAGACCTGCTGCAGTCCCGACCCAGAGTTTGAAGTACAGATCCGATACGAGGAGACGCTACCGTGGAGTTTCCGTTCATCCGCCCCGGCACGACCAACCCTCCGGCACAACCGCGCGACATTCCGGTTCCGGATCGCGCGAAACAGGAGGATCCCGCGGGCTACCTGACTGACGGGCCGCTGGTCGATGCCATGAATGTCGCGCTGCTGCTCGGCAGTCCGCTGCTGCTGACCGGTGAGGCGGGAACCGGCAAGACGCAGCTCGCGGCACGGCTCGCATGGGAGCTCGGCTTCGGCGCGCCGATCGAGTTCAACACCAAGTCGACGACCACCGCGCGCGACCTCTTCTATACCTTCGACGCCATGCAGCGCTTTCACGCCGCGCATACGGGCGATGGCAGCGCCAGCAACCTCGATTACCTCACGTACAACGCGCTCGGGACCGCGATCCTTCAATCGCTGCCGCGCGACGCGGTTGCACACCTGCTTCCGCCTGGCTTCCGGCACACGGGGCCGCGCCGATCGGTGGTGCTCATCGATGAAGTCGACAAGGCGCCGCGCGATTTTCCCAACGACCTGCTGCGCGAGGTCGAGAACATGTCGTTCCGGATTCCCGAGCTGCGCAACGAGGAAGTGAAGGCATCGCGCGAAATGCGCCCGGTGCTCGTGCTGACCAGCAATTCGGAGAAGAACCTGCCGGATGCGTTCCTGCGCCGTTGCGTTTTCTATCACATCCCATTTCCGGAAAAGCCGCGGTTGGTCAGCATCGTCGAGTCGCGCCTCGGCGCCTTCGCGGATGGTTCCAGCGCGCTGCTCGACAG
>JAEZCR010000178.1 GCA_023433465.1 Pseudomonadota bacterium | reverse complement strand
TGACTGCGCATCGCCGCTTCTCCCGGAATTTCCGTGCCTGGCACCGTCTTAATCGAGGCGCTTCTTGAAGCGGGTGACGGCGACCGTGAGCATGATCACCAGGAAAACCGCCAGCTTCGCGAGTTGCAGCCACAACTCGGGCAGGTCCGCGCCGCGCAGGATGATGCCGCGCAGGATGACGTTGAAATGCGTGAGCGGCAGGACCTGCGCGATCCATTGCGCCGCGATCGGCATGCCCTCGAACGGGAACATGAAGCCCGACAGCAGGATCGACGGCAGCATCGTCAGGAACGCGAGCTGGAAGGCCTGGAACTGCGTCTTCGCCAGCGTGGAGACGAAGAGCCCGAGACCCAGGGTCGCCGCGATGAACAACAATGCGGCGAGATACAGGTCGACGATGTTGCCGACCACCGGCACGTTGAACAGCGCCGAACCGACGATGAGGATGATCGTCGTCTGGATGAGCCCGATGCCGACGAACGGCAGTAGTTTGCCCACCATGAGCTCGAGCCGGCCGAGCGGAGTCGCGATGAGCAGCTCGAGGTTGCCGCGCTCGCGCTCGCGCACGATCGCGCCGGCGGTGAACACCACCATCGTCATCGTGAGGATCACGCCGATCAGCGCGGGCACGATCTGCACGGCGGTGCGTTTCTCGGGGTTGTAGAGCGTACGGATCTCCACGCGCCGCGGGGCCATGCGTTTGCCGCCCGAGTACGGGCCCTCGCCATGACGCGTGATGAGCGGGACCGCCGCGAGGCCGCTCGCGACGCCCGCGAGACTGGGCTGCGAGCCATCGACGAGGATCTGCGCCACGGCCCGCGTATCCGATTGCAGGCGCCGCTCGAAATCCGCCGGGATGATCACCGCCAGGCTCGCGCGGCCCTCGCGCATGAGCCGGTCGACCTCGGCGCCCGAGTTCGTCGTGTGATCGACGCGCAGCACCTGCGTGGCGGAGAGCTGCGCGATGAACTCGCGCGACATCGACGAGTTGGACTCATCCTGCACGACGGTTGCGAGATGACGCACGTCGAAGTTGATCGCGTAACCGAACAGCAGGATCTGCATGAGCGGCACGCCGACGATCATTCCGAAGGTCACCCGGTCGCGCGCGAGCTGACGCACCTCCTTGCGCGCGACGGCGCCGAGGCGCCGCAGCGAGGCGCGCAGCCGACCGTGTCTGCCCGGCTCAATCGCCACGCGTTTCTCCGCGCGTCGCGACGACGAACACGTCTTCGAGGCTTGGGTGCGTGCGCGCGACCTGGGCCTCGATGCCGTGCCGCGCGAGCTCCGCGCGCATGCGCGCTTCGGCGTCCGCGGCGCCGCGATCCACGAGCACGCGGAGGCGAATGCCGAGCTGCGTGACGCCGTGCACCCCGGGCAGGGCGCGCAGTAGTTTGGGCGCCTCGCTGCCGTCGGCGCCTTCGACCTCGTAGACGTCCGCCTCGACTCCCGCCATGAGGTCGCGCGGCGTGCCCTCGGCGACCAGACGGCCTTCGGCGAGGATGGCGAGGCCGTGGCAGCGCTCGGCTTCTTCCATGTAATGAGTCGAAACCAGGATGGTGGCGCCGTCCTCGGCGAGCACGAACAGCCGCTCCCAGAAATCGCGCCGGCTCTGCGGATCCACCGCGCTCGTCGGCTCGTCGAGCAGCAACAGCTCCGGTTCGTGCAGCGTGGCCGCGGCCAGCGCCAGGCGCTGCTTCTGTCCGCCGCTCATCGTTCCAGCCCGCTGGTTGCGCAGCGCTTCGAGGTTGTACGTGGCGCGCGCGGCCGCGATGCGCGCATCCACGTCGCCTTCGAGCCCGTACAGGTCCGCGATGAACTGCAGGTTCTCGTCGGTAGTAAGGTCTTCCCACAACGAGAACTTCTGCGGCATGTAACCAAGACGGCGGCGGATCGCTTCGGCATCCTCGACGATCGAGAGGCCGAGTACCTCGGCCGAGCCGGCGCTCGGCAGCAACATGCCGCACAACATGCGCAGCGTCGTGGATTTGCCCGAGCCGTTGGGCCCGAGGAATCCGTAAATTCGCCCCGCGGGGATGTCTAGATCGATGTGATCCACCGCGACCTTGTCGCCGAACTTGCGAGTGAGCTGCCGCGCCGAAATGGCGGTGTCGTTCACGGCGATTCGAGCTCGAGCGTGACGTCGACGGGTATGCCCGACGGAATCGTCGCGGCTTCGGCGTCCTCGAACACGACCTCCGCGAGGAAAGACAGCCGCGAGCGGTCCGCGGCCGTGAGCGAGTAGTAAGGCGTGAATTCAGCGTCGCTCGCGACGAAGCGCACCTGGCCGCGGAAAGTCCGGTCGATGCCATCGACGCGCATGGTCGCGGCCGTGCCGACCTTGACGCGCGCGCGGATGGGGGCGGGCACATGGATGCGCGCGAACGGCGCGGACGTGGCGAGCAGGACCGCGACGGTCGCGCCGCGGGCGGGCTTTTCTCCGACGCGCCAGGGCAACGAGTCGATCGTCGCGTCGACAGGCGCGCGGATTTCGAGGCGCGACACGGTGGTTTCGAGCGCGGCGAACTGCGCGCGCGCGGCGTCCACCGCACGCTGCGCCTGCGCCAGCTGCTCCGTGCGCGTGCCCTGCTGCAGTTCACGCAGGTCTTCCTCGGCTTCGAGCAGGCTCGCCTCGGC
>JAEZCR010000087.1 GCA_023433465.1 Pseudomonadota bacterium | reverse complement strand
AGTGGCAGCCGACCGAGAACACGACGATCTCGCTGGATGGCCTGTTCTCGCGCTACCAGCAGGAGCGCCGCGACAACTACATCCTCGGACTTTCCTTCGGCCGCAACATCAGCAACAACGGCCAGCCGATGGTCTCGATCCGCGACGTCGAGTTCGACTCGCTCGGCTCGATGACCTACGGCCTGTTCGACGGCGTCGACGTACGCTCCGAGGGTCTCGTCGACCAGTTCGTCTCGACGTTCAAGCAGGGCAGCCTGGAATTCACGCACAAGTTCAACGACGCGTTCGACATCCGCGCTTATGCCGGCCGGTCGATCAACGAGTGGGACGGCCCGCTGCGCTTCCAGACCTTCATGGACGCCATCGACACCGACAATTTCTCGGTGGACTTCCGCGGCGGCCGCACGTCTCCGATCATCACGTTCGGCTTCGACGTCTCGAATCCGAACAACTTCATCTACGCGGCGACGCCGGACAACAACCAGACGGTGCTCGGCGGCTTCTCGCTGCAGGGCAAGCCGCAGAGGAACGTCACCTCCATCAACACCTTCGAACTCGAGGGCGGATGGCAGATGGCCGACATGTGGAAGCTCAAGGTCGGCGGGCAATATCGCGAGAATCACTTCAGCCTGCGTGGCTCGAACCCGTTGCGCGGCATGACCAACACGCTGAACCTGCCGGCGGGCGTCACGATGGCGGACATCACGCGGCAGATCAGCGGTCTCGACGACCTGTTCGGATCCGGTGCGCCGTCGAGCTGGGCGGCCATCGACCTCAAGAAGTGGGACGAGGTCTTTGACATCGACAGCATCCTGACCTGCCAGGCGCCGGACTGCGGCGCCGCGCAGAGCAGCATCTTCGAGGACGTGACCAGCGGCTTCGTCATGTTCACCTTCAATTCGGGTGACGCCTGGCGCATTCCGATCCGCGGTGACTTCGGCGTGCGCTACGTGAAGACGGACCAGACGGCGGCGGGCGTGATCCCGGTGACGTCTCCGGGCACGTCGCCGTTCACCTCTTTCGCGCAGTTCAACGAAGTGGATCGCAGCTACTCGGACACGCTGCCTTCGTTCAACGTGGTGTTCGAGCTCACCGACGACCTGCTCGTGCGCCTCTCGGGCTCGAAGGTGATGTCGCGTCCGGAGCTCGGCAACCTGGCGCCGACCGCCGGCGTCACGGCGACCACGCGCACCGGCAACGTGAACAATCCGTTCCTCAACCCGATCCGCGCGAAGACCGCGGACCTGGCCGTGGAGTGGTACTTCGCGGAAGGCTCGCTGCTGTCGGTGGCGTACTTCTACAAGGACATCGACAGTTTCATCCAGCGCATCACGAGCCAGATCCCGTTCAACGAGCTGGGTCTGCCGCCGGCGCTGCTCGACGGCTCACCCTCGTCGCCGACCGACATCTTCACGGTGGGCCGCTTCGAGAACACGCCGGGAGGTCCGCTGAAGGGCTTCGAGATCAACACGCAGGTGCAATTCAATTTCCTGCCGGGGATCTGGAGCGGATTCGGCGTGCTGGCTAACTACACGAAGGCCGACGCCGAGATCGAGTACATCCTCGCGAGCGCGAACGGCGTGCCCACGGCGACGACGACCGCGGATCTCGTGGGACTGTCACCGAACTCCGCCAGCGGTACGTTGTTCTACGAGAACAACCGCTTCAGCGTCCGCGCCACGGCGTCGTATCGCGACCGGTTCTTCCGCGCGTTGCCTGCCTCTCCGGGCAGCGACGTGCGCGGCGACCTGGCCACGACCTTCGTCGACGCGCAGGCGTCCTGGTACGTGAACGACAACCTCACGATCATGCTCGAGGCGCAGAACCTCACGGGTGAGCGCAACGTGCTCTACATCGACAACACGCGCGAGGATACGTTGTTCGAGACCGAGATCGGCACGACCTACACGCTGGGTGCGACCTTCAAGTTCTGATCGCCTGACAGGAATCGAGAAGGGGCCGGGGCCGCGAGGTTCCGGCCCTCTTTTTTTTGTCCCGCAACTTGGACGCGGATGCCGATCCGGCGTATTTTCACGACCACTACAACGAGAGTGAGTCGCCTTGAACGCCACCGACATCTCCCTGCCAGCGTCCTCCCGTCTGTCCAAGTCCCTGCGAGCCCGACACCTCACGATGATTTCCATCGGTGGAATCATCGGAGCCGGCGTGTTCGTAGGGTCCAGCGCCGCCATCGCGACGATCGGCCCGGCGGTCGTGCTCAGTTACATCTTCGCGGGCATCGTGGTGTACGCGGTCATCCGCATCCTCGCGCGCATGGCGATGGATCAGCCGGGACTGGGCTCGTTCACCGAATACGTGCGCGCCGGCCTCGGCGACGGGGCGGGATTCGTCACGGGGTGGCTCTACTGGTGGTTCTGGGTCGTGGTTGTCGCCATCGAAGCCATCGCCGGCGCGGTCACCATCCAGACCTGGCTGCCGATGTTCGATGTGTGGCAGATCGGGCTCGTGCTCATGGTCGTGTTGACCGCGGTCAATCTCGCGTCGGCGCGCTCGTACGGCGAATTCGAGTTCTGGTTCGCGTCGATCAAGGTCGCGGCGATCATCGTGTTCATCGTCGTCGCCGCCTCATGGCTGGCCGGCGTAGGCAATACGGCGAGTCCGGGCTTCACGAACTTGTGGGTGAACGAGGGCTTCGCGCCTTTCGGCTGGCAACAGATCCTCGCGGGCGTGACGACGGTCATTTTCTCGATGGTGGGCGCCGAGATCGTCACGGTCGCCGCGGCCGAGTCGGCCGAGTCGAACAAGACGATGTCGCGGCTGGCCGCGACCGTCGTGCTGCGCATCCTGCTGTTCTACGTGTTGTCGATACTGCTGATTCTTTGCATCGTGCCGTGGACGGCGTTCACGCCGGGCGATTCCTCGTTCGCGCTCGCGCTCGATCGCATCGGAATTCCCGGGGCGGCGACCATCATGAACATCGTCGTGCTCACGGCGGTGCTGTCCTGCCTCAATTCCGGCGTCTACGTGACCGCACGCGTCCTGTTCGCGATGGCCGACAAAGGTGACGCGCCGCGCTGGCTGACGCAGGTGAATAGCCGGCAGGTGCCGGCGCGCGCGATCCTGCTCGGCAGCGCGTTCGGCTTCATCGTCATGCTGATGCGCGACATCGCACCCGAGGAACTCTTCACGTTCCTGCTGAACTCCTGCGGCGCGCTCATGCTGTTCACCTACCTGTTCGTGGTGATCGCGCACTTCCGCTTTCCCTACCATGACGCCGCGCATCGCGGCGCCGGCGGCGTGAAGCTCGTGGCGGGCGGCGCGGCGATCGCCATGCTCGCGGTGCTGGTGGCGATGTGTTTCATGCCGAGCAAACAGCCCGAGATGTGGGCCAGCCTCGCGAGCCTCTTGGCGATCGTCGTCGCGCTCTTCGTCAAGCGCGCGCTCGCCACGAAAGCCTGAGTCTCAATCCGCGTCGAGAAAGTCGAGCGCGACGCCGAGATCCTCGGCCGACGGGTATTCGTGCCTCAGGTGCGGCAGGTCCATGAGCTTGACGTGGGTGGCGCCGGCCTTGCCGTAGCGCTTGAACACCCGGCGCATTTCTGCGCGGTTGAAATCGCCGCTGCCGGTGATGAACACGAAACGCCGTTCGGGCGCGGGCGGCTTCAGCGGCATGTCGGGCAGATCCGCGCCCACGATGTAGATCGCGCCGGCGAACAACTGCGGCGAGTGCGTGATCGTCTGGCTCGCGACGCGGCCGCCGCCCGACATGCCGGCGACGTAGATGCGTTCCGCGTCGACCTTCGCGATCCTGCCGACGAGCTCCGCGGCCATGATCGCGGCCAGCATGCGCTCGCGCGTGAGCTTGTCGTTGCCGAAATCGTCGGGACTGATCCACACCAGATTGCGCGCGTCGAACTCGGCGCTCCAGTTCTCCGGAAAAGCCCCCGTGTCCGTCGGCTTGATGAACACCACGACGCCGCTCGGCACATGGGACGCGCCCTTGTCAGGTAGTCGAACGCGGAAATTCACGGCCCGATCGACGGGCAGTGTCCGCGCGAGCTTCCCGGCCTGCTCGGCGCCGAACAAACCGGTCGTCGTGACACTACGCTCGAGGTACTCGGCATCAGCCCTGGCGTTGGCCGCCATCACACCGATGACGAGCATTGCGAGGAGAGCTCGACGCGACGTTCGCGATATGCCGCATGGGTTCACCGCGCCAAGATCGCGCGGATCATCCAATGTAGCAATACGAAAAGTGGAATTCCTTGCCCGCGAGTGGCGTGACATATCCGGTCGGTGGTGCACTGCGATGGGAGACCGCTCACATCGTCGCGGACCGGCGCCCGGTTAACATCCGCCGCGTCTGACGGGAGGGGTCGGACAGCTGACACAACAGAAAGAAACCGGATCGGGGACACTAGTTAGTCTCATGACATCGCTGTCTTTGCGACGGCCCGGCAGGCCGACCCTCCTGCTCATCGTGCTCGCGGCGTTCGCCTGCGCGGCCGCCCTGCAACTCGTGGGCGCGCTGCGTCCGATCGACGACGCGCTCGCGGACTGGCGCGCGCGCCGGCTCGCGCGCACGGTCAACTCCGACGTCGTGATCGTCGGCATCGACCATTCGAGCATCGACGTGCTGGGCGAGTGGCCGTGGCCGCGCGAGTATCACGCGCGGCTGATCGGGCAGATCACGCGCGCCGCCCCGCGCGCGCTGTTCCTCGATCTAGATTTGAGCACCCTGTCCAATACCTACGATGACGCGCTCCTCGAGACCGCGCTCGCCAGGCCGCGCGACTATCCGTTGCAGCTTCCGGTCATCGTTCGTCCGGCCTCGACCGCCGGAGGCGAGCCCGACGTCAAGGCTCCCCGCACGCGTTTCGTTCGCGGCGTCGAGATCGTGATCGAGGCGCACGAAGTCGCGGCGGACGGGCTGACGCGTACATGGCGGAATTCCTGGAAACGCGGACAGGGCTGGCAGCGCAGCGTGATCGACCCAATGCGCATGCTTCCCGAAGAACACGACGTCGTCATCGACTACTCGATCCTGCCGACGTCGTTCACACGGCTGTCGGCCGCGGACGTGCTCGCGGGCCGCGTGCCGCTGGAGGCGCTGGCCGGAAAACGCGTATTCGTCGGTCCGACGGTTCCCGGGATCGCCTACATGCTGCCGGTGCCCTTGCACGGCGCGCTGCCCGCGATCGTCGTGCAGGCCATTGCGTATGAAACCGTCAGGGGCGGCGCCCCTTCAGTGCCTGGTCCATGGAAATCTCTGCTGGTGCTCGCGCTGTGGACGCTGCTCGTCGCATGGCTCCATGGCAGGGACTGGCGGCGCAATCTCGCGGTACTGGTTCTCACCTCTTGTGCCGCGGTGGTGCTGAGTCGTCTGGCTTTCGCGCAATACCGGCTTTGGATGGGTCCCGCGGCTCCGCTCGTCGCGGCCGCGCTGCTGTACGCATTGGCCACGCTGCGGGCGCTCGGTCCGGACGCCTGGCGCGCGGTGGCAGCTTCGCTCGGCTTGCGACGGCGGGACGCGCGTCTCGACAGCCTGCTTCAGTACTCGAGCGACGCGCGGCTCTGCGTCGACGAGCGGACCTTCATCCGCGCCGCGAATCCGCAGGCGGCGCAATTGTTCGGTTGCGCGACGTACCAACTCGTCGACCAGCCTCTCGGAAGATTCATCACGATGTTCGCGGGCGAGGGCGCCGAAGCACGACTCGCGGTCCTCGATGGCGAGGGCCGCGAGAGTGACTCGCGCACGCTTTCGGGAGATGTGTTTCGCGTCGAGGTTTCCTCGCGGCACGTATGGGTCGATGCGGCCAGGTTGTACGCGGTGTCGGTGCGCGACATTCGCGAGCGGTGCTCCAGGGGCCCGCGCCATGAACAGGCGCCGGGCGATCCACTGACCTCCGCGATACTCATCGAGAGCCCGGTCGCGGCGGACGAAAGTGTCGATTGGCCTGGACCGCCGCAGGTCCACGGACACGCTCCGGCTCATCGGCCGCCGGGTCAGTCCGCGTGATTACGCTGGGGCGTGATCCCCGGCACCCAGGCGAATCCGAACTGGAAGCCGATGTCCGGCGTGTTGTTGAGGTTCTGCAGGTTCTCGGTCACGGCGAATGAGACGACGCAGCAGTCGAAGCGATGCCGCACGCCGAGGCTCAGCTGGTACTTGTCCTTGAGCAGGTCCTCGAGATCCGTATCGCTGCTCCGGTAGACGCTGTGGCTCGCGTAAGCCTGCAGGTTCAGGTTCGTGCGGTTCGTGAGGATGCGTTCCCAGCCGACGACGATCGTGGGGATGACCTGCGCCTCGTGGTGCACGGGCATTTCCTCGCCCGCGTAGTACACGGCGGACAGGTCGATGTGCAGCCCGTTGAATGATCCGAGCCGGCGGAACGACGCCTGGAATCCGTAGTCGGTCCTGCCCGTCGAGAGGAACAGCCGCTGGCCATTGATCGGCACCTTCACCGCGGTCTCGAGCGACATCTCCCATTTTCCGGGTAGTTTGATGCCCGAGTAACGCAGGCCGATGGTCGGGTCGGCGAGTCCGGTGGTGTCCGGTTCGCCGAGCATCACGACCTGGGAGCTCTTGAGGTCGTAGAGCAGATTCGTGCGGTTGCGCCCGAGCGCGGGCCGGCCGAACGTGCTGAAGCCGAAGGTGTCGTGGAAACTTTCGATCGAGGAATCCAGGAACCCTCCCTGGTACGTCACCAGCGTTCCGATGAGATAGGCGCTCCACTGGCTCGAGATCTTGTAATGGAAGGCGATGTCGAGGGTCGAGGCCTCGAGATCGACGAGGTAGTTCTCTCCCGGCAATGCCTGGATCTCGGCGACCTCGGTGGGGCCCAGCGCGCGCCGGCCCTGCGATTCCAGCGCGACTAGATAGTCCTCGACCGCCGGGCTCAACGCCCAGGTGTTCTGGTGCGCGTATTCCGCCTCGATCGCCCAGGTGTGCGATTCGATGCTGATCGCATGCGCGGGACGCATGTCGAGCCGCAGGAATCCGAATGGCGTGAGATCGCGCGATCGCAGCATGCCGTAGAAGCGGCCTTCCGCGTGCGCGACGCCGGCCACGAAGGCGAGGGCGATGAGGCCGAGCAGGGCCCGTCCGGGTGTCCCCGATTTCATTGCTGACTCCAATTGGAACCCGACCGCTGCCGGGGAAATGCCTCGGGTGATCGGACGGATGCGTGGCCCGAAAGATACAAGTCCGCTCCAGTTCGTCGCAAGTCGATGCGGCCCGGTCTCGTGTCCGCCACATCTGACTTCTTTTTTTTCGGACCAAGCGTAGAAGTCGCACTCATCGCGGCGAGGGATAGGCGGCGAGCAAACCACCAGGAAGGTGCGCCATGAAAAGTCGTCCATTCGTTTCGATCTTCGTGTCGATGGCGAGCCTGACGATCGCCAACGTGACGGTCGCGCAGGAGCCGCAGGACACGGAAGACATGCAGGAAGTCGTCGTCACCGGCTCGCGCATCATCCAGTCGAGCGCGACTTCGCAACAGCCCCTGTCCATCATCGATCGCGCGGCGATCGATCGCACCGGACTCGCGAGCGTCGGTGACCTGCTTCAGCAAGTGACCACCGGCGGCAAGGCGCTCAATACCAAGTTCAACTCCTCCGGAAACTTCGGCTATCCACCTGACGGCGGCGGCATCGGCGCGGGCTCCGCGCAGGTCGACCTGCGCAACCTCGGCAGCAAGCGCGTGCTCGTGCTGGTCGACGGCATCCGCTGGGTCAATGAATCTTCGGCCTCCGGCGTTTCCGGATCGGCGGATCTCAACACGATCCCGATGAGCATCATCGACCGCATCGAGGTGCTGGAGGATGGCGCTTCATCCATCTACGGATCGGACGCCATCGCGGGCGTGGTCAACATCATCACCCGCAAGAACGTCGAGGGGATCGAGATCAACGCCTATCGCGGTGAATTCGACCTGGGAGGTCCAACTACCGACGTGAGCCTCACCGTCGGCGGCGCGGGCGAAAGATTCTCCGGCATGTTCGTCGCGAGTTACTTCGAGCAGGAGGGCATCGGCTCCGGCGAGTGGGAGCAGTCGTCCTTTCCGCAGCCGCTCGCGGGCATCGCGGCCGGGAGCTCCGGTATCCCGCAGGGGCGTTTCGTGTTCTGCGATCCGGCGCGGCCGCCGGGCACGGTGGGATCGTGCGCGGCGCCCGATACTTTCTACGACCACACGCTCGACACCGGCACGACGACGCCGGTGTGGATTCCCGCCGACCCGGCCGCGGGCACCTATCACGAATTCGGCGGCGCGGACCGTTTCAATTACGCGCCATACAACCTGCTGCTCACGCCTTCGCAGCGCAAGTCGATGTTCGCGCGCATGACGTTCGCGATCAGCGACGACGTCAACGTCACGGTGAAGGGACTGTTCAACAACCGGCAGTCGAGCAATCAAGCGGCGCCGGAGCCGATCTTCGTGGGCCCCAGCGCGGGCACTGGCGGGATCGCGGACACCATTTCGATCTCCGCGCTGAACCCTTTCAATCCATTCGGCATCGATCTGGACGCGGACAGCAACTTCGCGGTGCTGACGCGCCGTCCCATCGAGGTGGGGCCACGCCTGTTCGAGCAGGACGTCGACACCTGGTATTTCAACGTGGGTTTCGATGGCAAGTTCGGCTCGGGCGACCGCTTCCGCTGGGACGTGAACTTCGTGCAGTCCGAGAACAACGCCGACCAGAAGTTCACCAACGGCTACAACATCGGGAAGATCCAGCTCGCACTCGGCGATCCGGCGGTGTGCGCGCAGGTGCCCAACTGCACGCCCCTGGATCTCTTCGGCGGCCAGGGGCGGCCCTTCACGCAGGAGATGATCGACTTCATCCGCACGACGCAGATCGATTCGAGCAAGCAGACGCTGCAACTCGTCGCGGCGAACGTGACCGGCGACCTGTTCGACATCGGCGATCGCACCGCGGGCTTCGCGGTCGGCATCGAGCATCGCGAGTACGACGGCGAGTTCGACCCCGACCCGTTGCGGCAGACCGGCGAGTCGCAGGACTCCTTCGCGTCACCCGTCTCGGCCGACTACAGCGTCGACGAGTTGTACGCGGAATTCCGTTTCCCGCTGCTCGAGTCGCTCGACGTGAGCGCGGCGGTGAGGTATTCCGACTACTCGACGTTCGGTAGTGAGACCACCGGCAAGGTCGGCCTGCGCTGGCAGCCCATCGACGCGCTCGCGTTCCGCGGCACGTATTCGACCGGCTTCCGCGCGCCGAATCTCGGCGAGTTGTACGGACTCACGCAGTTCGACGCGACGCTGACCGATCCCTGCGGCCCGACCGGCAGCCTGGTCGTCAATGACGCGGACGGACCGAATACGACGCCGCTCGAAACCGCCTGCCGCGCGCAGGGCGTGCCGTCGGGGTTCGAGCAGGCGAACACACAGATCTCGACGTTCACCGGCGGCAACCCGGACCTCGAGCCCGAGACCTCCGACAGTTACACGATCGGCATCGTGCACGACGCCACCTGGGCCGAAGGATTCGCCGAGAGGCTGACTTTCGAACTCACTTACTTCAGCCACGAGATCGAGGACGGCATCCAGGCGCGCGACATCGCGGCGTTGCTCAATGCCTGCCTCGCGGCCGGCGGAACGGATCCCACGTTGTGCACGCCATTCACCCGGCAGCCGAGCGGCAATCTCAACCCGCCCAACAATTTCCTCGACAATCTCGGCTCCATCGAAACCGACGGATTCGACTTCAAGGCGGACTGGCTGGGCAGCGAGCGCGAATGGGGTCAATTGTGGTTAGGCCTGCAGGCGACCTACGTGAACGATTTCACCGCCGTGGACACCGACGGCATCGTCTCGCAGCGCACGGTGGGCATCGAAGTCAGCGACAGCGCGATCCCCGAGATCCAGGCGAATCTCAATTTCGGCTGGCGCCGCGCCGGGTGGGAAGTGAGCTGGACCACGCGTTACATCGACGCGGTGAACGAGTTCTGCGGCAACGCGCTGACGCCGGATGTCCCGGGCTGCGACCAGGGAGAAGAGTTCCACGAGCTCGGCAGCACGTTCTACAACGACTTCATGCTCGCGTGGAGCGGCATCGAGGATCTGCGCGTGGCGGTCGCGCTCAACAACGTCTTCGATGAAGAACCGCCGATCTGCTTCAGCTGCTCGCTCAACGGCTTCGATGCGGGTACGTACGACCTGCCGGGCAGGTTCTGGGCAGTCTCGGTCAAATACGGCTTCTAACCAACGACCGGGCG
>JAEZCR010000080.1 GCA_023433465.1 Pseudomonadota bacterium | reverse complement strand
AGGTGGCCCCGCAGGCGGCTCAGCAGCAGGCGGAGCCCCCGATGCGTGTCGTTCCCCGTCGTCCCCTGACCGCGGCGGATTACGCGGCACTGGACAAACCCGCCGTGCAGCGCCAGCGCGCGGTAGGCGATGGCCTCCGGGCGGACGTGGAATCGGAGGACGTGCTGGATATTCCGGCATTTCTGCGGCGGCAGGCGGACTGACCCCCAGGGAACGGGTCGGTTCGAACTGTGTTACGGTAGCGCCCCTTTTGTGTGTCTCGGTGCCGCAGTCCATTTGCGGCCGCTCCCCCGAGCCCCACGGGCGGCGCTACCCGTACCGCGTGAAACGGTTGCGGGAGTCGGAATCACATGCTCGGACAACGAACCTTAAAAAACTCCATCCGCGCCCAGGGCGTGGGACTGCACACGGGCAAGAAGGTCCTGATGACCCTCCGGCCCGCGGCCGCTGATACGGGCATCGTTTTCCGACGTACCGATCTCGATCCTCCCGCCGAGGTGCGCGCATACGCCGAGAACGTCGGCGACACGCAGCTCGGCACCGTTCTCGTCGATGGCAACGCACGCGTCTCGACCGTCGAGCACCTCATGTCGGCATTCGCGGGTCTCGGCATCGACAACGCGCACGTCGAAGTGAGCGCGCCCGAAGTCCCGATCATGGACGGCAGCGCGGGACCCTTCGTGTTCCTGCTGCAGTCGGCCGGTTTCGAGGATCTGCGCACGCCGAAGAAGTTCGTGCGCATCAAGCAGCGCGTGCGCGTCGAGGATGGTGACAAGTGGGCGGAATTCCGTCCGTTCGACGGCTTCAAGGTGAACTTCGAAATCGAGTTCAACCATCCGCTGTTCAAGCGGCGCGCGAACAAGGCGTCGATGGATTTCTCGACAACCTCCTATCTGAAGGAAGTCGCGCGAGCCCGCACCTTCGGCTTCATGCGCGACCTCGAGATGATGCGCGCGCGCAATCTCGCGCTCGGCGGCAATCTCGACAACGCGATCGTGCTCGACGATTTCCGCGTGCTCAACGAGGACGGCCTCCGCTACGAGGACGAATTCGTGAAACACAAGATCCTCGACGCGATCGGCGATCTCTATCTACTCGGGCACAGCCTGATCGGCGAATTCAGCGGCTTCAAGTCGGGCCACAAGCTCAACAACATGCTGCTGCGCAAGCTCATCGCGAGCCCCCAATCGTGGGAATCCGTCGTTTTCGAGAAGCCCTCCGACGCGCCGATCGCGTACGTGCAGCCGCCACCGGTCCCGGTCGGCTCGACCATCTGATCAATCCCGCGATGTGACGCAGTGCCGCCCCGGCGGCCACGCGTTGCCGCATCCAGAACCTCGAACCGCGGCCGATATATCGGGGCGGAATAACCCGAGGTTCCCTTGTCCGAGACCGAACACAAGACCCCCGACACGAAGCTGAGCCGGCGCGCGCTGCTGCTGGGCGCGGTGTTGCTGGTCGGCGGCGCGGGCGCGCTGACGCGCTTCGCGCGCGGCGACCGGCCGACCTCGCCGGGCGCGCTCGCGGCCGCCCAGTTCGCGCTGCTCGAGACGGTGGCGGACGTCATGATCCCGGCCACCGACACGCCCGGCGCGCTAGCCGCGGGCGTGCCGCAGTTCGTGCGGACGATGCTGGAAGAGTGGGCCTCGAGCGCGACCCGCGCGCAGATCGCGGGCGTGCTGGACGAGATCGACAAGCGCGCCTGGGTGCTGCGCGGCGCCTCCTTCGCGCAGATCCCGCCCGAGCAGCGCCACGAGCTGCTGCGCGACTTCGACGCGGCCGCCTTCGTGCTCGGCAACGAGGCGTACGCCAGGTTCAAATTCCTCGTGCTCTCCGCCTACTACCACTCGGAGATCGGCGCTACGCAGGAACTGCGCTACGAGATGGTGCCCGGCACCTGGCGCGCCTGCCTGCCCCTCGACGAGATCGGCCGTGCGTCGGCGGTCTGACGGGACGCGGCCATGAACTTCGACGCGATCGTCGTGGGCTCCGGGATCAGCGGCGGCTGGGTCGCCAAGGAATTGTGCGAGCGTGGTTTGAAGACGCTGGTCATCGAACGCGGCCGCCACGTCGAGCATGGCGCCGACTATCAGGACTTCGCCTCGCCGTGGGACGTGCCGCATCGTGGGCTCGTGCCGCAGGACGAAACCGCCGAGCACTATCCGATCCAGAGCCAGTCCCGCGCATTCGACTCGGCCACGAAGCAATGGTGGGTGCGCGACAGCGAACACCCGTACCTCACTCCATCGGGTCAGCCATTCTCCTGGATCCGTGGTTATCACCTCGGTGGCCGCTCGATCACGTGGGGACGCCAGACCTATCGCATGAGCGACGTGGACTTCGGCGCCAACAAGCTCGATGGCCACGGCGTCGACTGGCCGATCCGGTATTCGGATCTGTCACCCTGGTATGACCGCGTCGAACGCTTCGCCGGAATCTCGGGAGCGAACGAGGGACTGGATCATCTGCCTGATGGCCAGTTCCTTCCGCCGCTCGAGCTCAACTGCATCGAGCTCGAGTTCAAGCGGCGCACGGAAGCCCGGCATCCTTCCCGTCGTGTGACGGTGGGCCGGTGTGCCCACCTCACTGAACCTTCCGCGGAACACCGAGCGCTCGGTCGTGGACCGTGTCAACTGCGTGGCGTGTGCGAACGCGGCTGTGGATATGGCGCGTATTTCTCCTCGCTCTCCGCGACGCTGCCGGCTGCGCGTCGCACCGGCAATTTGACGATCGTGACCGACGCCATCGTCCAACGTCTCGACTACGACCACGCCAAGCGCCGCGTCTCCGGCGTGCGCGTCATCGACGCGAACACGAAGCAGGGACGTTCGTACCAGGCGCGCATCGTGTTCGTCTGCGCATCGACCATCGGCACCGCGCAGATCCTGTTGTCGTCGCGGTCGGAGTGGTTTCCCGACGGACTGGCCAACAGCTCCGGGACCGTCGGTCGCTATCTCATGGACCACGTGGTCGGCGTCGGCGCGCGTGGCACGCATCCGGGGTTCCTCGATCGCTACTACTACGGCCGACGCCCGACCGGCTTCTACGTGCCGAGGTACCTCAACACCACGGAGCGCGCGGACGTGGATTTCGTGCGCGGCTTCGGATTCCAGGGATACAGCAGCCGCGCGACCTGGCAGCGGGGAGGGCGGGAGGCCGGCATCGGCCGGGAGCTCAAACAACGTCTGCGCTCGCCGGGCAAATGGGAAATCGCGCTGTTCGGCCTGGGCGAGATGCTGCCGCGCGCCGAGAATCGCGTGACCCTCGATGAGCGTCGTACGGACAAATGGGGACTGCCGCTCGTCAACATCGAGTGTGGGCATGGCGAAAATGAACGGCGAATCGCCCACCGCGCCAGCGCGGATGCCGCCGAGATGCTGAAAGCCGCGGGCTTCGAAAACGTCACGGCGCTGGGCACACCGCTGCCGCCCGGAAGGGCCATTCACGAGATGGGTACAGCGCGTATGGGGCACGACCCGGCGAGCTCGGTTCTGAACCGGCACAACCAGGCGCATGACGTGCCGAACCTGTTCATCACGGACGGCTCGTGTATGGCCTCGACCGGATCGGTGAGTCCCTCGCTCACGTACATGGCCCTGTCCGCCCGGGCCGCCAACCATGCCGCCGACCGCCTGGCGTCCGGCGAGCTGTGATCAGCCCCGTCCGGTGCGGGCCTGTCGCGGCCGTACGCGGACGCTGAATTCCCGGTAGTCGGGGGTCTTCTCGCGCAGCAGCGCCTCGTGTTCGGCCAGCCGGAAGCGTATGCGGGCGGCCCAGGCGGAGGACTCCGCCACGACGACCAGACGGCCTTGGTCGAGCGAGCAGTGATTTACCTTATTTTCGAGGTCCGGACCCAGCACCTTCATCACTGTGACGTGCCACTCGGACGTCTCCGGCGTCGAAAGGGCACGCTGCGCCAAGGCTGGCAAACGGGCAGACATTAAGTCGCCAATCGTGCGCGGTTTGGCGCCCGGTCGGACCGGTTGCTTGTCTCGTCGGGGTCTTTTGGGCATAGTTTCGCGCGCCTGCTGGCCCTTACGGTTTGCTGGTCAAAAGTCTCGAGGGAGCTATGACAACGAGGACGCCGGCCAGGCGCAAGTGCTTGATGCACGAAGAACAGGGTCGTCCAGACCCGGACGGTGTAACCACGGCAGCAATTCCTGCGGAGCGCGCGCGATGAACATCATTTTCTTTTCGCGCCGCGAAGGTCGAGCCCGTCACTTCAATCTCGCTCATCCCCTCTCGGTCACCGCGTTCGCCGCGGTGCTCGTCGCCATCCTCGCCACGGCTTTCAGCCTCGGACTCAAGATCGGTGAGAGCAAAGGCAGCCCCCGCGGCGCCGCTCCCTGGTCCGTCACGCTGGCCGAACAGCAGGCGGAAATCAAAGAACTCAAGGCCGAGCTGCAGCGCCGCGTCGACGCGGTCGCCATGCGAATCGGCCAGATGAACGCCCACGTCATCCGCCTCGATGCGCTGGGCAAGCGCCTGACGCAGATGGCGAACATCGACAACCGCGAATTCGACTTCGAGAGCACTCCGGCCATCGGCGGACCCGAGGACGCGGGCTCGGCGGTGACCGAACCCGATCTCGCGGCCATGCTTTATGGCCTCGAACAGAAGATTTCCTCGCGCGACGCGCAGATGGCCGCGCTCGAGAATGCGCTGCTGTCGAAGAAGCTCGACGAGCAGATCCGGCCCGACGGCCGGCCGGTGCGCGCGGGCCACATCTCCTCGTATTTCGGCGAGCGCCAGGATCCGTTCACCGGACACCAGGCGTTTCACAAGGGCATCGACTTCGCGAGCACTCACGGCGCGGACGTCGTGGCGGTGGCCGCGGGCGTGGTGACTTACGCGGGCGAGAAGGCGGGCTACGGCAACCTGGTCGAGGTCAGCCACGGCAACGGACTCGTGACCCGCTACGGCCACAACCAGGGTATCGCGGTTGCGGTCGGCAGCACCGTCGCGCGTGGCGACACGCTGGCGTACGTCGGTTCGACGGGCCGCTCGACGGGCCCGCACGTCCATTTCGAAGTGCTGAAGAACGGCCGCCAGATCGATCCGCTGACCTTCATCGGCCGATAGGGGGCAGCCCCCATTTCCCAGCAAAAGGGGTCAGCCCTTACCTGGGAAATTCCTGTCGCCTCCGCCGCCCACGGCAAGGACTGACCCCTTTTGCTGGGAAATGG
>JAEZCR010000064.1 GCA_023433465.1 Pseudomonadota bacterium | reverse complement strand
GTCCGCTGTCCGCGCGCGGACACCACCTATCCGCTCTCCGCATCGATTTCCGGAGCAGCACTCCCACCTGAATTCAATCGCTTAGGGCGCGCATGCCTCATCGCCTCGCCCTTGGCACGGCGCGTGCTTTGGCAATGGCATGACGCTACTTCTGCGAGACGTATCGATACGCGGCACACAGGCCCAGGACATCAAGGTCGCCGCATCACCGGGCCAGCGCCATCGTGAACTGCTGCGCCGCTATGGGGTTTACGGCGTCGTGGGGATCGCGTTGCTGGCAAGCGGAGTCGTGGCCGTGCGCGCATGGCTGTCTTCCGAGAACGTGATTTCGCGCGCGCGCATGCGCACCGCGGTCGTCGAGCGGGGACCCTTCGTGCGCGACGTCGCGGCCACGGGCCTGGTCGTTGCCGCCGTGAGCCCTACCCTCTTCGCCGAAGCGCCCGGCACGATCTCTTACAAAGTGCGCGCGGGCGATGCGGTGAAGGCCGGCGACATCTTGGGCTCAGTCGAGAGCGCGGCCCTGATGAACGAATACGAGCGCGAGCGCGCCGCGTTGGTCGCGGCGGAGGCCACGCTCAACCAGCAGACGATCGAAGTGCGCCGCACGATCCTCAAGAGCCGTCAGGACAGCGATCTCGCGAAGGTGCAGATCACGGCGGCCGAGCGGGAATTCAAACGCGCCGAGGATGCCTGGGGCATTCACGTGATCCCCGAACGCGATTTCCAGCGTGCGCGCGACGATCTCGAAACCGCGAAGCTCAATTACACGCACGCGATCGACACGGCGAATCTCGAGAAGGACAGCCTCGAGCTCGAACTGCGCAGCCAGCGCGCGCAACGCGATGCCCAGGCGTTGCTCGTCGCCCGCCTGCGTGAACGCGTCGACGGACTCACGCTCAAGTCCCCGGTCGACGGCATCGTGGCCACGCTCACCCAGGTCGAGCGCGCACAGGTGGCCGAGAACGCGCCGCTGGTCACGGTGGTCGACCTGTCCGCGCTCGAAATCGAGTTCCAGGTCAGCGAGAGCTACGCGAACGAGATCCGGCCGGGCATGAGCGCGGAAGTTGCACTCGACGGCCGCCGGCTCATGGGCACGGTCGCGGGGATCTCGCCGGACGTGCGCAATGCACAGGTAACCGGCCGCGTGCGTTTCGCGGACCAGCCCAAGGGCCTGCGCCAGAACCAGCGCGCCTCCGTGCGCATCGTGCTGGATGAGCGCGCCGACGTGCTCAAGGTCGCTCGCAGCCCATTCCAGGATTCCGACACGCGCTTCGTTTACGTGGTGCGTGACGACGAAGCCATCCGTGTCCCGGTCGAGTACGGGCCCGCCGCCATCGGCGAAATCGAAGTTCGCAGCGGTGTCGCCGTGGGCGACGAGGTCGTGCTTTCGGACATGCGTGAATTCAAGGACGCGCCCAGCGTCCTCATCAGCCAATAACGAGGACTCTCCCGATGCTCTCCATGACGAACGTCAGCAAAGTATTCCGCACGGACCTGATCGAGACGCACGCACTGCGTGACTTCTCGCTGTCGGTAAAGGCGGGTGAGTTTCTCGCGGTCACCGGGCCATCCGGCTCCGGCAAGACCACGTTCCTCAATATCGCGGGCCTGCTCGAGCCCTACGAAACCGGCACCTACCGGCTGGATGACGTCGACGTGACGCAACTCTCCGACGATGCACGCTCCGCGCTGCGCAACCAGAAGATCGGCTTCATCTTCCAGAGCTTCAACCTGATGCCGGACCTCAATGTCTACGACAACGTCGACGTACCGCTGCGTTACCGCCGCATGAAATCCGCGGAACGCCACCAGCGCATCACCAACGCTCTCGACATCGTCGGCCTCGCCTCGCGCATGAAACACATACCGGCGCAACTGTCGGGCGGCCAGCAGCAGCGCGTGGCGATCGCCCGTGCGATCGCCGGCGATCCGAAGCTGGTGCTCGCCGACGAGCCCACCGGCAACCTGGATTCGCTCATGGCGCGGCAGGTCATGGACCTGCTCGAGAAGATCAACGAGATGGGCACGACCATCATCATGGTCACGCACGATCCGGAGCTCGCGCGCCGCGCGCACCGCAACGTGCAGGTGGTCGACGGCCAGATCTCGGACTTCAAGCCGTACGAGCCGCACGCATCGGCCGCGACGCCCGCCCACGCCGGCGCCACCGGCTCCCTGGCCACTTCCGGAGCCTGAAATGCTCGCCTATTACCTCGGGCTCGCAGTGCGCAGCTTCAAACGCAATCCCGGCCTCACGGCACTCATGGTGCTGGCCATCGCGCTCGGCATCTCCGTGTGCATGATCACGCTGACCGCGTATCGCGCAGCGTCCGCGAATCCCGCCGGCGACCGGAGCAGCATCCTGTTCTCCCCGTCGATCGACAGTTGGGATCCCGATGATTCATTCGACGAGGACGACAAGACCCTCGCGCCGACCATGCTCACTTACCGGGATGCGCGTGCGATTCACGCTTCCGATATCCCGGACCGCAAGGCCATCATGTACAAGTCCGGCGGCACTTACACACGTGCCGACAGGGGCATGGACCCGCAGTATTTCCGCACACGACTGACGACCGCGGACTTCTTCGCGATGTTCGAGGCGCCCTTCCTGTTCGGCGGGCCATGGGACGCCAAGGCCGATGCCGGACCCGAGCCGGTGATGGTGCTTTCCAGGGACGCCAACGAGAAGGCGTTCGGCGGAATCAACAGTGTCGGCAGGACGCTGCTCTTCAAGAACAGGGAATTCCGCGTGATCGGGGTGCTCGACGACTGGGAACCGATGCCCAAGTACTTCGACGTGAACAACGGTGCGTTTCAGGACATGGAGGGCGCGTACGCGCCGTTCTCGTGGGGCCAGGTGATGGAGCTCGGCAGCCACGGCAATACGAACTGCTGGAAGACCGAGAACATCGACAGTTACCAGGCGTTCCTCAACTCGGAGTGCATTTCGTTCAACGCCTGGGTCGAGCTGCGCACGACCGGGAAGCAGCGCGCCTTCCGCGAGTTCCTCGACAACTACGTCGTCGAGCAGAAGAAGCACGGCCGCTTTCCGCGTCCTCTCAACAATTACCTCTACGACGTGGAAGGCTGGCTCGAACGCAACGAGGTCGTCCAGGACGACAACCGGGCCATGCTCACGTTGGCGTTCGCGTTCCTCGCCGTGTGCCTGGTGAACACCGTCGGGCTGCTGCTCGCCAAATTCCTGAACGCGGCGCCCAGCGCCGGCGTGCGCCGCGCACTCGGCGCCAGTCGCCGCGACATCTTCTGGCAACACCTCACCGAATCGTGTGTGGTCGCGCTCGCCGGCGGCATTGTCGGTGGATTGTTGGGGCTCGGCGGTGTGTGGGCGCTACGCGCCTGGTATGGCCGCTTCGTCGACGAAGCAACGCGCGCGCTGCCGTTCGATCACGCCAACCTTCTGCTCGTCATCGCCATCGCAATGGCTGCGGGTCTTGCCGCGGGCCTCTATCCCGCATGGCGTATCGGGCGTGCCGCCCCCGCCTCCTACCTCAAGGTGCAGTGACATGGAAATCCGACCGATCCTCTCTTCGCTCCTGCGCAATCGCGCGGGCGCCATTCTCGTCGCGGTGCAGATCGCGATCACGCTGGCCATCGTGGTCAATGCGGTCTATCTCACCCAGCAACGCGTGAAACACATCGGCCGGCCGTCCGGCATCGACGATCAGAACATCTTCGCCCTGTGGGTCACCTCGTACGAAAAGGATCACGACTTTCTCGGCATGTTTCGCGAAGACATGGCGATGCTGCGCCAGATGCCGGGTGTCGTCGATGCGGCGCCCATGCAGCAGGTACCTCTGTCGGGCAGCGGCAACTCGACATTGTTCTTCTCGCTCCCGGACAAGAAGGGCGAGAGCTCGCCCGCCAACACCTTTGCCACGGATGAACACGGTGTGAAGGCGTTGGGAGTCAAGCTCGCCGAAGGCACGACATTCGATCCCAATGCGGTCGAATACAAGACGGAGAGATCACCTGGCTGGCCGTCGACCGCCATCATCAGCCAGGCGTTGGGGAAGGCCCTGTTCAAGGATCAACCCATTCTCGGCAATACCATGTACGACGATCACAGTCGTCCCATCCGGATCGTCGGAGTGATCGAGCACATGCAAGGCTCGTGGGTGGGTTGGGACATGGTCGACCGCACGATGTTGTATCCGAGCGTGGGGCCCGATCCCTCCACGCAGTACGTGGTCCGCGTGCGACCCGGCGAACTCGACAAGGTCATCGCGGATGTCGAAGCGGCCTTGATGAAGCGGGATCCGACCCGCCGCATCGACGAAGCAAGAAAGATGTCGGACATGAAACGCAGAGGTTATGCGGGGGACTCGCTGATGGCGGTGACGTTGTCTACGGTCACCGGCCTCGTGCTCGTCTTCAGTTCGCTCGGCATCTTCGGGCTGGCCACATTCAACGTGAACAATCGAACCCGCCAGATCGGCACGCGGCGCGCGATCGGCGCCCGGCGCCTCGACATCGTGCGGTATTTCATGACCGAGAACTGGCTCGTCACGACATTCGGCGTATTCGTCGGGTGCTGCCTCGCGTTGGGCGCGGGCTACTGGCTATCCACCGAATACCAGCTGCCTCGGCTCGATCTGTACTACCTGCTCGGGGGTGTCATCGGCCTTTGGGGCGTGGGGCAGCTGGCCGCCTGGCAACCCTCATTGCGCGCCGCAAAAGTCTCACCGGCAATGGCCACGCGAAACATCTGACCTGCCAGGCAGGTTTTCATGGCTGTCGCTTGCAACCTCATCCCGACCCGGAACGTCTCAGGCATGACCTCCGTTACCTCACACGACGAGGATCGCCTGGCTCACCGCACCGTACTGGTTGCCGACGACAGCGAGGCCCTGCGCACGCCCATCCAGGTCCTGTTGTCCCTGCACGGCGCGCGGGTGCTCGGCGCTTCATCTCCCGCCGAAGCACTCGCGACCGTGCGGGCCCAGGAAGTCGATCTCGTCATCCAGGACATGAACTTCCAGCGCGAGGCCACCTCGGGCGCGGAAGGCGTGGCGCTGTTCCGGGAATTGCGGTCGCTGCATCCGGATGTGCCGGTCATATTGCTGACCGCCTGGACGCATCTCGAAACCGCGGTCGATCTCGTGAAGGCCGGCGCGGCGGACTACATCGCGAAGCCCTGGGACGATGCGCGACTGCTCACCACGGTGCGCAACCTGCTCGATCTGCGCGCCGCGGTGGAAGAAAACATCCAGCGGCGCGCGAGTCGCGCCGAGGCGCGCGCGGCGCTCGCCGAACGGTACGACCTGCGCGGCCTGGTCTATGAAAGCGAGGCGATGCATACCGTCGCGTCGATGGCCGCGCACGTGGCCCACGCGGATGTGCCCGTGCTCATCACCGGCCCGAATGGCGCGGGCAAGGAAGTCCTCGCCGATCTCGTGCACGCCAATTCCACGCGCCGCGACCGGCCCTTCATCTAGGTGAACGCGGGCGCCCTGCCCGACCAGCTCATCGAGGCCGAGCTGTTTGGAACCGAGGCCGGGGCATTCACCGGCGCCAAGCCGCGCGCCGGGCGATTCGAGGCCGCCGACGGCGGCACGCTGTTCCTCGACGAGATCGGCAACCTCCCGCCCTCCGGCCAGGCCAAACTACTGCGCGTGCTGCAGACGGGCGAATACGAACGACTCGGCAGCAACACGACCCGCAAGGCCGACGTGCGCGTGGTCGCGGCCACCAACCTGCCGCTGCGCGAGGCGATGCGCGAAGGCCGCTTCCGCGAAGACCTCTACTACCGGCTCTCCGTCATCGAGCTCACCGTGCCACCGCTCGCGGAGCGGCGCGACGACGTGCTGCCGCTGGCGCGCGCATTCCTCGACAAGGGAGTCCGTCTCACGAGCGATGCCGAGCGCGCGCTGCTCAACCATTCCTGGCCGGGAAACGTTCGCGAGCTGCGCAACGTGCTGCAACGCGCAGCGCTGCTCGCCGGCGCCGCACCCCTCACGGCGGCGACGTTGAACCTCCCGGCCGTTTTACCCGCGCGTTCGGACGAGCCCGTGCTCGACCGGGCCACCATCGAACGCACCTTGAGTGAGTCGGGCTACATCGTCGCGCAGGCGGCCCGGCAGCTCGGCATAAGCCGCCAGGCACTCTATCGCCGCATGGAAAAGTTAGGGATCAAGGAGTCCCCGGGCCGCTGAGGCCCGCGCGCCCGCGGACGCTCCTGACATGCGCTGGCGCTTTTCAATGGCCGGCTGGGCCACACTGTGGCTGGGCGCCGTCGCGCTCCTCGGCGCCCTCGGATACGCACTTGCCGCAAACTACATCGCCTCGCGCTGGCTCGCGGCGGCCATTACCGCGCTGGTGCTCGCACCGCTGATCGCCTGGGCCGGTAGCGCGATGACGCGACGCTGGAGCAACGTCGCACGCGCGCTCTCCGACGGCATCTCGAGCCTCAAGGACCGCGATTTCAGCCTCAGCATCACCAACCGAACGGCCGACGAGCTCGGCGCGGCGGCCGACGCGTACAACGGCATCGGCGACCGGCTGCGAGTCGAACGACAGAGCCTGTATCAGCGAGAGCTCATGCTCGACACGGTGATCCAGAGCACGCCGCTGGCGCTGGTGCTCACGAACGACTCCGACGTCGTGCTCTACACCAACGCCACCGCGCGGCAGCTCTTCGCGGCCGGGCGGAAACTCGAGGGCGAGCGCTTCGCGCGTTACCTCACGGCCTCCCCCGCGCCCATGCAGGAGGCGATACAACGCGGCGGCGACACGCTGTTCACGCTCGAGCTCGGGGGAGAGCCGCAGGTCTATCACGTGTCGCAGCGGCGCTTCCTGCTGAACGCCATGCCGCACCGGCTCCTGCTGCTCAAGCAGCTCACCCGCGAGATCAATTCGCAGGAAGTCGCGACCTGGAAGAAGGTCATCCGCGTGATCGCCCACGAGCTCAACAATTCGCTCGCGCCGATCTCCTCGCTGGCGCATTCCGGTCGCATCCTCGCGGACGCGCCGCAGCCCGCGCAGCTGCACCGCGTGTTCTCGACCATCGAAGAGCGCGCGCGGCACCTGGCCGGATTCATCGACGGCTATGCCCAGTTCGCGAAACTCCCGCAGCCGCGGCTGGCGCCGGTTTCGTGGGAAGTACTGATCGAGCGGCTGCGCGTGGTGTCCGCATTCACGCTCGCGGGGGAATTGCCGCAGCGCCCGGCGAGTTTCGACACCGCGCAGCTCGAGCAGGCGCTGATCAACCTGCTCAAGAACGCGCGCGAGTCAGGATCGCAGCCCACCGAGATCGAGATCGCCGTCACCGCGGCGCCGCGTGGATTCGCGATCGAGGTACGCGACCGCGGACCGGGATTCTCGCCCGGGGCGCTCGAGAATGCGCTGGTCCCCTTCTACTCGACCAAGGAGACGGGGACGGGACTCGGGCTCACGCTGTGCCGCGAGATCGTCGAGGCCCACGGAGGGCGGCTGCGCATCGCGAATCGGGATGGCGGTGGCGCGGCCGTGACGCTCTGGCTGCCGGAAGGTAGTTAGTTCGGCGCCGCGGGCGAGACGGGGCATCCCCCGATCGCGTAAACTCGCCGCCCCATGCCGCCCGACATCCGGATCCGCCCGAGTACCCCGCAGGACCTCGAACCGATGGTGTCGATGGTGGAGCAGTACTGGCGCTTCGAATCCCTCGACGAATTCGACCGGACGGCGATTGGAACGCTCCTGCGCCGTGTCATGGACGATCCGCGATTGGGCCAGGGCTGGCTCGCGACAGTCGATGGGACGCCCGCCGGATACCTGCTGGCCGTGTTCGTGTTCAGCCTCGAATTCAAGGGCCTCACCGCCGAGATCGACGAATTGTTCATCACGCCGGAATACCGCAACCTTGGCCTTGGTGCCGGCCTGTTGTCCGCGGCGGAAGCGGAGTTCCGCGCGCGCGGCTGTACCAACGTGTTCCTTCAGCTTGGCCGGCGGAACGATACCGCGCGAGAATTCTATCGGCGCCATGGATTCTCGGAGCGCGCGGGTTTCGAACTGGTCGACAAGATGCTCACCGGAGACAACGCATGAAATGCTGGAGGCTCATCCCGCTCCTGCTGCTCGCAGCTATCGCCCGCGCGCAGCACTCGCCCTACGCGGGCGAACAACACCGCGCCATCAAGGCGCTCTCGCCCGATGAGCAGGCCGCGTTGCTCGACGGCAAGGGCATGGGATTCGCGAAGGCCGCGGAGCTCAATGGTTATCCGGGCCCGCTGCACGTCATCGAGCTCGCGGAACCGTTGAAGTTGTCCGAATCGCAGCTGGCCGCCTCACGCGACATCTTCGCGCGCATGCAGCGGGCGGCGCGCGCCGAAGGCGCTGCGCTCGTCGAGGCCGAACGCGCCCTGGACGCGCTGTACGCGACGAAGACGGCCACGTCTCAGCGGGTCGATGCGGAGCTCTCGCGGATCGAGGTCATCCGCGCCCGCCTCCGCGGCGCGCACTTGAACGCACACATCGAGCAGGCCGCGCTGCTCACGCCCGAGCAGCTCTCGCGCTACGCCGAGCTGCGCGGCTATCAAACCCATCAGCACCCGGGACACTGAACGCATGTACGAGCTTTATATCGGCAACAAGAACTACTCCTCCTGGTCGCTGCGTCCGTGGGTGCTGCTGCGCGAGCTCGGCATCCCTTTCCGCGAAAAGCAGGTGGTGTTCGGGCCCGACCCGAACGCGTTCCGCGTGTTCTCGCCGACGGGCAAGGTCCCCTGCCTCGTCGACGGCGCGACGACGGTGTGGGATTCACTCGCGATCACGGAGTACGTCGGCGAGCGTCATCCGGGGGTGTGGCCGTCCGATGCCGC
>JAEZCR010000046.1 GCA_023433465.1 Pseudomonadota bacterium | reverse complement strand
CGGGTCCAGCGCATCGCCGATACCGGTGATGCGGAACGCATCGTCATAGGCGTAAGTCTTCAGGCTCACACCATTGGCGTTGTCGAGCTGCGTCACCTTGCCATCGGCATCGAAGTCCCGCGAGGCCAAGGTGCCGTTGCCCCACGTCCAGCCCGTGATCGGACCGAACGGGTCGTAGGTGATGCTGGAGAGGATCGTGCTCGAGCCATTCAGCGTGAGGCTCGTGACCTGACCGTTCGCGTTGTAGCCGTAGGTCACGGTCGCCCCCGAGGGCAGCACCGTGCTCGCAAGCTGCCCGGAGGCGTTGTAGCCGTAGCCCATCGCCAGCGTCACGCCGCCCACCGTCTGGCCCTTGCCCGTGACGCGGCCGTGCGCGTCATAGGACCAGGACAGCGTGTGATCGGCATCCGAGGCGCTCGTGAGGCGGCCCTGCTGGTTCGTGCCCGTGTCGTACGTGTAGTTGAGGGTCTGATCCGTCACGCCGCCGAGCGTGAAGGAGGCCGAGGTCACGCGATTGAGCGCGTCGTAGGCGTAGTCCGTGACCGCGCCGCGCGAGTCGGTGGAGGTGTCGAGGTTGCCGCCGGAGTCGTAAGTGTTCGTGGTCACACCGGTGTCCGGGCTCGTTTGCGTCACGAGGTCGCCGAAGCCGTTGTACGCGTAGCTCGTCACGAGCGATCGCGGATCGGTGACCTGCGTCAGGTTGTCGTTCGCGTCGTAGCCGAACTGCGTGATGCCGGAGGCGGGATCGGTGATCTGCTTCAGACGATTGAGCTCGTCGTACAGGCTCGTGCTGTTGCGCGCGAGCGGCGCGGCGGTGCTCGTCTGGTTGCCGTTGTTGTCGTAGCCGAACGTGGTCGTCACGGCCGCGGTGCCCGCCGCAACTCTTCCCTGACCGAAGCATCATCGACCTTGCTTTCGAGCACGATCACTTGCTGTGCATCGTTGTCGGGGGTCGACAATGCCCGACCGTCCACGGTGGTCCCGGATCTGACCCGCGAAAATGTCTCAGCGATCTACAAATTCCGAAGCCATGCGATCGACGAGAAGACCATGAGCAACAATACAAGCGCGAGACAGCACTTGTGTGCAAGATCGCAAGACGATTGAGACGCGGGTCGTTCAGCTGTTCATGCTCCTTCCTCAGGAGAAAGAGCAGCAAATTAATCTGGCCCTGAACCTGGGACGATTCTTCATCGAGTGACGGGCTCATCCAGTTTCGCGGAAAGCCGAACTCCATCCACTTCAATGGGTGGTTCGCCTGGAGTCGCCGGGAAATCTCAATTCCGGTGAGCACTCCAACTATGCTCAGCACCGCGACTCCACCCAGGCAGCCCAAGAAGAAGATGCTTTTCGAGTCCACTATGGTGCGCCTTTTCGAAGTTGGGCCAATCCTAAAAGAGGATTAGTCAGGCTTTCCAGATGATCGCGGCGAGCCTGCCGCCCTTTCCGTCCCGCCGATGAGAGTAAAACCTTTCTCGATCGGCGAACGTGCACCACTTTCCACCGCTCACATCGTTGACACCGAGCGCGGCGAGTCGCCTGCGAGCCAGGCCTGTCAGGTCTGCCTGCCAGCGGCCACGCGAGTTGGGCGCGAACAGGGAAGCGGCTTCCGCATCCGCTTTCACGAACGCTTCACGCACTTCGTCTCCGACTTCGAAGTGCTCTTGCGAGATCGCGGGACCAAGCCACACGACCAGATCGTCTGGCGGGACGCCCATGACACTCACGGTGTTCTCGAGCACACCGCTTGCAAGCCCGCGCCAGCCGGCGTGCGCCGCGCCGATGGTTTGGCCATCACGACTCGCGAAGAGCACGGGCAGGCAATCCGCGACCATGATCACGCAGACACGATTCGCCGTTCGAGTGAAGGATGCATCCGCGGTAAACGGCGAGGCGCAGGTGTGCGCGGCATCGAGATTGACGACATCGATGCCGTGCACCTGATTGAGCCATGCGGGATCGATCGAAAGCCCCAGCTTCTCGCGCAGCAGCGCGCGATTGGTCGCGACTGATTGTGGAGAGTCGCCAACGTGCGTGGCGAGATTGAATGAATCCCAAGGCGTCGAACTCACACCGCCCAGGCGCGTCGTGAACGCGGCATGCACGCCCGCAGGCGGATGCCATCCCATGTCAAGCAACGACTCGTCGCTCACCGACCCGCCTCGCGCGCGTCCTGGGCGAGCGCCTCTAACAACCCGGCAAGATCCGCCGGAATCGGCGCCGTGTATTCCACTCGCTTGCCGGACTTCGGATGCGTGAACTCGAGTTTCTCGGCGTGCAACGCCTGGCGCTTGAACGCATCCAGCGCAGCGATCAATGCCGGACTCGCGCCGGCGGGCAGCTTGCGCCGGCCGCCGTACACCGGATCGCCGACGATCGGATATCCCGCATACGCAAGATGAACGCGAATCTGATGCGTGCGCCCGGTCTCCAGTCGAACCCGTGTCAACGTATGCGCTCGATACTTCTTCTCGACGCGGTAGTGAGTCACCGCATGACGGCCGTCGCTGCGCACGGCCATCTTCGTTCGCTGCGTGCGATGGCGCCCGATGGGTTCATCGACAGTGCCCCCGCCCGTCATGACGCCTACGCACACCGCGAGATACTCCCGCCGTATCTCGTGCGACGCGAGCTCCGCCACGAGCGCCGTGTGCGCGGCCAGCGTGCGAGCGATGACTAACAACCCACTCGTATCCTTGTCGATGCGATGCACGAGGCCCGCGCGAGGCACACGCGCGAGTTTCGGATCGTGCGCGAGTAGCGCGTTCTGCAGCGTGCTCGCACGGTTGCCCGCGCCGGGATGCACGACCAGCCCGGGAGGCTTGTTGATCACGATCACCGAAGCGTCTTCGTGCACGATGTCGAGCGGGAGCTTTTCGGGCTTGACCCCGGTTTCTTCGAGAATTCGGGCCTCGACGACCGCCACCTCCCCGCCCACCACGGGATCACGAGGCCGAACCGTAAGGCCATTCACCCGCACGGCGCCCTCTTCGATCCACCCCTGCAGCCGGGTGCGCGAGTATTGCGGCAACAACAGGGCCAGGGCCGCGTCGAGGCGCCGGCCTGCGAGGTCCGTGGGTAACTCGAGGCGATGGGTCTGGAACTTGGGGCTCAACCGTGTGGTCCGACAGCTTTTCGGGCCGCTATACTCCCGCGTCCGGCCGCGATTTCAAACCCAAAAACACCGGCACATTCGAGACACGGCAATCCATACATGCGATCCATGCGTTCCGCCGGGCTACTGGCACTCTTATTCATAACCCTCGGCTTTTCACTCACGGGCTGCAAGACCCGCGACGGGCGCGACGGCCCGATGACGGATCCGGCGGTCGTGTACGAACGCGCGCATCGCGCGCTGCGAGGGGGCGATTATCCGATGGCCATCCGCGTCTACGAAGCGCTCATGGCCCGCTATCCGTTCGCGGCCGAGTCGCGGCAGGCGCGCCTCGACGTGATCTACGCGTATTACCGCGCGGGGGAGTCCGAATCCGCGATCGACGCCGCGGACACGTTCATCCGGGAGAATCCGACGCATCCGCGCATCGACTACGCGTGGTACCTGAAGGGCCTCACGGACTTCGAGCGCATGCCGAACTTCCTCGAGCGCTGGTTCCGCGTCGACCTCAACCAGCGTCCGCCGACCCAGGCGCGCCGCTCGTTCGCGTCGTTCCTCACGGTCGTGCAGCAGTTCCCGAACAGCGAGTACGCGCACGACGCGCGCCGTCGCATGGTCTACCTGCGCAATCGCCTCGCCGACTACGAAATCGCTGTGGCGCGTTATTACATCGACCGCGGTGCGTACGTCGCGGCCGCGCAGCGCGCGAAGGTGGCGATCGAAGAATTCGACGGCGCTCCCGCGGTGCGCGATGCGCTCGAGATCATGATCTACGCGTATGAGGAGATGGATCTGAAGGAACTCGCGGCGCAGACGCGCGCGATGTATCGCAACAACTACGAGGGCGAAGCGGGCGAGCGCAGAGAGGCGCCCAAGCGGAAGTGGTACAAGTTGTGGCTCGCGACTTGAGCGTCGTCGTCGAGCGCTAAAAATGTTCGCCGGGATCCATCTGGCAGTGAAGCACGCGGATGACGTGGATGGCAGACGCAGTCACGGTGTAGTAGACCGCGTGGCTGTTGATGAATAAAACTCGGTAACACTCGCGCACGTAACCGCGATCCGCGCCGATTTCGGGATTGTCCGCAAGGCCCCGGATCCCAAGGCCCAGCTCATCCAGATATTTGTCGGCCTGGTCTGCGCCTCACCTTTCAAAGGTGTATTCCTAGATGCCGATGAGATCGCTTTCGGCAAGCGCATGTTTGCGGATCTTTCGCGTCATGAGACTGACTTTGTCCGGCGGCGCGCCTTGCGCTTGACGTCATCCATATTCAGTTCGCCCACGTCGCCGCTTTTTTCTCCGCCGATCAGCGCGTGCCGCAGCGCACCGAGCTTTTGTTCGTGCTCTTCGAGCAGTCGCAGGCTGGCGCGGATGACTTCGCTGGCAGAGCCGTAGCGGCCGCTTTCGATCTGCCGATTGATGAACCCTTCGAAATGATCGCCGAGGGAAATGCTGGTGTTCTTTGCCATGCCGATTACCTCCGTTTCGGTACCAATATATACGATGTATTGGTACACCAGGAGTCCTGCGGCAGGAAGATTATCCCGCGCCCGCGGGTGATCCGCGTTGCGTTATCTGCTGTCTTCGCTCGGAAAGTCTTCGCTGGGAAAGTCTGCGTTCGACGTTCCCACTGTCAACGACGCTCCGACTACCGCCGGTATCCAGACGTAATCGGATAGCGCCAATCGCGGCCGAAGGCGCGACGCGACACGCGCACTCCCGGAGGCGCCTGCCTTCTCTTGTATTCGTTGCGCTTCACGAGATCGAGCACCCTGACGACGGTAGGCCGGTCGAACCCGCGTGCGCATATCTCATCGACCGAAAGATCGTCCTCGATGAACGCCTCGAGAATCGGGTCGAGCACTTCGTACGGCGGCAGCGAATCGCTGTCCTTCTGATCGGGCCGCAGCTCCGCCGAGGGCGGGCGCTCGATCACGCGGGTGGGGATAACTACACCGGCACCACTATCCCCACCCACCGAGTTGCGGTACTCGGCGAGGCGGTAGACGAGTAGTTTGCTGCAGTCCTTGATGGGGGCGAAGCCGCCGGCCATGTCGCCGTAGAGCGTGGCGTAGCCGACGGCCATTTCGCTCTTGTTGCCGGTGGTCAGGAGCATCTTGCCGGTCTTGTTGGAGCTGCCCATGAGCAGGACCATGCGGCAGCGCGACTGGATGTTCTCTTCGGTCGTGTCGGGTTTGCGGCCGGCGAATTCCTCGCGCAGCGTCGCCTCGGTGGCCTTCATCATCTCGCTGATGGGCAGCACGCTGTATTTCACGCCCAGCCGCTCGGCTTGTTCGCGCGCGTCGTCGAGGCTCATCTGCGAGGTGTAGGGGGACGGCATCATGACCGCGTGCACGCGGTCCTTGCCCAGCGCGTCGACCGCGATCGCGAGTGTGAGCGCGGAGTCGATGCCGCCCGACAGGCCCATGACGACGCCGGGGAATCCATGCTTGCCGACGTAGTCGCGCACGCCGAGCACGAGCGCGCGGTAGACGCTCTCGGCATCACCGAGCTCGGGCGACACCGTCGTCGGCACGGGCCGCACGATGCCGTCCACGCGTTCGAACTCGACGGTGTACAAGCCTTCCTCGAACGGCGGCGCGCGCATGACGACGGCGCCCTTGCCGTCCATCACGAACGAATTGCCGTCGAATACGAGCTCGTCCTGGCCGCCGAGCATGTTGACGTACACCACCGGCAATCCGAGATCGCGCACGCAACGCCGCACGATGTCCTCGCGGTTGCGCTGCTTGTGTATCTCGAAGGGCGAGGCATTGAGCACGACGAACATCTCGGCGCCCGCCGAGCGCGCGAGCTGCGCGGGTTCGGGCTCCCAGATGTCCTCGCAGACCAGGATCCCGATGCGAATGCCGCGGTAATCCACGACCGTCGGCTGCGCGCCGGTCTTGAAGTAACGCTTCTCGTCGAAGACCTTGTAGTTGGGCAGGCAGTTCTTGCGGTGCGTCGCGCGCAGCGTGCCCTTCTCGAACAGCGCCGCGGAGTTGAAGATCTGGTCCCCCGCGTATTCGGGAAAGCCGACCAGGACGCCGCAGCTCGATCGGGCGCCGCGCACCGTCGTGAGACCGGCTTCGATCGCGACACGGAAACCGCGGTGGAACAGCAGGTCCTCGGGTGGATAGCCCGACAGCGTGAGCTCGGGCAACACGAGCAGGTCCGCATCGAGCTCGCCGCAGGCGCGCTCCGCGGCCGCGACGATCTTCTTCGCGTTGCCCGCCACATCGCCCACGAGCATGTTCAACTGCCCGAGGGCGATCCGGAGCCGGTTGTTAGTCGCGTTCACCGTCTTGATGCATCGACAGTCGGTGCTACTTCGCGCGCCGGGCCTTCACGGACTTCTTTTTCGCGGGAGCCTTCTTCTTCGCGGGCGCGGACTTCTTCTTCGGCGCGACGGCCTTCTTCGCGACCTTCGGCTTCGCACCCTTCTTCGCGGTCCGCTGCTCGATGATCAGCACGTTCGGTCCGGCCGGCTTCTTCACCGCCTTCGCGCGCCGCTTCGCGAGCAATTCGGCCATTGCCGAGCCGAGATCCGCCGGCGACTTCACCGTGCGCGCACCGGCGCGCTCCAGCGCGCGGTACTTGTCCGCCGCCGTGCCCTTGCCGCCCGCGATGACGGCGCCGGCATGACCCATGCGCTTGCCCGGGGGCGCCGTGACGCCCGCAATGTACGCGACCACCGGCTTCGTGACGTACTTGCGGATGAACTCCGCCGCGGCCTCCTCATCGGTGCCGCCGATCTCGCCGACCATGATGATGCCTTCGGTCTGCGGATCGCGTTCGAAGAGCTCCAGCACATCGATGAAGTTCATGCCGCGCACCGGGTCGCCACCGATGCCGACGCAGGTGCTCTGGCCGAGCCCCTTGTTCGTGGTCTGGAACACGGCCTCGTACGTGAGCGTGCCCGAGCGCGACACGATGCCGACGCGGCCCTTCTTGTGTATGAAGCCCGGCATGATGCCGATCTTGCATTCGCCCGGCGTAATGATGCCCGGGCAGTTAGGCCCGATGAGGCGCGTGCCCTTGCCGGCGAGCGCGGCCTTCACGCGCACCATGTCGTTGATCGGGATGCCCTCGGTGATGCAGACGACGAGCTCGATGCCGGCGTCCGCCGCTTCGAGGATCGCATCCGCCGCGAACGGCGCGGGCACGTAGATGACGCTCGCGGTCGCGCCGGTGTCTTTCACGGCATCGGCGACGGTGTCGAACACCGGCAGGTTGAGATGTTTCTCACCGCCGCGGCCAGGCGTGACGCCGCCGACCATCTTCGTGCCGTACTTGATGCTCTGTTCGCTGTGGAACGTGCCCTGCTGGCCGGTGAAGCCCTGGCAGATCACGCGAGTGTTCTTGTTGACGAGAATGCTCATGACTATTTTTTACCGTTGGCGGCGAGCGCGACGGCCTTCTTGGCCGCGTCGGTGAGATCGGTGGCTGGCGTGATCGCGAGAGCGCTGTGCGCCAGCATCTCGCGCGCCTGGTCCGCGTTCGTGCCCTCGAGGCGCACCACCACGGGCACGCCCACGCCCACCTGCTTGACCGCGATCATCACGCCCTCGGCGATCAGGTCGCAGCGCACGATGCCGCCGAAGATGTTGACGAGAATGGCACGCACCTTCTTGTTGGAAAGGATCAGCTTGAACGCCTCGGTCACGCGCTCGGCCGTGGCGCCGCCGCCGACGTCGAGGAAGTTCGCGGGATTACCGCCATGCAGCTTGATCAGGTCCATCGTCGCCATCGCGAGGCCGGCGCCATTCACCATGCAGGCGATGTCGCCGTCGAGGGAGACGTAGTTGAGGTCGTGCTCGGAGGCCTCGCGCTCGATCGGATCTTCCTGCGACGGATCGCGATACTCGCCCAGCTTCTTCTGCCGGAACATCGCGTTCGCGTCGATGTTGATCTTCGCGTCGAGCGCGACGAGGTCGCCCGACTTCGTGACGATCAGCGGATTCACTTCGAGCAACGCCGCATCACGCTCCAGATAGATCCGGTACAGCGCCATCAGGATTTTCTGGAACTGCCCGATCTGCGGCCCCTTGAAGCCGAGACCGAAGCCGAGTTTGCGGCACTGGTAAGCCTGCAGACCGGCGGCGGGATCGACGTCCACGCGCAGGATCTTCTCCGGCTCGTGCTCGGCGACTTCCTCGATGTCCACGCCGCCCGCGGCCGAGGCGATGACGGCGACGCGGCCGCGCTCGCGGTTGAGCGTGAGCGACAGATAGATCTCGCGCTCGATGTCCGAACCCGACTCCACGTAAACCGTCTCGATGGGCAGGCCTTCGGGGCCGGTCTGCTTGGTGACCAGTCGCTGACCCAGCATGTCCGCGGTCGCGCTGCGGACGGTGTCGAGATCGCGGGCGAGCTTGACGCCCCCGGCCTTGCCGCGGCCACCGGCATGGACCTGGGCCTTGACCACCCAGAGCTTGCCGCCTAACGACTGTGCGGCGGCCACCGCTTCCTCGGCGCTGCGGGCAGCCTTGCCCGCCGGCACGGGAATGCCAAATTCGCGAAAGACTTCTTTCGACTGGTATTCGTGGAGATTCATCAGACCCCAGGGTTTCGTTGGCCAGGATCGCCTGGCGAAAAAGAGCCGGTATTCTCCAAGAATCGAGTCGCGGTCGCCAGCGGCCGGTTCCTGTTAAAGTCACGCCCGATGACGCTCGTCGCCACTGCGCCCTACGCCCCGACCGATCTCGCCTGGCGCGTCATAGGGCTGGTCAATCTATATCGCCTGCTGATTCCCCCGGCGCTGTGGCTGCTCTTCTGGTATTTCCGCTCGTCGACCCCCATCGGTTCCGCGCACCCGCAGCTGTTCCTGTGGAGCTGCGTGGTGTATTTCGCGGCCGGCGTCGCGATCGTGGTCGGCGGCCGGCGGCTGCTGCCCAATCTGCGTGCAACGACCTTCGTCCACGCGATGGTCGATGCCGCGGCCATCAGTCTCATCCTCTATGCGAGTGGCGGTGTCGCCAGCGGTCTCGGCATCCTGTTCGTGGTGCCGGTCGGCGCGATGGCCCTGCTCGCCGACAGCCGCGACGCCTTCCTGCTCGCGGCCCTCGCCACGCTCGCGTTGTTTGCGCAGCAGATCGCGGGGCATACCCTGGGCACGTCCTCGCCGGACGCCTACCCCGCCACCGGCATCATCGGCGGCATCGTATTCCTCGTGGCCCTGCTCGCCTGGCCGATCGCGACCCGGCTGCGCGACACCGAGGCGACCGTGCGCCGGCAGCAGGTCGACCTCGCGAACCTGGCGCAGCTTTCACAGTACATCGTGCAGCACCTGCGCGAGAGCATCGTGGTCGTCGACCACGAAAACCGCATCCGGCTCATCAACGAATCCGCCGCGCACATACTGGGCGACAGCCGCGCCTATCCCGGCGCGCTGCTCGGCGAGGCGTCCCCGCAGTTGCTCTATCTACTGGAGACCTGGCGCCAGCGCACGGCGTCCGTTTCCACGCCCACCCAGACGTTCATTTCCGACGACGGCGGTCACGTGATCCAGCCGCATTTCGCGTCGCTCGGCGGCAGCGATCCGGCGCCGGTCATCGTCTTCCTGGAGGACACCGAACTGCTGGCGGCCAAGATCCAGCAGTCGAAACTCGCCGGTCTCGGCCGCCTGTCCGCGAGCATCGCGCACGAGATCCGCAACCCCGTGGGCGCGATGAGTCACGCCGCCCAGTTGCTCGGCGAATCGAGCTCGCTGTCGGATGAGGACCGGCGGCTCACGGAGATCGTGCGCACGAATGGCGACCGGGTGCGGCAGATCATCGAGAACGTCATGTCGATGTCGCGCCGCGAGAATTCGCGGCCCGAGCGCGTGATCCTGGGCACCTGGCTCGCGGGTTTCCGCGACGAGTTCTGCGCCACGATGCAGATCGAGCCCGCGCGGCTCGCGATCTCCTCGCTGCTCGGCGACGTGGAAATCCAGGTGGATCCCTCGCAGTTGCGCCAGATCGTCTGGAACCTGTGCGAGAACGCGGTGAAGTACGGCGCCAGCAAGGAAGGCGGCGACGTCATCGAGCTACGCGTCGGCCGGCTCGCTTCCACCGCCCGGCCGTTCCTCGAAGTCGCGGATCGCGGTCCCGGCATCGCGCCGCAACACCGCGAGCTCATCTTCGAGCCGTTCTTCACGGGCAGCGAGCGCGGCACGGGACTGGGGTTGTTCCTCGCCCGCGAGCTCGCGCAGACCAATGGCGCGACGCTGTTGTACGAGCCACGCACCAGCGGCGGCAGCCTGTTCCGCATCGTGTTCCGCGATCCCGAGCGCTGGGTGGCGTAGCCTCCTTATCGGGGAGAATCGATGGCGCCACCGCTCGTACTGGTCGTTGATGATGAGCCCGATCTCGTCGAGCTCGTCACGCTCACGTTACGCCGCATGGATCTCGCGGCCCTGTCCGCGGGCGACGTCGCCACCGCAAAGAAGCTGCTCAAGTCGCAGCGCTTCGACCTGGTGTTGACCGACATGCGGCTGCCGGATGGCGACGGCCTCGACCTCCTCGAATGGATGACGGTGCACTGCCCGGGCATACCCTGCGCGGTGATCACCGCGCACGGCAACGTCGAATCCGCGGTGCGCGCGCTCAAGCTTGGCGCGTTCGATTTCGTGTCGAAGCCGCTCGATCTCGGAGTGCTGCGGCGCATCGTCTCCACCGCGCTCAAGCTTTCGCAGGCGCCCGACGGCGCCACGACGCGCACCGGCACGCAACTCATCGGCAGCGGGCCCGCGATGGACCGGTTGCGCGAGATGATCCTGCGCGTGTCACGCAGCCAGGCCCCCGTGCACATCTCGGGCGAGTCGGGCACGGGCAAAGAACTGGTCGCGCGCATGATTCATGGCTCGGGCCCGCGCGCGGAAGGCCCTTTCGTGCCGGTGAACTGCGGCGCGATTCCGTCTGAACTCATGGAAAGCGAGCTGTTCGGTCACAAGCGCGGCAGCTTCACGGGCGCGGTGACCGACAAGGTGGGACTGATCCCCTCGGCCGAAGGCGGCACCTTGTTCCTGGATGAGGTCGCGGACCTGCCGTTGCACATGCAGGTGAAGTTGCTGCGCGTGATCCAGGAGAAAAGCGTTCGACCCATCGGCGAATCGCGCGAATCTCCGGTAGACGTGCGCATCCTGTCCGCCACACACAAGAATCTGGGCGAACTGGTGGCGCAGGCGAAATTCCGCGAAGACTTGTTCTATCGGATCAATGTCATCGAGCTGCGGGTTCCGCCGTTGCGCGAACGCGCCGAGGACATTCCCGACCTCGCGGACAACATCGTGCGGCGATTGTCACGCCGGCTCGGCGTGGAAGCGCCCACGATCACGCCCGCGGCGCTCGAGGTGCTGAAGAATTTCCCGTTCCCGGGCAACGTGCGCGAACTCGAGAACGTGCTCGAGCGCGCGCTCGCGCTTTGCAATGAAGGCCGCATCGACGTCGCGGACTTGCAGCTACGCGCGGTGCCGCGAGCGGAGAACGCGCCGCCACCTTCGGCCGAGGCGATCGTGCAGATGCGCGGCCAGCCGCCCGCCGCCGCGCCCACCGCCAAGCCCGCGCTCGGCGATCAGCTCGAAGACGTGGAGCGCGCCGCCATCATCAAGGCGCTCGAAGCCGCGCGATACAACAAGACCGCCGCGGCCAAGGCGCTGGGCATGACGTTCCGAGCGCTGCGTTATCGCATCAAGAAACTCGGTATCGAGTGACACAAAGTGACGCGCTACGTCACAAAGTGACGTGTCGCGGTCCGTGACGTACGAATCAGGCGACAGGACTACGTCAAATCCGCACAGGCGCGGCAAATATCCGCCTGCAAATCAGCCAGTTGCCTTGCTACCGTCGCCATTGGCACACAGCTTGCTCATTTACACCACAACTGGCGCACGAATGGCGCCATGTGCGCCAACAGGTTTCATTGGTTTTTTTCTCAGGAGTTACTTCATGAAGGCTATTCAAAAGGGCTTCACGCTCATCGAACTGATGATCGTCGTCGCCATCATCGGCATTCTGGCCGCGATTGCGATCCCGGCTTATCAGGACTACACCATCCGCAGCCAGGTTTCGGAAGGTCTCACCCTCGCCGCTTCGGCGAAGGCTGCGGTCTCGGAATTCTACGCGCAGACGGGTCGTGCTCCGGCGAACCGCATCGAAGCAGGCCTCGGTGCCACCGACACGCCGACCGATACGCAGGGTAACTACGTTTCGCAGGTGGCGATTGCCAACGGCGTCATCACGGTCACCTACAGCAGCACGGCTCCGCAGCGTGCCAACAACAAGGTGAACGGCTCGACCATCACGCTCGTTCCTTACACCAGCACGGACGAAAGCGTGTCCTGGAAGTGTCGCGCTACGGGCTCGACCGCCACGCCGGGCGGCGTGCTGATGGGCACCGGAAGCGCCGCCGTCGCCGCGAACGCGGTGGGCACTGTGCTTGCGAAGTACGCTCCGGCGGAATGCCGCGCCTGATGCCGTTGCCGGATTGAACAGTCCGGAATGCTTGGAAGCCCCTCCCCAGCGAGGGGCTTCTTCTTTTGGGAGAAAGGTCACGTGAACCCCCCGGTCCGTATGCGACCATTGGCCGCAGATTTAACAATTGCCTGCTTGCGGTCGATCAGTAGACTAGGCCGCGGCGGGTTCGGTCGCTCGCACGTAACTACATGAACGACAATGCATCTCTAGCTCTCGGACAACGCTCGGGGCTCGGCGGTCTGCCGCAGCGCCTCGTGCAGGATGGCGTCGTCGAAGAGTCGGCGATGCTGACTGCCCTGCAGGCGGCGAAGGACCGCAAGTCGAGCTTCGTCACCCAGCTCATCGCCGCCGGAGCCGCCAAGGCGCGCGACATCGCCATCGCGGCATCCACCGAGTTCGGCGTTCCGCTGTACGACCTCGACTCCCACGTCGTCGATCTCGACACCATCAAGCTGGTGCAGGACAAACTGGTCCAGAAGCACCGCTGCCTGCCGCTGTATCGCCGCGGCAAGCGCCTGTTCCTCGCGGTCGCGGATCCGACCAATCTTCACGCGATCGACGAGATCAAGTTCCAGACCGGTCTCGGCATCGAGGCCATCGTCGTCGAGGACGACAAGCTCCAGAAGGCCATCGACAAGGCGTCCGAGCAAGCCGAATCGGCCATGCCGAACCTCGCCGACGACGAAACCGGCTTCGACCTCGAGAACCTCGACGTCTCCGGCGGAGACGATGACGCCGAAGGCGCGGGCGTATCGCGCGACGACGTCGAAGACGCGCCGATCGTGCGCTTCGTCAACAAACTACTGCTCGACGCGATCCGCCGCGGCGCCTCGGACATCCATTTCGAACCCTACGAAAAGATGTACCGCATCCGCCTGCGTATCGACGGCATCCTGAAGGAAGTCGCGCAGCCGCCTGTGCAGCTCGCGATGAAGCTCTCGGCGCGCCTCAAGGTCATGTCGCGCCTCGACATCGCCGAACGCCGCGTGCCTCAGGACGGCCGCATCAAGATGAAGCTGTCGAAGACTCGCGCGATCGACTTCCGCGTGAGCACCTGCCCGACGCTCTTCGGCGAAAAGATCGTCTGCCGTATTCTCGATCCGTCCTCGGCGATGCTCGGCATCGCCTCGCTCGGTTACGAGCCGTTCCAGCGCGAGCTGTATCTCAAGAACCTCGCGAAGCCGCAGGGCATGATCCTCGTGACGGGACCCACGGGTTCCGGCAAGACCGTGTCGCTGTACACCGGTCTCAACATCCTCAACCGCGAAGACACCAACATCTCGACCGCGGAAGACCCGGCGGAAATCAATCTGCCCGGCGTCAACCAGGTCAACGTGAATCCGAAGGTCGGCCTCACCTTCGCCGCGGCGTTGCGCGCGTTCCTGCGCCAGGATCCCGACGTCGTCATGGTCGGCGAAATCCGCGACCTCGAGACGGCGGAGATCGCCATCAAGGCCGCGCAGACCGGTCACCTGGTGCTCTCGACGCTGCACACCAACGATGCGCCACAGACGATGACGCGTCTCGTCGACATGGGCGTCAAGCCGTATGCGATCGCGACCTCGGTGAGTCTCATCATCGCGCAACGCCTCGCGCGGCGGCTGTGTTCGCAGTGCAAAGCCATTGTCGATGTGCCTGCCGAAGCGCTGCTCAAGGAAGGATTCCCCGAAGCCGACGTCAAGGCCGGCATCAAGGTCTACGGCGCGAAGGGCTGCTCGAATTGCAGTGACGGCTACAAGGGCCGCTGCGGTATCTATCAGGTCATGCCCGTCACCGAAGCCATCGGCCGCATCATCATGGAAGGCGGCAACGCCATCGACATCGCCGATCAGGCCGCAAAGGAAGGCGTGTGGGACCTGCGTCGTTCAGGACTCGAGAAGGTCAAGCAGGGACTGACCAGCCTCGAAGAAGTCAACAGCGTCACCATCGAGTAAGCGTCGAAAAGGATAAGCGAGCATGGCAACTGCAGTAGCAACCGCTGGCGCCAAGGGAGTCAAACGCGACGTTCCCTTCTCATGGTCCGGCATGGACAAGAAGGGCAACCGGGTCACCGGCAAGTCCCTTGCACCCGATGAGAAGACGCTGCGCGCGGATCTGCGGCGTCAGGGCATCGCGGTCAATACCGTCAAGAAACAGTCGCAGGCGTTCAAGTCCGGCGGCAAGGTCACCCCGGCCGATATCGCCGTGTTCAGCCGCCAGCTCGCGACGATGCTCGCCTCGGGTATTCCGCTGGTGCAATCCTTCGAGATCGTCGGCAACGGCAACGAAAACCCGGCGATGCAGAAGCTCATTCTCGATATCAAGGCCGACGTGGAAGGCGGTACCTCGCTGCACGAAGCGCTGGGCAAACATCCGCTGCACTTCGACGATCTGTACGTGAACCTGGTAGAGGCCGGCGAACAGGCCGGTGCGCTCGAAACGCTGCTCGACAAGATCGCCACCTACAAGGAAAAGACCGAAGCCCTCAAGAAGAAGGTCAAGAAGGCCCTCTTCTATCCCGCGGCGGTCATGGTCGTCGCGGTCATCGTGACCGTCATTCTGCTGCTGTTCGTCATTCCGCAGTTCGAGGAGCTGTTCAAAGGCTTTGGCGCGGATCTGCCGGCGTTCACGCAGTTCGTCATCGACCTGTCGCGCTGGATGCAGGACAGCTGGTATGTCCTGTTCGGCGCAGTCGGCGGCGGTATCTACGCCTTCATCTATTTCAAGAAGCGGTCGCGCGCGATGCGCGAGTGGCTCGATCGCCTGACGCTCAAGCTGCCCATCATCGGCCCGATCCTCTACAAATCGGCGATCGCGCGCTTCTCGCGTACGCTGGCGACGATGTTCGCCGCCGGCGTTCCGCTGGTCGAAGCGCTCGAATCCGTCGCCGGCGCCACCGGCAACATCGTGTTCGAGAACGCGGTGCTCAAGATGCGCGACGAAGTCGCCACCGGTCAGCGCCTGCAGCGCGCGATGGAAAACACGGGCCTGTTCCCGAACATGGTTATCCAGATGATCGCGGTCGGTGAAGAGGCCGGCGCGCTCGACACCATGTCCGGCAAAGTCGCGACGTTCTACGAAGCGGAAGTCGACAACGCGGTGGACAGCATGTCCTCGCTGCTCGAGCCGCTCATCATGGCCATCCTCGGCGTGCTCGTCGGCGGCCTGGTCATCGCGATGTACCTGCCGATCTTCAAGCTGGGCGCCGTGGTCTGATCCACGCTGTTCCCGGAAATCACCGAAACGCCGCGTTCATCCGCGGCGTTTCTTTTTGAGCGAAGCGCATGATGAACCTGATCGACACATTCGCTGCCAGCCCGGCGCTGTTCATCGGCGCCTGCGCCGCGCTCGGGCTGCTGATCGGCAGCTTCCTCAACGTGGTCATCCACCGCGTGCCGATCATGATGGATCACGCGCAGCGGGCGGAATGCGCCGAGCTCAACGCCAGCCCCGATGCGGCACCACCGGAGCCCGTCAGGTACAACCTGGTCGTTCCGCGCTCGGCCTGCCCGAAATGCCAGGCGCCGATCACCGCGGCGCAGAACATCCCGGTCGTGAGCTGGCTCGTGCTGCGCGGCCAGTGCGCGAACTGCAAGGCGCCGATCTCGAAGCGTTATCCGCTGGTCGAGCTCGCCACCGGCATCCTCTCGGCCTTCATCGCGTGGCGCTTCGGATATGGCGTCGAGGGCCTCACCGCGCTCCTGTTCACGTGGTTCCTGATCGCGTTGACTCTGATCGACTTCGACACGCAGTACCTGCCGGACCTGCTGACTTATCCGCTGCTGTGGCTCGGGCTGCTCGTGAGCCTGTGGCATCCCGTGTGGGCGCCCGGCGCGGAGGCGGTAGGTCCGCGTGAGAGCATCGTCGGCGCGGCCGCGGGATATCTCAGCCTGTGGAGCGTCTACTGGCTGTTCAAGCTCATCACCGGCAAGGAAGGCATGGGTTACGGTGATTTCAAGCTGTTCGCTGCGCTCGGCGCGTGGCTTGGCTGGAAGATGCTGCTGCCGATCATCGTGTTCGCCTCCGGGGTGGGCGCCGTGATCGGCGTGGTGATCATGATTCGCCAGCGGCGCGGCAAGGACACGCAGATCGCATTCGGCCCGTTCCTCGCCATCGCTGGCTGGCTTGCGCTCGTCATGGGCCACCAGGTCATCGAGCGGTACCTCGGCCTGTTCGCGCCGACCGCCTGAGCCATGGCGCGCCGATTCCGAGTGGGGCTCACCGGCGGCATCGCCTCCGGCAAGAGCACGGTCGCCGATCTGTTCGCCGCGCTCGGCGTGACCATCATCGACACCGACGTGATCGCTCGTGAGATCGTGGCCCCCGGTTCGCCGCTGCTGGCGAAAATCGCCGAACATTTTGGCTCCGACGTGATCGCCGCGGACGGCGGCCTCGATCGGCGCGCGTTGCGCCAGCGCGTATTCGCGGATCCCGCCGAGCGCCAGTGGCTCGAACAGCTCACGCACCCCGAAATCCGCCGCCTGACGGACGAGCGCAGCGATGCGGCGCCGGGACCCTATTCCATCGTTGCGATTCCGCTGCTCGTGGAGACCGGCGGCAAGGACCGGTTCGATCGCGTGCTGGTCGTCGACTGCGAGCCCGAATTGCAGCTCGCGCGACTGCAGGCGCGGGACGGCTCGACGCGCGCGCAGGCCGAAGCGGCGCTCGCGGCGCAGGTGTCGCGCGCCGAGCGCCTCGCGGTGGCGGACGACGTGATCCACAACGACGGCGACATCGCGCGACTGCGCGACCAGGTGGAAACGCTGCATCGGGCTTATGTCGCCGCGTCCGCACGGTTTACGCGGCCCTAGAGGGTCGCGCAGAATAGCCAGATGGCAGAGGAAGCCCACCAGCAACAACCGATCGCGGAGCCCGCGCCGCTCGTTTTCGAGCAGCCGCTCAACGAGCGCATGCGTACGTTCCTGCGCCTCGACTTCCTCTACAGCCAGGCGCTGTATCACAACGAGATGCAGAGCCAGTGGGGCAGCCGCGCCGCGATGGGCAGCCTGCTCGACATCCTCGCGATCGCGACGCGCGGCGACGTGCGCGCCGACGTGCAGAAGGAGCTCGAGCGTCATCTCGCGCAGCTCAACGTGTTCCAGAGCAAACCCGGCGTGGACTCCGCGCGGCTGCGCACGGTGATGTCCAATCTGTTGCGCCTGCGCGCGGACCTCGTCGCCTGCGGCTCCAACTACCTTGCGGGACTCAAGGACTCGGAGTTCCTCTCGGCGATCCGGCATCGCAGCGCGATTCCGGGTGGCACGTGCGAGTTCGACCTGCCGGACTTCTTCTTCTGGCTGAACCAGCCGACCGATCAGCGCGCGCGCTCGTTCAACGAGTGGCTGGCCGCGCTGCGTCCGCTGTGCGACGCCATCGCCGAACTACTCTGGATCACGCGCCAGCACGGCAAGCCGCGCCAGGAGATCGCGCGCGGCGGCGTGTATCACATCACTTTCGAACGCGACACGCCGATCCAGCTCGTGCGCATCGCGCTGCCGGCGGGTTGCGGGCTGTATCCGGAGACATCAGGGTCTCACTACCGGTGCTCGGTGCGGTTGCTGGCGTGGAATGGGTTGAAGGAGCGGCCGCAGCAGACGACCGAAGATATCCCCTTCACCCTTACTTGCTGTACTTAGTCAGGGGCAAGCGCCTATTTCCAGGCGCAAGCGCCACGAAGGAAACGGCGTCGAAGCGACGCCGTCCGTGAATAATAAGAAGACTTGATCGGGAGGCTCACATGTTCGATCGCTTTTCGCGTAGTTGGGAGCTCATCAAGGCGAGTGGCAGCGTGCTGCGGCAGGACAAGGAACTGCTGGTGTTCCCGCTTCTCTCGAGCATCGCGGCGATTCTCGTCGCGGTCAGTTTCATCCTGCCGCTGGTCGCGACCGACGCGTTCGCGCAGGTTCACGAGAACGGCGAAGTGCAGCCGCTGCACGTGGTGGTGGGGTTCCTGTTCTACCTCAGCCAGAACTTCGTGATCTTCTACTTCAACGCCGCGCTGGTCGGCGCCGCGATGATCCGCCTCGAGGGCGGAGATCCCACGGTGAAGGACGGGCTGCGCATCGCGAACTCGAAGCTGGGCGCGATCCTGGGTTACGCCGCGATCGCGGCGACGGTCGGCATCATCCTGCGGATGATCGAAGAGCGCCTGGGCGTGGTCGGAAGATGGATCACCGGATTGCTCGGTGTCGCGTTCACCGTGGCCACGTTCATGGTCGTGCCGCTGCTGGTCACGCGCAACATCGGACCGATCGACGCGGTGAAGGAAAGCGCCTCACTACTCAAGAAGACCTGGGGCGAGAACATCATCGGCAACGTCGGCATGGGACTGGTGTTCGGCGTGATGTACGTGCTGCTGGCCGCGGTCAGCGTCGCGGTGATCGTGGGTCTGATCCAGGCGCAGAGCGCGGTGCTCGCCTTCACGGTTGGAGCGGTGCTGATCGGCGGGTTCGTCCTGCTCGGTCTGATCCATGGCGCGCTGCAGGGCGTGTACTCGGCCGCGCTGTTCCGGTATGCGACGACGGGCGACGCGGGCACGGGATTCGACAACACGCTGCTCGGCAACGCGTTCCGGCGAAAGAGTTAGTGCGGCAACGCCGCCGAGAGATCGCCGCGAAGCAGATGGTCGGTGACCGCGGTCGATGAGGGCGTGCGGCGCGCCAGCAACGCTTTCGGTGTCGTTCCGGTGAAATGCCGGAACTCGCGGATGAAATGTGACTGGTCGTAATACCCCTCGAGGTGCCCGGCCTCGCGCGGCGCGGCCGCCCCGCGCGTGAGCAATTCGTGATAGCTGTGCTTGAAGCGCACGATGCGCGCGTATTTCTTCGGCGTCATGCCGATGGCGTCGGCGAATCGCCGCTCGATCGTGCGCTCGTCCATGCCAAGCGCCTCGCGGCCACGTGCGATCGACAGCATCCCGCGTGATCCGCGAATCTCGTCGACCATCCGGTTGACCGCCGGATCACCGGAGTCCGCGTCCATCTGCCGCAGGAAGAATCGATCCAGCGTTGCGGCGATGTCGTCGACTGACGGGGATCCGGCGATGGCGTCCTCGAGTTCGAGCAACGGCCGATGATTCAGGTCGCGCATGTCGAGCGTGGCATCGCGGAATTCGCCGAGCGGCACGCCGATCATTCGACGCAGCGCCTGCGGTTCGAGCTTCACGCCGACGAGCTTCAACCGTCTCGATCCGCTCGTCATCACGGAGTGAGAACGGCCGCCGATCACGTAGCTGCGTTTCATCACGCTGCGCCGCGCCTCGCCCACCGCCCATCGTTCGTATCCGGCATCGAGCGCGAACACGATCTCGGCATACCCATCCGGCAGCAGTAGTTCGTCGTGTTCGTAGGAACTCGTGCCGGCGTCCACCACGAAGTAGCAGCGCACCCGACCCGCGAGCCGCGCATCGGGGCGCAGCAGCCAGTACTCGAGCTGGTCGCGGATGAGTGTCGGTTGCATCAGTTCGGCACGGTTATTCCCAGCGCATTCGCCGCGAACCCGAACTGGTCCGCGTAGTCCTCGATCTGCATCCACACCGGTTTTCCGGCGCCATGACCCGCGCGCGTCTCGATCCGGATCATCACCGCGTTCGGGCACGTCTGGACCCTCTGCAGCTCCGCGGCGAACTTGTAGCTGTGCCACGGCACCACACGGTCGTCGCGATCGGCGGTCGTCACGAGCGTCGGCGGATAACACGCGGGCTTCACGTTGTGCACGGGCGAATACGCGAGCAGCGCCTTGAAGTCCGCGGGATCCTCGGCGAGGCCGTAATCGCTCGACCACTGGCGCGCGTTCGCGCTCGCGGTGTGATAACGCAGCATGTCGAGCACGCCGACGCCCGGCAGCGCCGCGCCGAACAGATCCGGCCGCTGCGTGAGCGCGGCGCCGACCAGCAATCCGCCGTTGCTGCGCCCGATGATGGCGATGCGTTTCGGGTTCGTGTATTTCTGCGCGACCAGGAATTCCGCGGCCGCGATGAAGTCGTCGAACACGTTCTGCTTGCGCGCCTTCGTGCCGGCCTGGTGCCACTCCTCGCCGTATTCGCCGCCGCCGCGCAGGTTCGCCACGACGTAGATGCCGCCGAGCTCGAGCCAGGACTGGATGGCCGGGCTGAATGCCGGCGACATCGTCACGTTGAAGCCACCGTAGCCGTACAACATCACCGGCTGGTTGCCATCGCGCGGCGCGTCGCGGCGGCGCGTGATGAACATCGGGATCCGCGTGCCGTCCCTGCTCTCGTAGAACACCTGCTCGGTCACGAACGGCGTGAAGTCCGCCGGCACCGTCGGCGTGCGGAAATCGCTGACCGTGTTCGTCGCGACGTTGACGCGCAGCACGCGGGTGGGCGATAGATAGTCCGAGTACGTGAAGAACATCTCGGGGTTCGTGCCGCTGCCCTCGAAGTCCTTCGCCGTGCCGAGCCCCGGCAGCGTCACCTCGCCCGCCGCGGCGCCGTTCGATTCGAACAGCCGCACGACGCTGCGCGCATCGCGCAGGTACTCGATCACCACGCGTTCGCCGACATAGACCGCGGCGTTGATCGGGAAATCACCGTGCGGCACCACCGTGCGCCAGGCGGAAGGCGCGGGATTGCGCGCATCGACCGCAATCACGCGGCCGCGCGGCGCGGCGTTGGTCGTCTGGAAGTAGAGCTCGTCACCCTTCGAACCCAGGAAGTTGTAGAGCGCGTCCCAGGCCATGAACAGCGGCTTCGGCTTCTCGCCCGGTTTCGTGAGATCCTGGATGAGCATGCCGTTCGTCTGGTATCCGTCGAACAAGCCGATGAGTAGATAGCGGCCGACCTCGGTGACGATCGCGGCGGGCACACGCGTCGGGTGATCCGTCACCTTGAATACCAGCTTGTCCGCCGACTGCAGCTGGCCGAGCGCGTGGAAGTAGATGTCGGGCCGCCCCGCATCGTCGCCGCGCTCGGCGGTCTCCGGGTCGTCGCCCTTCCGCACGGGATAACGGCTGTAGTACACGCCCGAACTGTCGCGCGCCCACGCGACCGGCCAGAACTTGCTGAATCTCAGCACCACCGGAAGATCGAGGCCGTCATCGACGCGACGGAAGTGCCAGGTATTCCAGTCGGTGCCGCCATCGGAGAGCGCGTAGGCGACGACCTTGCCGTCCGGGCTCGGCACCCATTGCGACAGCGCGATGGTCGCGTCCTCGCGTTTGCCGTTCGGATCGAACAGGACGCGGGGCGCCGCTTCGAGCGAGTCGGCGACGTACAGCACGCTCTGATCCTGGTTGCCATCATTGCGCAGGTAGAAGTACCGGCCGCCCTCGCGGCGCGGCACGCCGAAGCGCTCGTAGTTCCAGAGTTGTTTGAGACGATTGCCGAGCCAGGCACGCTGCGGCAGGCGTTCGAGGAAGGGTTGCGATACCGCGTTCTGCGCGGCGACCCAGTCGCGCGTGGATTGCGCATTCGCATCCTCGAAGCTGCGATACGGGTCGGGGATGCTCACGCCGTGATACTCGTCGACGACGTTGCCGCGGGACGAGGCGGGATACTGAATGCTGGGGACGGGTTCCGGTTCGGGCATTGGCTCGGGTGTGCTCGCGCATGCGGCCAGCAGACCCGTGAGCGCGCTCGCGAGAACCACGCACGGCTGGCGATGCATTGCGGCCATCCCTAAACTCCTGTGATGAATTCGCGAGGAAGTCTATCAAACGGTGCACGCGTCCCGTCCCGGAACGCCGTGTTTTCGAGTCATCCGGTCGTGGCCGCGTTCCTCACGGGGATCGCAGTAGTGATTTCGCTCTGGCCCGCGGGCGCGCGGTCGGGTGATTTGCCGCTGGAGCGGCTGTTCCAGGCTCCCGATCTGTCCGGCCCGACGCTGCGCGGCGTGAAGATTTCGCCCGACGGCAAACTCATCGCCTACCTGCGGGCGCGCGACGACGACAAGGATCGCTTCGATCTGTGGGCGTTTGACGTAACGGCGTCCGGACATCGGCAGCTCGTCGACTCGCGCGTGCTCGCCGGCGCGGACCGTGCTTTGTCCGCGGAGGAAGAAGCGCGACGCGAGCGGCAGCGGACTTCCGCGTTCTCCGGAATCGTCGAGTACAGCTTCGCGCCGAACAGCCGGCTGCTGCTGATCCCGCTGAATGGCGATCTCTACGTCTACGATCTCGCGCGCAAGCCCGAGGAGGCCGTGCGTCGGCTCACGGAAACCGCGGGTTACGAAACCGATGCGCGGTTCTCGCCGCGCTCTCACTACGTGAGTTTCGTGCGCGACCAGAACCTTTGCGTGATCGATCTCGAGAATGGAGTGGAGCGCGCGATCACGACCGAGGGCGGCGGCCTGGTGAGTTACGGCATGGCCGAATTCATCGCGCAGGAGGAGATGGACCGCGACACGGGTTACTGGTGGGCGCCGGACGAGAAACGCATCGTGCTGGCGCGCGTCGACGAGTCCGGTGTCAACGAAGTCGAGCGCTTCGAGATCCAGGCCACGGGCGCGACCATCGTGCGCCAGCGATATCCTTCGACCGGAACCCCGAACGCGCGCGTCGACCTGTTCGTCGCGGAGCTCGGCTCGGAGCGGCGCGTGCAGCTCGATCTCGGCCCCGAGCGCGACATCTATCTACCGCGCGTGGACTGGTTTCCGGACAGCCGGGGAATCGCCGTACAGCGGCAGAGCCGCGACCAGAAGAAGCTGGACCTGCTGCGCTTCGATGCGCGCACCGGCCGCGGACGCGTGCTGCTGACCGAGCGCAGCGAACACTGGGTGCCGCTGCACCAGGAGCTCACGTTCCTCGAGAAGTCGCCGCGCTTCATCTGGGCGTCCTCGCGCGACGGGTACCAGCACCTCTATCTATACGAGAACGACGGCACGCTCGTGGGGCGGATCACGAGCGGCGAGTTCATGGTGATCGGCGGGAATGGCGAGTCGGCGATCCGCGCCGTCGATGAAAAGGCGGGACGGGTCTATTTCACGGCCAACCTGCCCTCGCCCATCGAGCGGCAGTTGTACTGGGCGCCGTTGAGCGGCCCGGGCAAGAGCAATACGCCCCCGCATCGCGTGACGACCGGCGCGGGCTGGCACGACATCACGATGTCGGGCGATGCGCGCGTGTTCGTGGATACGTACTCGAATGCCGATACGCCGACGAACGTGACGCTGCGTCGCGCGAACGGCGCGGAGATCACGGCGCTGCTTGCGAATACCCTCGACTCCACGCATCCGTATGCGCCGTACCTCGATGCGCACGTGAGCGCGGAATTCGGAACGCTGAAGGCCGCTGACGGACAGCTGCTGCAGTACAAACTCATGAAACCGCGCAACCTGGCGCCGGGAGCGAAGCTGCCGGTTCTCATCGAGGTGTACGGCGGCCCCGGCGTGCAACGCGTGATGAACAGTTGGGGGAAACTGTTCCACCAGTATCTCGTACAGCACGGCTATGTCGTGTTCGCGCTCGACAATCGCGGCACCGGCCTGCGCGGCGCGAAGTTCGAGACCGCGCTCGGTCTGCGCATGGGCGGCGTGGAAGTGCAGGACCAGCTTCGCGGGGTCGAGTACCTGCGCGGACTGCCCTTCGTCGATGCGTCGCGGATCGGAATGTTCGGCTGGAGTTACGGCGGCTACATGACGCTCATGTGCCTCATGCAGCAGCCGGACGCGTTCGCCGCCGGCGTCGCGGGCGCGCCCGTGACCGACTGGGCGCTGTACGACACGCACTACACCGAGCGTTATCTATCTACCCCGGAGCTGAATCCCGCCGGCTACACGGCGAGCAACGTGCTCACGTACGCGAAGGACCTGCGGCGCCCGCTGCTGCTCGTACACGGCATGGCCGACGACAACGTGCTGTTCGCGCACAGCACCGCGCTCATGAAGACGCTGCAGGATCTGCAGAAACCGTTCGACCTGATGACCTACCCTGGCGGCAAACACGGCCTCATCCGCCAGAACGCCACCGGCTGGCACGCGCACGCGAACATCGTGCGTTTCTTCGACCGCGAATTGGGGGCAGCCCCCGTTTCCCAGCAAAAGGGGTCAGCCCTACCCTGAGCCCTGATCCGTTTTCGCGCCTTCACGGGATTTTTGTCGCGCCCCTCAGTTCGTGGCGCGTATTAACGTGAGGCATGCCCCGGCCACCTCGAACGATCTGCGCAAACGAGTGTTACCACGTCATCAATCGCGGGAACCAGAAGGCGCGCCTGTTCCATAGTGCCGCCGATTACGACGCGTTCGTCGGCTACATGCGCGAGGCGCAGCAGCGTGTCGAACTGCCATTGATTGCGGTGTGTCTGATGCCCAACCACCTGCATCTGGTAGTAAGGCCGTCAACCGACAAGGATCTTGCGTCGTGGATCAGCTGGCTCTTCACGACGCACGTCCGGAGGCATCATCGGAAGTACGGGACGACCGGACGGCTCTGGCAGGGGCGCTTCAAGGCGAGCTTGATCCAGGAGGACCATCATCTCCTGACCGTGCTTCGTTACGTCGAGCGCAATGCGCTGCGGGCAAAGCTGGTTGAGCGCGCCGAGGATTGGCGGTGGGGCAGTCTCAAGTGGAGGGACTCGAATGAGTCACCTTTCGCATTGACGCCTTCTCCCGTCGAACTGCCAAAGTGGTGGAAGGAATTCGTGAACCAGCCGATGACCGCGGCGGAGCTGCATGCGGTCCGCGAGTCCATCAATCGGCAGCGCCCTTTCGGTTCGCCGGACTGGGCAGAAGCCGCCGCGAAGCGAGATGGGCTGGAACAGTCGCTCGCTCCCCTTGGTCGGCCGCGGCGAAAGCGCTGAGAGGGCTGACCCCTTTTGCTAGGAAACGGGGGCTGCCCCCTATAGCTTGATGCGGCCGCCGCCCGCCGGCCCGCCCATCGTGCCGCCCGCCTCCGGGACGACGATGCGCGACGCGGCCTCACGGCGCATCTCGCGTGCCTCTTCGATCGCCTGCTCGATCGCGACCTTCACGGCTTCGGGGAACTTGTTGCAGGCGTCCTCGAGCGAGGTCGCTTCGAGCTCGAACGCGAGCGGCAGCACGCCGGCCGGCGTGAGTAGTTGGGTCTGGCCGGAGTACAGGACCGGGCGCGAGGAGTCGTCGCTGCCGTCGCTCTTCACGGGCATCAGCCGTCGCAGGGTGCCGGCCTTGCGATCCGTGAAGATCTCTTCGCGATAAAGCTGTGTCGCGTCGAGTTTGATTTCGGGAAGTTGTTGTTGCTCGCCGGCCATCGAATTCACCGTTTCAGGTTGAGGGGGACGAGCTCGAGAGCACGTCGTGTCGGGATGATAACGCCTGAAGGGCCGGGATGAGCGGCAGGTCGGCCGGCAGGAGGCGCTCACCGCCGAGGGACTGACAATCCACCCACTTCAATTGCTGGCCATCGAGGCCGCGCGGCTCGCCGCTGAGGATCGAGGCGTGCAGCAAGACGAGGTCGACGATGCGGTCCGGATACTCGTGAGCCATCGTCGTGATCTGGCGGTGCACGCGGGTCTCGACGCCCAGTTCCTCGCGCAATTCGCGCTCGAGTGCCTGCGCGTCCGTCTCATCGGTCCCGACCTTTCCGCCGGGAAATTCCCACCAACCCGCCATGTGTTTGCCGGCGGGACGCTCCGCGATGAGTACGCGCTTGTTCGAATCGATAATCGCTCCCGCGACCACGCGCAGTCGCGGCTTTACGTTCATACCAACGGGCATGAGGGCTGACCCCTTTTGCCAGGAAACGGGGGCTGCCCCCTATTCCACGCCTTCGAGGACGCCGTGGCAGTTCTTGAACTTCTTGCCACTGCCGCAGGGGCAGGGCTGGTTGCGGCCGACCTTCGGCGCCACGCGCACGGGACGCTGCGGTTCGATCGGCGGCGGAAACTGCTGCGGCGCACGCGCGCCGGGCGGCGGCTGCTCTTCGCCCGCGCCACCGAGCTGCGAAAGCGAGGCGGCCTCGGCGTGCTGCAACTGCAGCGCGCGGTTGAGCCGTTCGCGGCGCGCTTCTTCCTCGCGCTCGAGCTGCTCGGGCGTCTTCACCTGCACGTCGAGCGAGGAGAGGATCGTCACGGTGTCGAACTTGATGCGATCGAGCATCGCGGCGAAAAGTTCGAACGCCTCGCGCTTGTACTCGAAGCGGTAATCCTTCTGCGCGTAGCCGCGAAGATGAATGCCCTGGCGCAGGTAGTCCATCGCGCCCAGGTGATCGCGCCACTGCTGATCGAGCACGCGCAACATGATGTCTTTCTCGACGTGCCGCATGATCAGCTTGCCGTTCTGATCGCGGCCGATGCGCTCGACCTTCGCGTCGTACATCTCGTCGACGGCGGCGACGACACGCGCGCGCAGCTCCGACTCCTCGAGGTCCGGCTTCTCCTTGAGCCACTGCACCGGGTCGATCTGCGTCGCGAAATTCTTCTGGATCGCCTGCGCGAGGCCCGCCAGATCCCACTCCTCGTGGCTCACGTTCGAGGGCATGTGCTGGTCGAGGATGCCCGCGACCACTTCGGCGCGGATGCCGCGCACGGCATCGGCGAGGTTTTCCGCGCCCATGAGCTCGGTGCGCTGCTGGTAAATGACCTTGCGCTGATCGTTCGCGACGTCGTCGAACGTGAGCAGCTGCTTGCGCACGTCGAAGTTGTGCGCCTCGACCTTGCGCTGCGCCTTCTCGATCTGGCGCGTGAGCATGCCGCTCTCGATGACCTCGCCTTCCTTCATGCCGGCCATCGCCAGCCATTTCTTCGTGCGATTCGGATCGCCGAAGATGCGCATGA
>JAEZCR010000014.1 GCA_023433465.1 Pseudomonadota bacterium | reverse complement strand
ACGAACTACCCGCCCATTCGCCCTTCTTGTAGAGCGCGTCGGGGAATTGCGCCCGGGTTCCGGCCCCAGGCTCCAGCAACACGCGGGCGCCCGCGGCAATCAGCTTGTCGACGACCTCGGGAACGAGTGCGACGCGAGTTTCACCGGGCGCGCTCTCGCGCAGCGCGCCAATCGTGATCGGCATTTGTATGGACTCCCGCTATCCCTTTTTTGGGTGGGGCCGGTGGCAATGCCGCCAATGGCCTCTTTTTCCCGTGTTAAATGAATGTGTTGCGACGTTGAATTCTCGCACACCGCTGGATTATCTTACATGCACAATGTTGGGCATCGATCTGGATAAAGCGGATCACGGCCTCGGCAATGATCTGCTCCTCATCGCGGGTGACGTCGGTCGCGCGCTCTCCCAGCTCGTGCTCCGAACAGACGTGTCGGGCATGCCCCTCGAATGGATCGATTACAAGGAAGCGGCACGGCTCTATCACCAGGAGCAGGTCGCCTATACCTGTGGCAGTCCCCTGTTCAAGCTTTACGGCGGCGTGAGCGCGCGCAGCGGCCTGCGCACCGTGCTCGAGGTCAATTCCATCGTCGCGACCGTGGGACACACCGGCAACCCGGGCAACACGCGGCACGACTACGTTCCGCCGCTCAACAACCAGACCCTGTTCCGGCGCGACGCGCATTTCTGCCTGTACTGCGCGCAACGTTTCCCGGTGAAGGAGCTGTCGCGCGATCACATCCGGCCGTTCTCGCAGGGTGGACGCGACGTGTGGACCAATGTCGTTGCTGCGTGCCGGCGCTGCAACAACCTCAAGGCGTCGCGCACGCCCGAGCAGGCGAAGATGCAGCTCATCGCCGTGCCGTTCACGCCGACCTACGCCGAGTACATCTTCCTGAAGGGTCGGCGCGTGCTCGCCGACCAGATGGAATACCTGCGCGCGCACTTCCCGCGGCATTCGCCGCTGCACGCGCGCATCAAGAGATACCTGAGCTAGTTAGTCGTCCGGACGGACGGAGGGATGCGGCTGCTCGAGCCGCGCCGCTAATTCACGCGCAGCCAGAAGCGGGCCACGACTTCCTCGTGATCCGCGGAATGACCGCGCACCAGCAGGTCGTAGTCACCCGCGCCGAGGCCGGCGGGATTCGGGATCGCAAACGACAGCTTCTGATGTTCCCCCGGCGCCTGCCGCGAGGAACGCCAGGCCAGCGCCGAGCCGCGACGGCTCACGACGTCGAGCTCGTACTCGGCGTATTGCGGTGAGTCGGGCGCGGCTCCGTTGGAGCATTCGAGCTCGATCGAGCCGTCCTCGCAGGTGAGGATGACCACATCCGGTTCGACGACCAGGCTGGCCGGCGCATCATGGGGCGCGACGATGATGTCCGGGGCTGTGCCGAGACTACGGATCGACCCGAGCCGCACGACGCGCGCCAGGATCGTGGGCTTCGAAATCGCGTCGGCCAGCGGCAGATCCGCCTGGATGCCGGGACGCGGCGACAGCATCGAGAAGCCGAGCGCGAAGGCGCCCACCAATCCCGCGGCGACGGCGTAACGCCAGCGCTGGCTCGAGGTGCGGTGCTGGACCGCATCCCGCCTGAGCCACCCGCGGCGGGCCGCGCTCGCCATGCCGCGGCGCATTCGCCGCTCCATCTCGACTTCGGCGGCAAGCTCGGGGGAGGCGATCAGCCACGCTTCGAATTCGGCGCATTCGGATCTCGACAGATCCCCTGCGACATAACGCGAAACCAGGCGGCGCTGCTCTTCGAAAGACTGTCGGTCAAAGGGCTTCATTGAGTGAGTTGTGTCACCAGGAGCCAAAAACTCTCACCCAAAAACGTGAAAGAGATGCCGACCGGCAACAAAATCGCCGTGATGCGCGGCACCAATGCCAGGTGCGGGGCCCGCCGCTCGATGATCGCGCGCAAACGTGTTCGCGCGCGCAACAGGACACGGTCGAAGTGCTTAGGGGAAAGCCCGAGCTCGCGGCACAGGACCTGCTTGTCGGTCCCATCTAGATAGAAGCGCATGAGCAGCTGCCGATCGCGCTCCGCGGGCAGCTCGTCGAGCAGTGCCACGACCGCCTGGGCGAGGTGGCGATCGTCCGAATCGGACAAATCGCTCTGTTCCATACCGAGGTTCTGCGCGAGCTCATCGATGAGCTCCGAATCGACCACGGTCTGCTGGCGCAGCATCTTGCGCGCCGCGTTGAGCGCGAGGTTGCGCGCGGTGGCCGCGGCGAACGCGAACACCTTGCGAGGATCGTCTATGGTCGCGGCCCGCACGCGCTCGACGACGATTTGCAGCGTCTCCTGGGTGAGGTCCTCGGCGTCGATCCAGCGATGAAATGCGCCGTAACGCAGTACGGAAAGCACGCCGGGCCGCAGCGCCCGGAGCATCTGCGATTCGGCGGCGCGGTCGCCCGTCAGCGCGGCGGCGACGATGCGTTCGATTTCATCCTGGGAAAGGGTGCTCACGCGGCACCCGGAACATGTTGGTAGTTAGCCGCACCCGAGCGCCTCCATCGCGGCGCGGCAATCAGCACCGGGATCGATGTCGGAGAGCTCTCGGAGGAAATTGACATGAACCCATGGATACCGAGTTGTCTTGCTGAGCTTGCTCCTGCAGAACAGCAATTGCTTAATTTCCTGGGCGTCGCACGTGTTCAGCGGCGGGCTGCCCCAGACTAGCGCTACGGCCCCGGAAACATAGGCCGCGGCGCTCGAAGCTCCGGCGGATTCGGACAGGGCATAGCCACGCTCGGAATTCTCTGTCGTTGTCACGACGATGTCCACGCCGGGTGCCTGAATCCTGCCGTCGTTCGCATTTGGCCGGGCGGGCGGATTGAACAATTCGTGCCCCCGCATATCGGTGGGCACCGCCGCCAGCACCCCGGGCAGACACCGGTACTGAGAGGGGAAGTACTCGCGCACGCTGTCGTCGTAGTCGAGGCTGGTTGCGTAGCCGGTCACGAGCAGACGCCGCCTGCCGTTGCCCTCCGTGACGGCGGCGCGTACCGACTCGGAAATCGCGCGGCTGTCCACGGGCCACTTGGCGCTGATGTTGATTACGTCGACGTCGTCGAGCACCGCCGCGTCGATGCCTTCCGCGATGGTCGAGAGCCGCCCGAGCATGCGGCTGTCGACCTTGCTGATCACGATGGGTAGCAGCTGGCTGTTCGGCGCAACGCCCGCGACCCCGATGCCATTGTCCATCCGGCCGCCGATCGTGCCGGCCATTTCCGTGCCGTGCGGATTGCAGCGGCCGCTGGTCGCGCACAACCGGTTGAGCTGCATCCCTTCGGAGCGCGCGGGCTCCTGCAGGCTCAGCGGCATCACGATATTGCGCGCCAGATCTTCGTGGGTCGCGTCGATACCTGAATCGAGCACGGCGACCAGTCTCGGCAGGGATGACGCGGCAACCTTGGAGTCCCACCCGATGAGCTGGTGACCCCACAACTCTTCCATGCACGGATCGTTCGGAAACGTCGGGCGTGCGCTGCGCAACCAGCAGCGTGGCGTCGTCTCCGGCATCTTCGCCATGGACGTCGTCATGAAATCCGGGCCGTCGCAGTCGGGCTCGGCGTACTCGACCTGCGGTGCGTCGATCAGCTCGCGCAAACGCGTCGCGGAGACGCGGCGATTGAACTTGGCCACGACGAAGCGCTGCGCGACTTCCACTTCACGCACGCCGCCAGTGCGGGAGAGCCAATGGGCCAGTCCGGCGACGTCGGTCGCGGCACTGGGGAAAAGAATGAAACGCGCGGGTTGCGTGTCGACCTTTCGGATGCCATCCGCGAACGCGCGGTGGCGGCGGGAAAACGTTCCCGCCCATCGGCTGCACACGGCGCGCAGGTCGAACGCCTCATTGCCGAGTGACGCCAGGTATTCGGTGAGGGCAGCGGGTGCCCTGATATCGCTCCACGCCGCTTCGTTTCGACACAGCTGTGGGGTTGCGGCCAGCGCGAACGATGCGGCGAGCGATGCCGCTGTCGTGAACGACAGCAGTCTCGTACCGGATCGCCGCGCTGGCTCACGCTTTATCAATCGCCGCCCAATGCGTGGCCGTCGACGGTCACTCGCGCCGGCGTGTCCACCAGGATGGAGATCATGTGCTTGCTCTTCGATCCCGGCGGGCTCTCCACCAGGAAGACGAGCATGTCCTGCACCTCGACCGCGCCACGCGTCGACGGCTTCATGGCCACTTCGCGACTGCGAAGGCGGTGACAGGCGGAGAGCACTTCCGCATTGCCGGTGTTCACATCGTCGACAGTGCAGTAGCGCTGCCCGCGGGTGAACCTGAGCGTGACGCTGCAGGGCGTCGCGAAGTCGCTGCGCCATGCGCGGCTCTGGTTAGGCCCCATGCGCGTGCAGACGCGCACTACGTCCTCGTCCGAGTCGTAGATGAACGTGAGCTTCCCGCCGACCGGAATCGACTCGTTGATGTTGGACGAGTGGATCGTGAATTCACGCCCGACCCAACCGGAAAGCGCGTCATCCACCCCATCGGCTGCCATCGCTAATGCCGCGACCGCGAGCATCGCTGCTCCTGCCGCGACACCGCGTCTCTGAACCCCCTGCCGAAGTTTCCTGAACATGAGCGACTCCTCTTGTATCTCTGGATTTGATCGACCAAACGCCCGCGGGCTTCACGGGAATCCGTTGGCCCGCACGACGAAACTGGACCAGACCGCCGACGTGGTGACGCCACGCGAGCGAAGTTGCGCGGTGCGCAGCGCATCCGCCGCGCGCCCGGACGCGCGGTACGCGCGATAGAACTCGTCCATGAAGCGCGCGGTCGCCGCGTCCTCGATGGGCCACAGCGCGGCGACGACCGATCTCGAACCGTTGGCGAGGAAGCCGTACGTGAGCCCGAGTACGCCTTCACCGCGCAGCTTGCCGCCGTCGCCGGTCGCGCAGCCCGACAACACCACGACGTTGGCCCGCAGGCCGGTCCGGGCGATGTCACCGGCCGTGAGCCGGGCGTCGGAGCGCAAGCTGCCATCCGCGGCGTATTCACTCAGGTAGAGAGCCGACTGGTCGGGCGAGTCATTGCGCGCGACCGCGTGAGTCGCGAAATGCAGCACGGCGAGCTCGCCGGCCGGCAGTTGCAGCACCCTTTCAGTGGTCGCGTCGAACCCGGAAAGCTGGATCGTGTCCTCGTCGCCGATGGCCTTCACGACCGCGCGCGCCTCCAGCGCCGAATAGGGCAGGCGCGTGAGATTCGTCGTGGAGGGCGGGCGCTGACCGCGGAAGATCTTGGGCGTTCCGTCGGCCGCGAGTTGCAGCCTGCGATCATCCGGGGCGTACACGGGGTCCGACACCACCGCGACTCGATTCGCGGTTTCTGGCGTGCGATGGGGAGCCGACATCGCGAGTGCCAGCGACGGCGCGTATCCGAGCACGACCCGATCCACGAGCATCTCGTCGGATCCGGGAAGTGACAGTGCCGCGAACGCGACATCGTTGAGCGGACCATCGGGAATCACGAGCAGGCGCGTTTCGCGCAGGTCGTCGAGCAGCGTGTTCAGCAACATTGCCGCGAGCGCGCGCTCGGCCGGATCGTGAGACCTCCCGGCACGCTGCGCGGCCACGGCGGCATCGATCGCGCGTTGCAGCTGGGCGCGCCCCGGCAGCGCCGCGTGACGCAGGCTGCGTCGCGTCAGCAGCCAGCCGTGCGACTCGGCGTCTCCGACGAAATAGGCCAGCACTGCGACATTCGCCGGCAGCCTGGCCTGCACCTGTGACATCGACGAGGGCAGGGACGAGGCGTTGACGGCAATCGATTCGCGACCGGCGTCGATCCGGGCGCGTGTCTCTTCTATCGCACGCCGCAATTCGACGGTGTCGTGGTCGTCGATGTCCTGCCGCTGCATGCGGGTCTCGAGGCGCAACTGCTGCGCCGTCAGCTTCGCCCGCAACTCCTCCTGTTCCGGGTCGGACGCACGGACGCGATGTCGGGCATCGTGCGCGAGTTCGTCGGCGAGCGAACGCCCGTGTATTTCCTCGGCGCGCCGGAAAGCGCGCCACGCGCGTTCCGCATCGCCGGCATCGGCGAAGTCGGCGGCGATCCGCGCCTCGTAGGGTGCGTAGCGGGCCGACAGGAACCGCGCGCGCCATTCCGGGTTCGCAGAGCCGGCGCGAATGCGGTTGGCGATCTTGACGGCCTCGTCCGCCGCCGCGGCGGCCTCGCGCGTTTTCCCCGCCGCAAGCAGCGCGCGCGACAGCGCGGTGCTGGTCTCGATGCGATTGAACTCGAGACCGAGCTCGGCGAACCGCGCGTCGGCCGCGCGCAATGTCGCGATCGCCGCGCTGGTATCGCGCTTCGCAAGCTGCAGGCGCGCGCGCTCCTCGAGCGCTTCGGCCTGCACGAGCGCGTTGGTCGAGGCGGCCGCGAGATCGAGTTCGCCCTGCGCGGCCTGCAGGTCGCCGAGACTGCGCAGCTCGCGCGCGATGAGCACGCGTGTGCGGGCGACACTGTTCTTGTTGCCGTCTATGGCGGTCGACTTGCGCAGGTAGTCGAGCGCGTCGTCATGTCGATCGAGCGCCGCCGCGGCGTTGCCGGCAATCCGCAGTGTGCTCGCCTGGACCGGGATGTCACCCACCTGCGCGAGCTCCGCGACCGCGACGCGCGCGGTTTCGAGCGCACGCGCGTTGTCGCCGATTCGCAGGTGCAGACTCGCGAGCGCGGCCAGCATGGTGGCGCGCTCCGCTTTCTGGCCGTTCGCGGTGAACAGCTCGAGGGCCTCGGTATCCATCGCGAGCGCGCGATCGAATTCGCCGAGCGCTATCAGGCAGAAACCATAGTTGGTCAGCGCCACGGCGTAATGCGTCGGCTGACGGTCGCGCTCTATCATCGGCAGGAGGGCTTCGTACTCGTCCGCGGCCTTCGCGATGTATCCGAGCCGGTTGTGCACCCACGCCAGGTTCGCGAGCGCCTTCGCCTGTTCGCCGATGTCCTGGTTCGCCCGCGCCATCTCCACGGTGCGCGTGAAGAACTCGCCCGCCTCCTCGTAGTTCCCGACGTACAGGGCACGGATTCCGCGCATGTTCACCGCGTACGCGGCCCTGATCGGCTGTGCATTCGCCGCGAAATAGTCCGCGGCGCGCGCGAGCCGCCGATCCGCCGTCTCGTACAACGCCGACTGCTCCGCGCGTTGCTCGCCCGGATTCATCGCCTTGGCGAGCTCCAGTTCGGCCGCCGCGCGCAGGGTCTCGGAATTCTGGACGCCGAGCGTGTCGTCTCCGGATTCGTACGACTCGCGGGCCGCTTCGGTTGCCCTGACGGCGGCGGTGAATTCGTATCGGCCACGGTATTGGAGATTCGCGAGGGAGTAGTGGCCCTGCGCGTGCGCGGCGTCATCGCGCGCGGCTTCGAAATGCGCAATGGCTTCGTGCAGCTTGTCGGCTGCGAGCGTGTTCGCCTCCGGTGTATTCAGCGCGATCTGTTCACCCGCGAGACCGTACGCCGCGAAACCGCGCTCGAGCTCGCCGGGCGCGCCGGTGGAGTCGGACCAGCGCGAGACCGTGACCAGTCCGTGGCCGGTCATTTTCCGGTGTTCGGCGCTCTCGAGCTCGACCGCGAGGCGTGTCGGCGCCACCACTCTAACTACCCACGCGTGCAGACCGTGACGCGGCACGTGATCGTTGAGTTCGGCGCGTCGCCCGCCTGCGTCGACGGTGACGCGCAGGTCCATGTCGCGTTCGCGTACTTCGATCAGCCAGGCGCCGGTGGTGAGGTCGTGTTCGACTCGCGGACGTTCATCGCCGCCGAGCGTGATGTCCCTGGAAAGTTCGGGAACCAGACCAGCGCGCGGATCCTTGGCGCACGCGCCGAGCGCGAGCGCGACGCACGCGCACACGATTCTCATGGCGCGAGCGCGCGGGATGTTCTCCAGATACGTGGCGACGCGATCGCGCATGAGATTTGCGAGGAAGACCCCGGCGAGTGGGCCCTTGTCCGTAGTCGAAGGGCATTCTGCCGCAATCCGCGGCGGATATTGTAGGCAGGGTTTGTAGCAGCGCCCCGCGAGAATTATTTTCGAAAGAATGCCCGGATGGGTGGGAGAAATCGCGATGTCGTGACACTTAATAAGAATGCCCGCGGGATTCGGCTTTCGGGCTCGAGAACGTGACGAGACCCACCGCGTGTCGCGGAGAGAGGCAACACTGTAGTTAGATTCGGCCCGCCCGAAGAACGCTCAGGGCAGTCGGTTGGCGCGCACCACGAAGCTCGACCAGACGGAATCCGAACCGGACCCGCGCGTACGAAGCTGTGCCGTCCGCAGCGCATCGGCGGCTCGCCCGCTCGCGCGATAGGCCGTGTAGAACTCCTCCATGAAACGCGCCGTCAGGGCGTCCTCGACCGGCCACAGAGAAGCGACGACGGTGCTGGCGCCGTTCGCGAGGAATCCATACGTCAGTCCGAGCACGCCTTCACCGCGCAACTCGCGCCCGTCGCCCGTGGCGCAGCCGCTCAACACCACGACGTCGGCGCGCAGGCCGCTGCGCACGATGTCCTCGGTGGTCAGGCGGTCTAGCTTCAGCGGCGAACCATCGGCCGCGAACTCGCTGAGGAACAACGCCGACTGTTCCGGAGCGTCCTTGCGGGCGACCGCGTGCGTCGCGAAGTGCAGCACGTCGAGCTCGCTCGAGGGCAGCTCGATGACCCGCCGCGCGGTCGCATTGAAGCCGGCGAGCTCGATCACGTCCGCGCCCTCGAAGGCATGCACCACCGCGCGCGCCTCGATCGCGGAGTACGGCAGTCTCGCGAGTCTCCCGACCGGGCCCTCGCCACGGTAGTTAGACGAATCGCTGATCGCGACCGTGAGGCGCCGGTCGTCCGGCGTGTACACGGGATCGGATACGACGGCGACGCGCCGCGGGCCGGACGACGGTGCCGTGCTCGGGCGCAACGCAAGCGCCAGCGAGGGCGCGGCGGTCACGACGTACCGGTCGACGAGCAACTCGCGCGATTTGCCCTCCGACAGCGGCAGCGCCGCGAACGGGATGCCATTCAGCGGACCATCCGGCAGCACCAGCAGGCGTTTCGCGTTCACCCCCTTGAGAAGGGTGCCCACGACCGATGCGATCGGGGCCTCCGATGATGTGTGCTCTCCGGCGCGCTGCAGCTCGACGAACGAGTTGACGATGTCCTCGAGCGCGCGTCGGCCCGGCAGCGACGCATGACGCAGGTCACCGCGAGTCAGCAGCCAGGCATGGGACCGGCGGTCGCCCACGAAATAGGCCAGCACGGCGGTGTCGGGCGGAAGCAAGGCCTGCACCACCTCGCGCGCGGCGGGCATGCTGAGGTCGTCGCTGGCCTCCACGCCCCGCAGCACGAGGAACCGCGCTTCGAGCTGCGCGCGGGTCTCGTCGATCTTGCGGCGTATTCGAAGGATCGATTCGTCGTCCGAGCGGGCCTTGCGCGTGCGCCGTTCGAGCTCGACCTGCAACGCGGTCATTTTCTCGCGCAGCTGTTCACTCTCGGCGTCACGCGGCGCGTTGGGCATTCGCGCCGAATGCGTGAGCCGGTCCGCCAGCGAACGGGCGCGAATGGCCTCCGCCGTGCGGAACGCCTTCCACGACGCGTCCTTGTCCCCGGCCTGGGCGCCCGCGAGATCGGCCTCGATCCGCGCTTCGTAGGGCGCATAACTCGCCGAGAGGAAGCGCGCGCGCACCTCGGGGTTGGCGGATTTCACGCGGATCCGGCGCTCGATCGCGATCGCCGTGTCGGCCGCCGCGCCGGCTCCGCGCAGGTCCCCCGCGTCGAGCAACGCGAGCGAGAGTGCCGAGCTGGTGTCGATGCGATTGAAGTCGAGCTTGAGCCGCGCATAGATCGCGTCCGCCGCGCGCAGATCGGCGAGCGCTTCGGCCGGACGATGCTGGCGTTGCCTGAGACGCGCGCGTTCGGCGAGCGCATCCGCGCGCGTCTGTTCGTTACGTGTTCGCAGCACATCGGTGAGCAGCGCATCCGCGCCGCGCAGATTGCCGAGCTCGCGCAGCTCGCCGGCGATGAGCACGCGCGTACGTTCGGTGATGTCGTCGACCGGCGAGAGTTGCTCGGCGCGACGCAGGTATTCGAGCGCGAGGTCGTGCTGATCGAGCTCCGCCGCCGCATTACCAGTGAGCCGCAGCGCCGACGCAAGGCCGACCACGTCACCGGAGTTTTCGAACAGGGGCAGGGCGCTGCGCAACGATTGCAGCGCACGCTGCACGTCACCGGTGCGGAACTGGATCGAGCCGAGTGCGGCGAGCGTGCGGGCGGTTTGCGCGGCATCGCCGCGCGAGCTGAACATTTCGAGCGCCCGGCTCTGGAGAAGCAGCGCGCGATCGAATTCGCCCAGCGCGATGAGCGCGAAGCCGAGATTCGCGGTCACGGTCGCATGCAGGTCCGGATTGCGGTCGCGCTCGATGAGCGGCAATACACTTTCATACATCGCCGCGGCCCTGGCGATGTCACCATTACGGTTCGCGACGTAGGCGAGATTCTGGGTGGCTCCCGCTATGAAGAACTTGTCGTCCCGCTCGCGCGCCCGCTCCAGGACGAGCTGGTAGGTTTTTTCTATCTTGTCGTATCGCCCGAGGGTCTCGTCGGGCCTGGCGCCCATATTCATCGCCTCCATCGCGTCGGAGGGCGCGTTGTTCGCATCGAAGAACTTCTGCAGCTCGGCCGTCCGCGCGCGGATTGCCGCCAGACGAGACATGTTGACGCCGTTCTGCTCGTCCACGAGGTTCAACTCGGCCCGGCTCAGCAACAGCCTCGCGCGTGCCGCGCCGAGTGCATCGTCGACGGTTGAAAAATGCGAATAGGCCTGCTCGGCGCTCCTGCGGGCCGCGTCGTAATCGAACAGCAGGTTGAATTCGGCGTTACCCTGCTGGTACTCGGTCTCCGCGAGCGATCGGATGTCGCCAGCGACGGCGAAGTGTTCCGCGGCCTCTCGCAGCGAACGCACGCCCGCGCGCCAGCTCGTCGTGTCCGGTCCCGCGACGAACTCGTTACCCTTGCCGAGCGCGAGGAAGCCCAGCAGGCGTGCGTCGCGTTGGCCACCCGACGATTCGGGCCACCGCAGGATGCGCACCGCCGCCGGCGCGCGCCAGTCGCGCTGATCGACGCTCGTGAGCGTGACGCGGACCGTCTGGGGGCGCGAGACGGTGATCACCGTGCGATGTAATCCGTGGCGCAGGTAGGCGTCGGCGAGCTCGACGTGCTGCTCGTCCGAGTCGATTTTCACGCGCAGGTCGATGTCGCGCTCACGGACCTCGACTAGATAGGTGCCGGCCCGCAGGGTCCGGGCGAGCGACTGCGGCCGGTCTCCCTGGACGAGCAGCTCGGTCGAAAATTCGACCAGCGGCTGTGACTCGAAGACGCCGCCGCACGACGCGACCAAGAAGGCGCACGCCAGCACGAATGCGCGCAGGCGACTCCCTTTCGAGCCGATGGAGCGAGCGAGGAACCCTGGCCGGAACATTTCTTACTTTTACCGATCCCGCGACCGTGCACGAAGTGCGCGCGTCCCTACGCCGCGACGTCAATGTTTACAGGCACATACGCCGCGCCGCAATCGCGAATGGGAAAAGGAGGCAGGGTTTGTAGCAAGTCCTTGATTAAAAATAGTTTTGGTTATGACAGTGGAGGGTGAGAGAAACCCCGAACTCGTGACACTACTTAAGGGGCAACCAGAAAAACCCACCACAGAATGGGCTAAGTCATGAATAGCGCGGACGTTTTTCTCCACGAATTCGAGATGCTGACGCGCACGCTGACGTTCGGGAGGATCCTCGAGCGCTTCCGGAAATCCCCGACTGACATAACGACCCACCGGCAACTGCTGCTCGAAGTGCAGCATGTCATCAACGTGCATTCCCGGCTGTGCGAGGTTGCCGCGGACGTCGTCCCGCAGGATGACCGGTACGCCTGGCAGGACCTTTTGTCCGTCCCCGCGCTGGGCTTCGACCAGGGTGGATGTTTTCTCGAAGATCTGCGCACGCTCGGCATCCATTCTCTCGACCGCGTGTCCCTGACCCCGCTGCCGCAAACCATCGCGATCACGGCCTACGCCCACTACCAGCTCCAGGAGCGCGCGACGGTGGGCCTGGTCGGGTATCTCTGGTTCTTCGAGCGCATGCCGCGGCTGTTCTACCCGCTGTGGGCCGAGTCGTCGCGACGCGGCGGAGTTCCGGCCACCGCGCTCGCGTCGCTCGAATCGGGCGCGCTCAACGACGAATTGCGCGATCAGCACGTCGCGCGGTGTTGCCGCCATCTCATCCGCCGCCCGCGCGATCTCGGCCTCGCGACCCAGACGCTGCGCGAGACCGCGGAGTTGTTCGCGTCGATGGTGGACGCGGCACTACAGCGGGTCGAATCGGGCTACGACCTCGAAACGGAATCCTCGCTGATCACCGGCAGCGGGATGGGCCGGGTGGCCTGAAGCGGTTCCTCCGCAGGAAATGCCGCCCGCGCCGGCTGCGATTATCATGCGCGCGTGATCTACCTCATCGACGCCTCGGTCTACGTGTTCCGGGCCTATTACTCCATGCCGCCGGACATGATCGACCGCGATGGATTCCCCGCGCACGCGACCTTCGGCTTCGCCCGCTTTCTCGGCGATCTCGTCGAGCGTGTGAAGCCGCACTACATGGCCGTCGCTTTCGACGAGAGCCTGTCGACTTCCTTCCGCAACCGAATCTACCCCGCGTACAAGGCGAATCGCGAGCCGCCGCCGGAGGACCTCAAGCTCCAGTTCGAACGCTGCCGCGAGTTCTGCCATCACGCCGGCATCCCCGCGTTCGGCCACGCCGAGTACGAAGCCGACGACATCGTCGGAACGTTGATGACGCGCTGTCGTCGCGAGGGCTTGCCGGCCACGCTCGTGACGCGCGACAAGGACTTCGCGCAACTCATCCGCGCCGGCGACGTGTACTGGGATTACAGCGACAACGCTCACTACCGCTATCACGAGATCGAAGAGCGGTTCGGCGTCGCGCCCGAGCGCTTCGCGGATTTCCTCGCGCTGATGGGTGACAGCGTCGACAACATCCGCGGCGTGCCCGGCGTCGGCGCGAAGACCGCCGCGGCGCTCATGCGCGAATTCGCATCGCTCGAGGAGCTCTACGACAACCTCGACCAGGTCGCGGCGATCCCGGTCCGCGGCGCGGGCAAGCTTGCCGCCAAGCTGCTCGAGCATCGCGAGGCGGCGTTCCTGGCCCGCCGCCTCACCGAGATCGCCTGCGACATGCCGTGGGAAATCTCGCATCGCGAGCTCACGCGGCGCGCGCCGGACATGACCGGACTCACGGCATTCTTCGACCGCCACAACTTCGGCCCGCTGCTACGCAAGCAGGCCGAGCGGCTGGCGCTGCTGCCGCTGCTCGCGGCGGCTTAACGTTCGACGTCCTCGTCCCTTCCGCGCTTGTTCGCGGGCATGTGCACGGCGCCGCGCACGGCCTCGTGTTCGATGCTCCCGGAGCTGTCGTTGTTCACGGTGAAGTCGCCGCCCACGCGCGCCACGTGGATGTCGCCGGAGCTGTCCTGCTCGACGACCACGCTGCCCTTCACATCCTCGACGCGGATGCCGCCGGAGCTGTCCTGCAGGATTCGCACGCCGCCGGTGACTTCACTGATGTAGACATCGCCTGAGCTGTCCGAGGTGACTTCGACGTCACCGCGCACGTCTTCGATTTCGATGTCGCCCGAACTGTCGCGCACGCGGACGCTGCCCGCGCCTTCGACTTCCAGTTCCCCGGAACTGTCGGTGACATCGACGAGTTCGGCGACCCGTTCGATCTCGATATCGCCTGAACTGTCCTGGAATTGCAGCGACTTGAGATTCTCGAAGGAGGCCTCGCCACTCGAGTCGACCGCCTCGACCGCGATGGTCGTGGGCAGTGCGACTCCCAGCTCGATGTACGCGTGTCCATCGATGAGCGGCAGGCTGTTCGGTTCGTCCTGCGGCAAAGACGTCTCGATCAACACGACGTTGCCCTCTCGGCGCACGGTGAGCCGCGCGGCATCGAGCAATTCCTGTTTGCTCGCGCACGCGATTCCGCGCGCCTCGATGCGAACGGCATCGGACCTTCCGATCACCTTCAGGTCGCCGGCCCCCGCGCGCAGGATGACCTTTTCGACCCCTTTCGCGTCGACGCCGCCCGCGCGATCCGCACGAAAACTGCACTCATTGCCCCAGGCGAATGCCGTGGCGGGCCCGAGGGCCAATAACATCAGGCAGATCTTCGAATTCATGTTCATCCCCCGGGATTGTTCCGCCAAGGCCTTTGAGACTGACGAGCCGGTGTTTCGGTTTACACTTCGCGGCCGTGAACAGCCAAAACATCAAATCCGTTCTCGTGGAAGAACGGCTCTTCGCCCCCTCGCGGGAATTCGTCGAAAAATCACGGCTCAAGGCGGCGGACATCGAAAAGATGCGCGCCGAGGCCGCCAGCAACTACAAGGGCTTCTGGGCCCGTCACGCGCAGTCGGAATTGCGCTGGCACAAGCCTTTCTCGGTGACCCTCGACGAATCGCACGCGCCCAACTACCGCTGGTTCACGGACGGTGAGCTCAATGTCTCGTACAACTGCCTCGACGTCCACCTGGAGGAGCGCGGCCACAAGACCGCGGTGACATTCGTCGGCGAGCCGGGCGACGTTCGCCACGTGTCCTATCGCGAGCTGCACGCGGATGTCTGCCGGTTCGCGAACGCCCTGACGTCGCTCGGCGTGAAGCAGGGCGACCGCGTGGTCATCTACATGCCGATGACGCCGGAAGCCATCGTTGCGATGCACGCGTGCGCGCGCATCGGAGCCATCCACTCGGTCGTGTTCGGCGGATTCTCCGCGATGTCGCTCAAGGATCGCATCGAGGATGCGGGCGCGACGGTGCTGATCACCGCGGACGGCGGCTGGCGCGTCGGCAAGACCATCGACCTCAAGGATGCCGCGGACAAGGCGCTCGCCTCGGGATGCCCGAGCATCCGCCACGTCATCGTGTTGAAGCGCACGCAGCAGGACATCGTGATGCGCGAAGGCCGCGACCTGTGGTGGCACGACGTCATCGAAGGACAGGCGCCGGTCTGCGAACCGACGTGGATCAACGCCGAACATCCGCTGTTCCTGCTGTACACCTCCGGCTCGACCGGCAAGCCGAAAGGCATCCAGCATTCCAGCGCCGGCTTCCTGCTCGGCGCCAAGCTCACCTCGAAGTGGGTGTTCGACCTCAACGACAGCGACGTCTTCTGGTGCACGGCCGACATCGGCTGGGTCACCGGCCACAGCTACGTCGCCTACGGGCCGCTCGCGGCCGGCGCCACGATCGTGATCTACGAGGGCGCGCCTACCTACCCGCACCCGGGACGGTTCTGGCAGATCTGCGAATCGCAGGGTGTCACGATCTTCTACACCGCGCCGACCGCGATCCGCGCGCTCATGAAGCTGGGCGACGACGTGCCGGCCCGCTACGACCTGACCAAGCTGCGGTTGCTGGGCTCCGTGGGCGAGCCGATCAATCCCGAGGCGTGGATGTGGTACCAGGAGAACATCGGCCGCGGCCGCTGCCCGATCGTCGACACGTGGTGGCAGACGGAAACCGGGGCCATCATGATTTCGCCGCTGCCCGGCGCCACCGCGACGAAGCCGGGCTCGTGCACTCAGCCGCTGCCCGGCATCGACGCGACGATCGTCGATGCGCGCGGCGACGAAGTGCAGGGCGCGGATGCGGGTGGCTATCTCGTGATACGCAAGCCCTGGCCATCGATGTTGCGCACGATCTGGGGCGACAACGACCGTTACATCAGTACCTACTGGGAAACCTTCCAGAACCGCTACTACGTCGCGGGTGACTCCGCGCACCGCGACAAGGACGGCTACTTCTGGATCATGGGGCGCATCGACGACGTGCTGAACGTCGCGGGACACCGCCTGGGTACGATGGAGATCGAGTCGGCGCTGGTGGCGCATCCGAAAGTCGCCGAGGCCGCCGTGGTCGGCAAGCCGCATGACATCAAGGGCGAGTCGGTATTCGCGTACGTGGTACTGCGCGGAGACCGGCCGACCGGCGAGGCCGCGGTATCGTTCACGAAGATCCTGCGCGACTGGGTGTCGGAGCAGTTGGGCGCCATCGCGCGCCCCGACGACGTCCGCTTCGCGGACAACCTGCCGAAGACCCGTTCCGGCAAGATCATGCGCCGCCTGCTGCGCGCGATCGCCCGCAATGAGGACATCGCGCAGGATCTGTCGACGCTGGAGAACCCGGCCATCATCGAGCAATTGCGTGGCTCGGAAGGCACGCCCGCCGCGGCGCCCGTGCGCAAGGTCGCCGCGAAGTCAGCCCGAAAGCCGGCGAAGAAATCGGCGCCGAAGCCCGCAAAGAAGACCACCGGTAAAAAGGTCGCCAGGAACGCGGCGAAGAAAACCGCGAAGAAGTCCGCTCGGAAGACGGCTGGCAAGACGGTGAAGAAACCGGCGCGCATGGCCGCCAGGAAAAAAGCGGCCCGCAAGAAGTAACCCGGCTCAGGCGGCCGGCGTCGTGACCACGCTGAGCACCGCAACGAAATGGCAGGCGACGCCGCCGAGCACGAACAGGTGCCACACCGCGTGCGTGTAGCGGCGCGTCTTCCACACGTAGAACGGGACGCCCGCCGTGTAGAGGATTCCGCCGGCGGCGATCCACACGAGCTCGAACGGGCTGAGCGCGGCGATCATCGGCTTGATCGCGATCACCGCGATCCATCCCATCGCGAGATACAACGCGACCGAGAGCTTGGGGAATCGGAACCCCACCGTCGTCTTCGCGACGATGCCAAACACCGCGATTATCCAGACCGTCGCGAACAGCGCCCAACCCCAGGCACGTTCCATCGCCACGAGCGCGATCGGCGTGTAGGTGCCCGCGATCAGTAGATAGATAGCCGAATGATCCAGCTTGCGCAGGGAGAGCTTGCGCGCCGGATCGCGCGCGGCGTGATAGATCACGGACGTCACGAACATCGCGAGCGCGCTGAGTCCGAACACCAGCGCGGTCGTCAGTCGCCAGGGATCGGGGAATGCGACCCGGACGAGCCACGGAATCGCGAACGCGCAGGCGACGATGCCGAGGCCCGCGGTCAGGGAGTGCGCGAGCTCTTCGGGGCGGGAATAGGGGGCTGCGACGGTCGACACGCGACCGAGCTTATCAGCCCTTCGTCACCGGCTGGCGGACCGTGCGCGCTCGGGGAACTCAGCCCGCGGCAGCTGCACTTCACCTGTAAGGATGCGCTTGAGGTAATCGGGTGCGATCAGGTGGCAATACTGTCCCGAAGCCGTGGTGGACTTGTTGCGCACCGCCGTGAGGCCGCGCGCCCGAAGCGACTTGGCCCGAATGCGCAGCGTGCCGCCGGCGTCGGTTTCCACCATCGTGAAGGCTTCGAGCCATTCGTTTTCGCTGCTCGCGACCAGGTCGGGCTCGAGCATCACGCCGATGGTGCCCTGGAACGGCATTTTCTTTTTCTGTCGGTCGGTGAGCGAGGCCATCACCGCGTCGAGCGTGCGACGGTTGATGCGCGCGCAGCTCGAGGCTTCGCCGGCCGCCGTGGCGCCATATTCGGCCCGGATCCGCTCGGGGCTGTGCAGCTTGCAGGAAATCATCCGCGCCTTGAGGCGCTGCGGGTCCGCATAACCGACGAATTGCATCGTTTCGAGCGGATTGATCGAGGGCGTCGCCCGCGTGAAGGTCTGGTAATCGTTCATGAGCACGTTGCGCGCGGGCACGCGCGACGACGCGATTTCCTTCTGCGCGACGGCGCAGTAATCGTTGAGCGGCGCGAGGGTCGTGGGCTGTCCCATGACCACGGGCTCGGGATCGCCGGCACAACCCGCGAGCGCGAAGCCCATGGCAAGGCTCGTCGCGAAACAAGCCGCATCACGTGACTTGAGCTTCCGCATGCAGCGGGCCATCCTGCCGACCAGGCAGACGACAACGGTTTTCATGGGCGCTACTCCCCAGCTGGAACGAGACGGTCGATGTCCAAGCGCAAGCAGACTCGGCATCGCAGGGCATTCTGGCGTTACGTCGCATTGGCGTTCGTGGGCACAGTTCTCATGACCGAGAGCGGACGCGCCGCGGACCCCCGGCCATTTGTCATAGCGCACCGCGGGGCCAGCGGGTACGTGCCCGAACACACGCTCGCCGGGTATTTCATCGCCATCCAGCAGGGTGCGGACTACGTCGAACCCGATCTCGTGATCTCGAAGGACGGTGTCCTGCTCGCCCGCCACGAGAACGAAATCGGCGGCACGACGGATGTCGCCTCGCGCCCCGAGTACGCGGCCCGGCGTGCGACGAAAATCATCGACGGCGAATCGATCACCGGCTGGTTCACGGAGGATTTCACGCTCGCCGAGCTGAAATCCCTGCGCGCGCGCGAGCGGCTACCGGAGCTGCGCCGCGCCAATACGCGCTACGACGGCGTATTTCAGATCCCGACGTTCGACGAGGTTCTGGATCTCGTGGCCGCCGCCGATGCGCAACGCGCGGCCAATGCACGTGCCGCGGGTCTGCCTCCGCCGCCGCGCATCGGCGTGTATCCGGAAACGAAGCACCCGACCCATTTCGCGAAGCTGGGGCTGCATTTCGACGACGCGATGCTCGACTCGCTCCGCCGACACGGCTACTCGAAGCGCAGCGATCCCATCTGCATCCAGTCCTTCGAGGTCGCCAATCTCAGGATGCTGCGCCGCCGCACGGATCTGCCGCTGGTGCAACTCGTCTCGCCCAACGGGCAGCCGGCCGACTTCGTGGAAGCGGGCGACAAGCGCTCGTATCTCGACCTCATGAGCGATGCTGGATTGCGGGAGATGGCGGCGTATGTCGACGCAATCGGGCCGCACAAGGCCATGATCGTGAACTATGCCAGCGGCCGGGCGCAGGATACCGGCCTCGCCCGACGCGCCCGGGCCGTAGGCTTGGGCGTGCACCCCTGGACGTTGCGGGCGGAGAACGAATTCCTGCCAGTTGTTTTAAGATCGTCCGACGACGTCGCGGCGAAGGGTGACCTTGCATCGGAAATCCACGCGCTGCTCGACGCCGGTGTCACAGGATTGTTTTCCGATCATCCCGATCTCGCCGTGCGCGCGCGCGATGAGTGGTGGGAAGGTCGTTAGTCGAGGGAGCAGGTCATGATCGAGAAGTGCACGAAGGCGCTTTGCGTTGCAGTCATTCTGCTGCAGGTCGCCGCCCAGATTTTCTAAGTCCATCGTTGATGCCACAGCCGTTCCATCTAGCCATTCCGGTTCACGATCTCGAAGCGGCTCGCGGTTTCTACGGTGGGGTGTTCGGTTGTCCCGAGGGGCGCAGCAGCTCCGAGTGGGTGGATTTCGATTTTTTCGGCCACCAGGTGGTCGCACACCTCGACCCCACCCGACACAAGCACGTTCATCACAATGAAGTCGACGGGCACGACGTGCCCGTGCCGCACTTCGGCATCGTCATGGAATGGGATAGCTGGCATGCGCTCGCCGAGCGACTGCGCGGCCTGGGCACGCGTTTCGAGATCGAGCCCGGCATCCGATTCGCGGGTCAGGTGGGCGAGCAGGCGACGATGTTCCTGTACGACCCGTCGGGCAACGCGCTCGAGTTCAAGGCGTTCAAGGATCCTGCGCGGCTGTTCGCGAAGTAGCCGCGCGCTCGCGCGCGGTTTTCTTCAGCGCCAGCACGACCAGGTCGGCGGTCACGCTTTCACGCCAGTTTTCCGGCTCACCCAGGCGCAACCTGTCCAGGTAGGCGAGTTCTTCGTCGGTTCCGCGAACGAAGAATGAACGTGCGATTGCCATCGCCTTCGCGCCGGGAGTCGCGGTGTTTTCCTTCAGCCAGCGCAGGGCGCGCGCGAGATCGATCTCCTCGCGGGTGAGATCCGTGCCGAAGGGATACTCGGAGAACAGGCCTGCGCGCCGCTGCGCGGCGAACGATTCTTCGAGGCGCTCGCGCGTGTTGTGGCGGAACTGCTCCGGTACGCGGTAACCCGAATCGATCTTGTTGGCGCGCTTCGCCGCGGTCAGTAGTTGGTCCTGGAAGCGCGAGTCGGCGATGTTGATCATCGCGGCGATGCATTCGGCGTCGGTGCGGCCGCGCAGGTCGGCGATGCCGTACTCGGTGACCGCGATGTCGCGCAGGTGGCGCGGAATCGTGACGTGACCGTAGCCCGTGACGACGTTCGACTGGAGCTTGCCGTCCTTGCGGCGCGTCGCGCGCACGCACAACACGGAACGGGCGCCCGGCAATGCGTGCGCCATCGAGACGAAGTTGTGCTGTCCGCCGACTCCCGAGACCACGCGGCCATCGGCGAGCCCGTCGGAAACGGCCGCACCCAGGGTCGTCAGCATCATCGTCGTGTTGACGAAGCGCGCGTGCGAACGCTGCGCGACGCGTAAAGCGTAATCCTCGCCGTCGAGCTGGTTGATGAACCCCACGCCCCGCATGTCGAAGAGCCGGCGCTCCGACTCGGCCAGCGCGCCGAGCGCCGCGTAGAACGAGCGCGGCCCGAGCAGGAATCCCGCGTGCATGACCGTGCCGTTCTGCAGCTCGAGCCCGAGGCACTCGCGCGCGAGCGCCGCGCGGACCTTCGTGTCCGCGAGGTCCGTGCCGATGCGTGCGCCGTCGGGCGAGATGATGACGCCGTCCGCGAAGCGCGTTTCGCCGCGCAGAACTCCCGCATGCCGGAGCGCGGCGACGTCGTCCGCGCCGAGCACCGCGTCCTTCCTTTCGTGCAGCAGCGCGGCCAGCAGTCCGTCGAGCAGGCCGGCGTCGACGCGTGGACTCGAGCCGTTGGCCGCGAGCGCGCGCTGCAGCGGTAGATAGTCGTAGGTCCGGCGGCGCAGGATGCCGGCGCGGTACAGGTCCAGCATCTGGTCGACGAACATCTCCGTGGCGCCGAACAGGCCGGTCGCGAACGGCGCGCGCCCGCCGACGGCATCGATGAGCCCGGCACCGCGTTCGGTGCCCGCATCGGCGAGGGCGCGGCGCCAGGCGTCGTTCTGCTGGTGCCGCAGCAGCAGCGAGTAGACGATGGAGTCGCCGAGCTCGCCAATGCCGATCTGCAGCGTCCCGCCATCGCGCACCAGCGCGCTCGCGTGCAGCCCGATCGCGTGATCGACCGTCGAGAGCGCCGGATTGGGCGGCGCGAACAAGTCGTGGTCGTAGCGTGAATGGTCGAGCAGCAGATCGAAGGCGCCTGCGCCGACGTTGGCCGCGCCCAGCATGAACGGCATCTCGCGATGCACCTGGCCGAGCACGACCAGCGGCGTGCCCGCCGCGCGCAGTTTCGCGAGCTCCGGCATGAGATCGATCGTGACGTCGGGATTGCTGCCGAGGCTGATCTCGGTGGCGCCGCCGATCGTGCGTTTTGCGACCACGTGCGCGATGACGTTGACGCCGCGCGCGAGCGTGTCGCGCGCCACGTGCGTGTAGTTTGCCGAGAGGTAGTGCGATTGCGCGTGCCGCGAACCCAGCAGCGATCCCGGCTCGAAGAAGAACTCGATGACGCGCACGTTCGGCGGCACCTCGTCGCGGCGCACGGCTTCGAGATAGTCGAGCTCCGGATAGTTGCCGAAGATGCGCGCGGCCAGCGGCTCGACGAAACGGCGCTCGAGGTCGCTCGAACCCGTGGGTTTGCGCAGGGACAGCGCCGTCATGATGGTGAGGTCGAGTCCGGCATCGGCTCGCGCGCGGCGGAAAAACTCGTTGACGATCAGGTTCGGTTTGCCGATGCCGAGCGGCAGCGCCAGCACCACGCGTTTGCCCACGCGCCGCAGCGCTTCCTCGACGATCTCCCCGACATCATCAAACATCTGCGGCATGCCGCTACACTACCTGCGATGTCGTGAGGGTCAATGCATATGAGTCTGAAAAAACCCGCGCTCGAACCCATGTCGCTCACGCCGCGCACCGGCAGCGGCTATCCGGAGCCCTATCGTTCCCGCTGCTTGCCGCGCGAGAAGCGCGGGCTCGGTGATGCGCTCGGTCTGACGAAGATCGGCATCAATCACACCGTGCTCCCGCCCGGCAAGGAATCGTCCATGCGCCACTGGCACACCTACGAGGACGAATTCATCTACGTGCTTTCAGGCGAAGTCGTGTTGATCACGGACGCGGGCGAGCAGGTCCTGACCGCGGGCACGTGCGCGGGCTTTCCGGCCGCGGCGGAGGGCAAGACCGGCGACGGACATCAGCTCGTCAATCGATCCAACCAGCCCGCCATCTATCTCGAGGTCAGCAACCGCGATCCCCGCGATCTGGCGGTGTACTCGGACGTCGATCTGAAGTTCGAGCGCGTGAACGGCGCCGTGGTGTTCACGCACAAGGACGGCAGCCCGTACTGATAGGGGACAGCCCTCCAGTCAGTGCAGACGAGATTTATCCGTATCAGCGGCAGGGCTGTCCCCTTTTGCCAGGAAACGGGGGCTGCCCCCTATGCGATCCGCCGGCAGCACGGTGGCTTCGCCTTCGAGCGCCGCGGCGCGCCACACGACGAAGCGCTGGTTCACGGGCGATCCCAGCGCCGACATGATGTTCGAATGGTTGTACCCGGGTAGTTTGGCGAGGTGCGAGACCAGGTCGTGCCGGGCCGCGAGGCGCTGGCCGACGAGCACGCCCGACGTGCCCGTTCCCACGAGCACGTAGAAATATTCCTCGGCGTACTCGCCCCCGGGAGTGACGACGATCGAAACCTCGCGCAACTCGCTCCAGCGGACGTATTCGCTGCCGCCACGCGGCAGCTTGCGCATGATGCCTTCGTCCGTGATCTGCAATTCCTCGCCGCGCCTGCGCACTTCCCAGGTGAGGACCAGCGGCTCGACCAGCAACACGAGCGCGATCGTGAGCGAGATGCCCGGGAGCCACCAGCTGATGCTGCCCGTCCAGGCCGGATGGAACGCGAGGACGAAGACCGCGAGCGCAACGCCTATCCACACGCGCCTCATGGAGTTGAACGCACCCATCAGCCGCCCACGGCTGCCTTGTTCAGCGCGACCTTGTACTCGAGCTTGACGGTGTTGCCGACCCATTCGGTCGATTTCCACTCACCCTGGCCGACGCCATAGTCCAGCCGGTTGATGGACGTCGCGCCGCTCAATTCGAGCCCGACGGCCGCGGGCTTGATCGTGAGCGGGATCCGCAGTTCACGCGTGACGCCGCGCAACGTGAGTTTGCCCACGGCTTCCACCTTTCCGCCCGCGCCGGGAGCGAACGAGCTCGCAACGTAGACCGCCGTCGGAAACTGCCTGGCATCCATCAACTCTTCGCTCGCGAGCGTCGCGTCGCGATCCTTGTCCTGCGTGTCGAGTGAGGCGACCTGCACGATCACCTTCATCGAGCTGCGCGCGAGTTTCTTTGGATCGTAGGCCATCTCGACCGTGAACTGCCCGAACTTGCCCTGGCTCGCCGCGCCCGCCTGGTCGAATGTGAACGTCAGCGTGCTGGCTGCCCCGCTGCGGTACTGCGGCATTGTCGCCGGATCCGGGCTCTTGCCGGGCTCCGCCGCCCACGCGCCGGACGCGATGAAACTGGCGCCGAGCGCCGCGAGGTAGTTTGTCATGAGCCTCATTTCGGTCCCGTGAACGGCAACATCCGCCTGAGGACGTCGTTCCTGTCGATGAAGTGGTGTTTGAGCGCACCAGCGATGTGCAGCAACGCCACCGCGGCCAGCGCGACGTTGAGCTGGCCATGCAGCGAGTGCAGCAGTTCGTACGCCGATTGCGAAGGCTCCACGAGATCGGGTAGTTGGACCAACCTGAACCAGCTCACCGGAAAATTGCGCGCGGATGACATCATCCAGCCCGTGAGCGGAATCGCGAACAGCAGCGCGTACAGCACGAAGTGCGAAACGCGTGCGAGGTGGCGTTCCCACGGCCTGGTGACGGTAGTCAGGTCCGGCGTCGGGTTCAGCCACCGCCATACGAGCCGGATGACCGCGAGCGCGAGGATCGTGATGCCGAACGACTTGTGCCACGCGAGCGCTTCGATCAACGCGGGGCCGCGAGGCAGGTTTTCCGCGCGACTGATGATCACCCACTGGTTGATGATCAGCAGCACGATCAGCCAATGCAGCGCCTTGGACAAGGAACCCCATGCGACCGTCGTGTTACGAAACGTCATGTCTGTAAGCTATCCACGTAAAACCCCGCGGTCAAAATCAGGACGATCGGGCATGAGTACCTGCCAGTCGCGCAACAAGTTCCCGGGAGGCAGTTTGAACGTTTTTCGTGTCCTGCTCGCGGGCCTCACGCTATTGGGGCTCGCCTCGTGTCAGACAAGCCCTCCCGCGAAGGCGCCCGCGCCCGAGGCAGTACCAATGACCGAGCCGGGAGCGCCGTTCCCTGGAGCCCGGGAATACCATGTCGTTCCGGAGGAGTCCCTGCTCCAGGTATTCGCATACCGGGGCGGCGCGATGGCGCGGCTCGGACACAACCACGTCATCGCATCGCGCCATCTCGAGGGAGTCGTCCACGTGACGGACGACCTGCTGCAGACGCGCTTCGACATCAGCTTCCCCGTGGACCAGCTCACCATAGACGAGCCCGCGCTGCGCGAGCAGGCGGGGCCGGATTTTCCGCCGGGCGTTCCGCAAAGCGCGCGCGAAGGCACACGCAACAACCTGATCTCGGAAGCGCTGCTCGATGCGGCGCGTTACCCGACCATCCGGCTGCGCGCGATGGACGTCGCGCCGACCGCGACGGCGTTCGAGGCCGGCGTGGAGATCACGATCAAGGATCAGGCCCGGCTGGTGCGCGTGCCGGTCGAAGTCGAACGATCCGATGGTCAGCTCATTGCGCGCGGCGAATTTCCGCTCAAGCAGTCCGACCTCGGACTCAAGCCGTTCGCGGTCGCGCTCGGGACGCTCGTGGTGCTGGACGACCTGCGCGTGAGGTTCGAGGTCACCGCGCGGGAGTAGTCAGGAAAGATGAGGGGACGGACTTGAAGTCCGTCCCCGGGTCGAGGCGAGGGGACAGACATAGAGTCTGTCCCCCGCGGCGCTACATACCCGACAACTCCTT
>JAEZCR010000291.1 GCA_023433465.1 Pseudomonadota bacterium | reverse complement strand
GAGCAGCCGACGCCGCAATAGGCGCAAGTCGTGGTGACGGCCTGCTGCGGCAGGCCCGCGGCGAGCACGGACTTCTCCATGAGCGCGCCGGTCGGACACGCCTCGACGCAGGCGCCGCAGGATACGCACTCGGATTCGAGGAAAGGTTGCTGCTGTGAGGCCGCGACGCGCGATTCGAGGCCCCGGCCCTCGATGGTCAGCGCGAAAGTGCCCTGCTGCTCCTCGCACGCGCGCACGCAGCGCGAACAGACGATGCACAGGTCGTTGTCGAAGCGGAAGTACGGATTGCTCGCGTCGACCGGCTTCGGCGTGTGGACGTGGCGGGCGGTAGTTGGACCCGCGAAGCGCGACTGCTCGATGCCGTGTTCCTGGGCTAGATGTTCGAGCTCGCAGCGGCTCGAGTCCGGGCAGCTGCCCATCGGGTGCTCGGAGACGTAGAGTTCGAGCACGCCACGGCGCGTCTTCGTCAGCGCCTCGCTCTGCGTGTGCACCTTCATGCCCGCCGCGACCTCGGTGGTGCACGAGGCGGGAAATCCCTTGCGGCCTTCGATTTCGACCAGGCACACGCGGCAGGAGCCGAAGTGCTTCAGCGTGTCCGTGGCGCACAGCTTCGGAATGTCCGCGTCGGCGAGCGCCGCCGCGCGCATGATCGACGTCCCCGCCGGCACGGTGACCGTTGCGCCGTCGATTTCGAGCGTGACCGCCTCGCCATTCGCGGGCGGAGTTCCGAGATCGTGATAGTCCTTCGCGTACATGGTCGTCTCCGAAATCGGGGACAGATTTATTTATCGACGATGAAAGACATCGTCGATAAATAAATCAGTCCCCAGTCACAAAGTCCTCCCGGAAATGCTTCAGGGCGCTGCGCACGGGGAACGGCGTCATGCCGCCGAGGCCGCACAACGAGCCGTTGAGCATCGTGTCGCAGAGCTCGTCGAGCAGCGCGAGGTCCGTGGCCTGCGCGCCGTTCGCGCCCGAGGGCGTCGCACGCCGCGCGATGATGCGATCGACGAGCTCGACGCCGCGCGTCGAGCCGATGCGGCAAGGCGTGCACTTGCCGCAGGATTCGACCGCGCAGAACTCGAGTGCGTAACGCGCCATGCGCGCCATGTCGACGCCGTCGTCGAACACCACGACCCCGCCGTGCCCGAGCAGCGCGTCGCGCGACGCGAGCGCCTCATAGTCGAGCGGTGTGTCGAAAGCGGATTCCGGTAGATAGGCGCCGAGCGGACCGCCGATCTGCACGGCGCGCACCGGCCGCCCGGTGGCGGAACCGCCGCCGTAGTCGTACACCAGCTCGCGCACCGTGAGCCCGAACGCACGCTCGATCAACCCGCCGCGCTTCACGTTGCCCGCGAGCTGCAGCGGGATCGTGCCACGCGATCTGCCCATGCCGAAGTCGCGGTAGAACTGCGCGCCGCGCGCGAGCACCACGGGTACGGTCGCGAGCGTCACGACGTTGTTCACCACCGTCGGCTGTCCGAACAGACCCTTGACCGCGGGCAATGGCGGACGCACGCGCACTTCGCCGCGGCGCCCCTCCAGGCTCTCGAGCATCGACGTTTCTTCGCCGCAGATGTACGCGCCGGCGCCGAGCCGCACCGCGATGTCGAACGACCTGCCGCTGCCGCGCACGTTTTCGCCCAGGTATCCGCGCGAGCGCGCCACCGAGATCGCCTTCGCGAGCGCGCGCGCCGCGTGGGGGTATTCCACGCGTAGATAGATGTAGCCGCGCGTCGCGCCCACCGCGAGCCCCGCGATGGTCATTCCTTCGATCAGCGAGAACGGATCGCCTTCCATGAGCATGCGGTCGGCGAACGTACCCGAGTCGCCCTCGTCCGCGTTGCAGGCGATGTATTTCTGCGGGGCAACCTGGTCGAGGACGGTTTTCCACTTGATGCCCGTGGGAAACGCCGCGCCGCCGCGACCCCGCAGGCCGGAGTCGGTTACCACCTTCACGACTTCGGACGGCGGCATCGTCAGCGCGTTCGCGAGGCCGGCGTAGCCGCCCTGCGCGATGTAATCGTCGATGTCGGTGGGATCGATGACGCCGACGCGCGCCGAGGTCAGCCGCTGCTGCGTCGTCAGCCAGGGATGCGCGGCGATGTCGCCGTGGCGCAGCGGATGGGCGCCGCCTTCGAGCATGCCCGCGTCGAGGAGCGCGCCGACGTCGCTCGTGCGCACCGGCCCGTATGCGACTCGACCCGTCGGCGTGACCACTTCGACCAGCGGCTCGAGCCAGAACAGCCCGCGCGAGCCATTGCGAACGACGCGCACCGCCGCGCCGCGCTTGCCCGCTTCCGCCTCGATCGCACGCGCGACCGACTCCGCGCCGAGCGACAACGCGCTCGCGTCTCCCGGAACGTAAACAGTGACCGGAGTGCTCACGAGCGCACTCCCCACTCGCGCGCGAGCTCGCCCACGCGCTCGGGCGTCACGCGCCCGTGCAGTTCGCCATTGACCATGAGCGACGGCGCGCACGCGCAGTTGCCGAGGCAGTAGACCGCCTCGAGCGTGACGCGGCCGTCCGCGGTGGTTTGACCGTAGTCGAGTCCGAGCAGCTCGCGCGCGCGGCGCTCCACCGCCTCCACGTTCATCGACTGGCAGGCTTCGGCACGACACACCTGCACGACGTAATGTCCTGGCGCCCGCTCGCGGAAGTGATGATAGAAACTCACGACGCCGTGCACTTCGGCGCGCGAGAGGTTCAGCGCATCGGCGATGAGCGGCACCGCGTCGGCCGGCACACAGCCAAGGTCGTCCTGCACGGCGTGCAGGATCTCGAGCAGCGGGCCGGGCTCCGCGGCGAAGCGCTTCACCGCGTTCGCGACGCTGCCCTTCACCGTGTCGCTGGCGCGGCCTGGAACCGGCTGCTCGTTTTCGATCGTCATGATTTGCTCCGCATCGAGCGCACGCGTTGCGGATGACAATAAACGTTGCATCCCCCGGGGCGCAGGAAAGCCGCCAGTGTGATGCCGGCGGACTCCGCCAACTCGACTGCGAGTGTCGAAGGCGCGCCTATCGCGGCAACGAGGGCGACGCCCGCCATCATGGCCTTCTGCACGAGCTCGAAACTCGCGCGGCCCGACAGCAGCACGATGCGGTCGGCCCACGGGAGGCTGCCCTCCATGAGGGACATGCCGACGAGTTTGTCCATCGCGTTGTGACGGCCGACGTCCTCGCGGCTCGCGATCAGCTCGCCCGCCGCCGTGAACAGCCCCACCGCGTGCATGCCGCCCGTTTCGGCGAACTCGCGCTGCGAGGCGCGCAAGCGGTCGGGCAACGCGCGCAGCACCGCCTCACTAACTACCGGCCCGGGCGCGACGCGTCGCGTCCCGGCGCTGGCCGTGACGGCCTCGATGGACGCCTTGCCGCAGACACCGCAGCTCGAGGTCGAATGGAAATTGCGCTGGAGGTGCGCGAGATCGAGCGGCAGGTCGGCGCGCACCGTGACGCGCAGGATGTTGCCGGTCGGGCCGCAGTATCCGGTGGAGACGACGTCGCGCGACTCGCGCAACAAGCCCTCGCCGTACAGGAAGCCGACGGCGAGCTCCGCGTCGTGTCCCGGCGTGCGCATGGTCACCACGATGGAGCGGCCCGTGCCGCCATTTTCGTCGGCCTCGGGCAGGCCGTCGCGCATGAGGCGGATTTCGAGCGGCTCCTCGACGGCGATGGCGTCGTCGCGCCGCACGTCACCCGCATCGCGCAGGGCGTCGATCTCGACGGTGCGATGAGCCTGGCTCTTCATGGGCCGAGTTTACACCCGCGCCCGTAAGGCACTCGACGGAGGGTGTTATGTGTCCTTGACGGACTTTCTCGCGATCGCGGCGTCCACCGTATTCGACAGCAGCATCGCGATCGTCATCGGCCCCACGCCGCCCGGAACGGGCGTGATCCACGAGGCGCGCTGAGCCGCCGTCGCGAATTCCACGTCACCGGCGAGCTTTCCGTCGGGCAGGCGGTTGATTCCGACATCGATCACGATCGCACCATCACGAATCCATATACCTGGAATGTAGGCCGGCTTTCCGACGGCGGCGACGACGAGATCCGCGCGCTCGACTTCCGCCTTCAGGTCGCGCGTGCCCGTGTGACAGACGGTGACCGTCGAGCGTGCGAGCAGCAGCTCGAGCGCCATCGGGCGCCCCACGATGTTCGAGGCGCCGACCACGACGGCGCGCAGGCCGACGAGATCGAGGTCGTATTCCTTCACGAGCCGGATCACGCCCCACGGCGTGCACGGCCGCAGGCCCGGGCGTTTCTGGGCTAACAACCCGGTGTTCGTCGGGTGGAACCCGTCGACGTCCTTAGCCGGGTCGATCGTGTCCATGATCTCGGTGCTGTCGAGACCGTTCGGCAGCGGCAGCTGCAGCAGGATGCCGTCGACGGCATCGTCGCGGTTCAACTGCTGGATCAACGCGAGCAATTCCTCGCGCGACGTGGTCGCCGGCAGGTCGTAGGCGAACGAGGCGATGCCGCACTCCTCGCAGGCCTTGCGCTTGTTGCGCACGTAGACCGCGGAGGCCGGGTCTTCGCCGACCTTCACGACCGCGAGGCCGGGCGCTCTTCCGAATTTCGAAACGAAGTCGGCGGCTCGCGCCGCCGACCTCTGTCTCTCTTTCGCTGCGACGGCCTTGCCGTCAAGGATCTTTGCAGTCACGGAGACCTTTTCTTGCAGTTGATTAGTCGATCAATAACGGTAGTGGTCCGCCTTGTACGGGCCGTCCTTGCTGACGCCGATGTACTTGGCCTGCTGGTCGGTGAGCGTGGTGAGCTGCGCGTTGAGCGTCTTCAGCTGCAGGCGCGCCACCTTCTCGTCGAGATGCTTCGGCAGCACGTACACGCCGAGCGGGTATTTCGCCGACTGCGTGAACAGTTCGATCTGCGCGATCGTCTGGTTGGCGAAGCTCGAGCTCATCACGTAGCTCGGGTGGCCGGTGCCGCAGCCCAGATTCACGAGGCGGCCCTTCGCCAGCATGATGATGCGTTTGCCGTCAGGGAAGATCACGTGATCCACCTGCGGCTTGATCTCTTCCCACTGGTACTTCGAGAGCGACGCGACGTCGATCTCGTTGTCGAAGTGGCCGATGTTGCACACGATGGCGTTGTGCTTCATTGCCTTCATGTGGTCGTGCGTGATCACGTGGAAGTTGCCCGTGGCGGTCACGAAGATGTCGGCCTTGTCGGCCGCGTACTCCATCGTCACGACACGGAAGCCTTCCATCGCGGCCTGCAGCGCGTTGATCGGATCGATCTCCGTCACCCACACCTGCGCCGACAGCGCACGCAGCGCCTGGGCCGAGCCCTTGCCGACGTCGCCGTAACCGGCGACCACGGCGATCTTGCCCGCGCCCATCACGTCGGTGGCGCGCTTGATGGCGTCCACGAGCGACTCGCGGCAGCCGTACAGGTTGTCGAACTTGCTCTTGGTTACCGAGTCGTTGACGTTGATCGCGGGGAACGCGAGTTCGCCCTTCTTGTGCATGTCGTACAGGCGATGCACGCCGGTGGTGGTCTCTTCCGTCACGCCCTTGATCTGCTTGAGGCGCGTGGAATACCACTTCGGATCGCGCTTCAACGTGGCCTTGATCGAGTTGAACAGCTCGATCTCCTCCTCGCTGGTCGGATTCGCGATGACGCCCTGATCCTTCTCGGCCTTGGTGCCGAGATGCAGCAGCAACGTCGCGTCGCCGCCGTCGTCGAGGATCATGTTGGCTTGCTCACCAGGCCACTCGAAGATCTTGTGGGTGTACTCCCAGTATTCCTTGAGCGTTTCGCCCTTCTTGGCGAACACCGGGGTGCCGCGCACGGCAATGGCCGCGGCCGCGTGATCCTGCGTCGAGTAGATGTTGCACGAGGCCCAGCGCACCTGCGCGCCGAGCGCCTGCAGCGTCTCGATGAGCATCGCGGTCTGGATCGTCATGTGCAGCGAGCCCGCGATGCGCGCGCCCTTCAGGGGCTGGC
>JAEZCR010000286.1 GCA_023433465.1 Pseudomonadota bacterium | reverse complement strand
GGCGCGGGGCGCCCCCCGCCCCCCCCCCCCCCCGCCGCACCGCCCTCCACACCCCCGACGATCCGCGTCGCGACGTGCAACGCGAGCCTGAATCGCGATACCGAAGGCGGATTACGCCGGGCCGTTTCGACTCCCGACGACCCGCAGATCCGCGCGGTCGCTACGATCATCCGCATCGTGCGCCCCGACATCCTGCTGTTGCAGGAGTTCGACTACGACGCCGACGGCGCCGCGTTGCGCGATTTCCAGGCCAACTATCTATCGCGCGCGGATGCGGGCCCGGCGCCCATCGAATTCGAGTACTCGTACTTCGCGGAATCGAACACCGGCATTCCTTCCGGATTCGATCTCGACAACGATGGCAAGATCGGCGGCGGCGCGGACGCGCTCGGGTTCGGCGCGTTCCCGGGCCAGTACGGCATGGTCGTGTTGTCCAGGTTTCCGATCGATCGCGAGCGCGTGCGCACGTTCCGCACATTCCTGTGGCGCGACATGCCCGGTGCCCTGCTGCCCGATCGGCCCGAGACTCCGGCGCCGGCCGACTGGTACTCCGTCGAGGAGCTCGCGATCCTGCCACTGAGCTCGAAGAGTCACTGGGACGTCCCGGTACGCGTCGGCCCGGTGCGTTCCGGCGGAATCACGCTGCACCTGCTCGCGAGCCACCCGACGCCACCCGCCTTCGACGGCCCCGAAGACCGCAACGGCCTGCGCAACCACGACGAGATCCGCTTCTGGAAGGACTATCTATCGGGCGGCCGCGACGCGCGCCACATCCGCGACGACGCGGGCAAACGCGGTGGCTTCGCCGGCCAGGCGTTCATCATCATGGGCGATCTCAACTCGGATCCGCTCGACGGCGACAGCCGGCACGAGGCCATCCGCGCACTGATCGCGCACCCGCGCGTCTCGGGCGGACACGTGCCCGTCAGCGCGGGCGCGTTCGAGGCATCGAATATCCAGGGCGGTGCGAACCTCGGTCACCGCGGTCGCGACAGCGACACCGCCGACTTCAACGATCGCGTCGCCGGCAACCTGCGCGTCGACTATCTACTGCCGTCCGCGAATCTCACGGTGTGCGCCCAGGGCGTCTTCTGGCCGGCATCGGACGATGCGCACGCGCGGCTGGTGTGGGGCAGCCCGCCGCCGAGCTCGGATCACCGGCTGGTGTGGATGGACATCACCGCAGGCGCAGATCGATGCCCACCGGGCAGTGATCCGACAGCCAGCGGCCCTTCGCCGTCTCCTCGCTGAAGACGACGCGCACGAACGAGTTCTTCGCGATGCTCTGCCCGAGATCGCGGCCGAGCAGGATCGTGTCGATGTACTCGCGCCATTCGCTGTCCCGGGTACACGGGACGAACCTGCGGCGCGCGGTGACGTCCGTGAGACGCGCCGCCGCGGGCTCGCCGTCGGCGATTTCCGCGTAGACGTTCAGCTGCCGTCCTTCGCGATCACGCGCCGGACCTTTTTCGAGCGAGAAGCGGCGATTGAAATCGCCGAGCACGCCGAATCGCCTCCCCGCGCTGGCCTGCGCGTCGATCCAGGCTTCGAGCGGCGGCACCTGTCTGGAAAGCAGGTCACAGTTGCGGCCGGGTGCGGTCAGCAGGCCGGCAGGGCAGCCCGACTTGAGGTGCACCGACATCAGCGTGAATTCGTTGCGGGTTCCGGGAAAAAACGTCGCCACGACACCGCGTCGCACGGCGTCGTCGAGCGACAGCGCTGCGTACTCCGCCTCGCATCGGAACGGCAGCCCGCGCCGCACGGCGAAGCCGTTCTTCTGCGTGTGCGCGCGCGTCGAGAAACAGAAGTCGTAGCCCGGGAACACCTGGGCCGCGGCCTCGGGTCCATCTACTTCCTGCAACGCGATGATGTCGGCGCGCAGCCGGGCCGCGGTCTCGCGCAGCGCGGCGAAATCTTCGTCGGTACGCGGTTCCCGCTTCGTGATCGCGCAGGGCAACGTGCGATCGTCGCCGCCCACCCTGCCGCCGTCCTGGGCGCAGTCCGCTCGCAGCGCGAGGTGCGTTTGCGGCGTCATGAGGTATTCGATGTTCCAGGTCGCGATGCGCACGCGCTCCGGATCGCCCGACCATGGAACGATGCCGGGCAACGCGAGCGCGGGGCTCTCCGTGCGCAGCCCGGCGTATTTCTGCTCGAGCGAGCCGAATGGCGTGGTCCACGAGCCGTAGATCGGGTTCGGCAGCAGGAACCAGCTCGATCCGAAACGGGGTTCGAGGCGCGCGCGGTCTCCGATGTAGACGCGCGGCTCGACGAAATCTCCGATGTCGTCGCCGACCATCGCGACGATGCGGTAGTTTGCCGCGACGAAGGCGCGCCGCGCGGTCTTGGCGGACCATTCGGGCCGCTCGCCCCGCAGCAGCATGCGATCCGGATCGGGCGCCGGATCGATTCCGAGCGCGACGAGATTGCGCATCGTCGCCGTCTTCGCCGGACACTTGTCGTCGGCGGTCGGCGCGGGCGCCGAGCAGTCCCGGTTTGAGATGTAGAACACCGTGTGTCCGAGCCGTCGTGCCGCCGCGATGAACTCGCGCGCGCCGGGAATCGCCTCGGCCTCGCCGGCCTTGACCCATTCGCCCCAGGTGACCGGATCGAAATTCGCGCGGTCGCGCAGCAGGCGTGCCTGGTAGACGGAGTTGTCGAGTACGGTTTCGTCGAGGTCCAGCACGACCGCGGGTGGCAGCCGCGCAAGCGTTTCTTCGGGCACGCCGGCCTGCTCGAGCGCGGCGCTGCCCGGCGCGGGCGCCGCGATCCGTTCGGTCGCCTGGCGATAGACCTGCTGGGAGATGACGCGATATTCCGTGGCGCGCTGCATCCACAGCGTGGCGTTCAGTGTTTCCCGGCCGGTCCAGTCTTCCGCATTCGCCGGTACGAAGCCGCAACAAACCAGTACGAACCACCCGACTCGCGCCATGAATCCTCCGCTGATCCAGCGCGGAGTATTCCAGACTTCACGCGCCGTCCGGAAGCTCTGACGGGTCCTAACCCGTCTCGGCAAACGTATTGCCGTTGTGCCAGTCGTTCTCGAGCAGGTCGATGCTGTCGACGCGTAGATAGCGCAACGCCTCGGCCGCGGTGCACGGCCGCGCGAACAGGAAGCCCTGCGCGAGATTGCAGCCCATCGTGCGCAGGATCTCGAGTTGCTGCCAGGTCTCGATGCCCTCGGCGACGACCTGGATGTTCAGACTCCTCGCCATCGCGATGATCGCGCTCACGATCGCGTGATCCGAAGGATCCGTGGCGATGTCACGCACGAAGCTGCGGTCGATCTTGAGCGAGTCGACGCGCCAGCGCTTGAGGTAGGACAACGAGGAATAACCCGTCCCGAAATCGTCGATGGCGATCTTGACGCCCAGGTCGCGCAGCGCGGCCAAAGCGTCTTCGCGGAACTCGCCCGAGCGGTTCTCGAACAGCGAGCCTTCGGTGAGCTCGAGCGCGATGAGCTGCGGTCCGATCCGGTGTTTGCTCATCGCGAGCTGGATCAGCTCGCGCAGCTTGGTGCGCTCGAGCTGCACGGCGGATACGTTCATGCTCACCGGGACGAGGTGCGCGTCCTTGTCGCGCCAGGCGGCGATGTCCTGCACGAGGCGGTCGAGCACGAACTGGCCGATCGGGATGATGAGTCCGGTCTCCTCGGCCACTTCGATGAATCGCTCGGGCGACACGTAGCCCTGCGACGGATGCTTCCAGCGCAGCAGCGCCTCGAGACCCGCGACGCGCCGCGAGTGGATGTCGATGATCGGCTGGTAGTGCACGTCGAACTGGTTGAGCTTGAGCGCGGTGCGCAGGCTGGTCTCGATGGTCACGCGCTCCTTGAGAATGCGGTCCATCTGCGGACTGAAGACCTGGAAGTTGTTCCGGCCCATGTCCTTCGCCTGGTACATGGCCGTGTCCGAGTGCTTGAGCAGCTCGACCATCGTCGCGCCGTCGCGCGGAAACATGCTCACGCCGATACTCACGGTCGCGACCAGGGCGCGTCCGTCGATCATCACGGGCGCCGACAGCACTTCGTTGATGCGCGTCGCCGCGATGGCGACCTCGTCCGGAGCGCCCACCCTGTGCAAGACCACGACGAACTCGTCGCCTCCCATGCGGACGACGATGTCCGAGGGACGCACCGCCGCGCGCACGCGCTTGGCGATCTCCTGCAGCAGCTTGTCGCCGACTTCATGACCGCGCGAGTCATTGATGTGCTTGAAGCGATCGAGGTCGAGGAACAGCACCGCGAGCATCTGGCCCGAGTCGCGGCAGCTCGCCAGCGCCTCCGGCAGGTGCGCCTGCAGGAACATGCGATTCGGGAGGCCGGTGAGATGATCGTGATTCGCGAGCTTGTCGAGTCGCTGCTGGTTGGCGAGCAACTGGGTCTGCGCCTTCTTTCGCTCCGACAGGTCGCGCATGAGATAGGACACGAGGCGCCGGTCGCTCGATTCGATGGGCACGCAGCTCACTTCGACGTCCATCTGCCGGCCGTCCTTGAGCCATTGCACGAGTTCGATTCCGCGGGACGGCTCGACGCGCGCGAGCGTCGCGATGACGGGATCCTGCGAATCGTTCGGTCCGCGCAGCACGGAGAGGATCGAGCGGCCGCGCAGCTCTTCCAGCGTGAAGCCGAGCTGCTGCTGCACGGCCGGGTTCGCGTCGACGATCTCGCCCGTGCGCGCGTCGGCGACCAGCAGCCCATCCTGTGCCTGTTCGATGATGGCGCGATAACGCGACTCGAGCGAAAGCCGGTCCTCGCTGAGCCGGCGCGAGCGCGCCACGAGCAGCAACGCGACGAGCGTGAAGCCGCCGATCAGCAGGCCGAGCAGGATCGTCTGGTAAAGAGTGGTGCGCGTGGCCTGCGCGTACGCCGTGCGCGGAATCTCGAGCTCGATCAGCCACACCGGCGTGCCGAGCTGGTCGCGCAGGATCAGGTAGCCATTGAGGTGGCCGCGGCCCGCGACCCGCGTCTGCAGGTTCGCGGTCAGCGGCGAGCTGCGCACCCATTCGCGCACGTCCTCGGGTACGCCCGCTTGTTCGAGGCTCGCGACCGGAAATCCGGACACGGGCCATGGCGAGAAGCCGCCGATTCGCTCGATGACCGACGGCGAGAAGGCGCGCGCGAATGCGAGCCAGCCGACGGTCTGCGCGCCGTCCTTGCGAGAAACGATGGGACGCACGACGAACAGACCGACGCCACGCGCACGCTGCACGATGCCGCGCAAGTTGTCGGAGTGGCTGCCGAGCTGACCCGTGGTGACGCCCTGCTTTATCGCGGCGAGCAGGTCGGGATCGGGCGGGATTTCGTATTCCTGCATCGCGCCGGCGTCGATCGCGAGCGAGAGCCGCGTCTCGAGGTTGCGGTCCAGGATGAGGATCGTGTCGACCTCGAAACGGACGAGCGCCGCGGGGCCGACGTGATCGCGGAAATAGTTAGGTCGGTTGCCGAGCGCGAACTCGACGGTCTCGCCCCAGAAAGAATAGTCGCCGACGGCCGAGTACAGATCGTCGAGCTCGGCCGAGAAGCCGCGCTCGAGCTGGTGGCTCTGCATGTACACGTCGCGCGACTCGATGTCGCTCACGTTGACGAGCCAGGCGCGCTGCGACCAGCCGTAGAAGACGATCAGAATGATGGCGACCACCGCCCCGATCAGGGGCAATGGAGATCTCCTGGTTTTCGTTTTCGCTTCGCTCGCGCGGGTCATACCGTGAACTGCGTCACGTGGCCACTTTGGACAAGAAATAAGTGTGCCGTGAGCCGGGCGCGGGCGGCGTGAACCGCACACGGTTTCCCGCAATTGAGGGTGTGTTTTCGGGGCCTTGGCGCCTCGCGGATACCCCCGGAGCGCGAAAGTGCAGTTGTCGGCAGGCCGTCCAGCCGCCACAATGACACCGGTTTCCGCCGGCGGGACTGTTCAGCCGGGCCGGCGACACCGCGCAAGGTTGCTAGAGATTCGCCGACTCGAACGGATCGCTACTTATATTTGCGGCGCTGGTTGCAGGTCCGCGAAAATGCCGGCTCGTATGACACCGGAGATGTCGATGAACAAGGATCGGATGAGCGTGCTGACCGCGATGATCGACCAGGGAGTCATCCCTGTTTTCTATCATCCGGACGTCGAGGTCTGTAAGAAGGTCATTCAGGCCTGCGCGAACGGCGGCGCGAAATGCATCGAATTCACCAATCGCGGTGATTTCGCTTCACACGTGTTCTTCGAGGTCACGCGTTACTTCGACAAGGCCGATCCGAGCGTCATCATGGGCGTCGGCAGCATCGTCGACGCGCCCACCGCCGGCATCTACATCGCCAATGGCGCGAAGTTCGTGGTCGGCCCGATCCTCAATGCCGACGTCGCCAAGGTGTGCAACCGCCGCTGCATCCCCTACTCGCCCGGCTGCGGCTCCGCAAGCGAGATCTCGTACGCACACGAGCTTGGGTGCGAGATCGTAAAGGTGTTCCCCGGCAGCTCGGTCGGCGGACCCGAGTTCGTCAAGAACGTGCTGGGCCCGATGCCCTGGACGAAGATCATGCCCACCGGGGGCGTGGAACCCACCGAAGAATCGCTGCGCAAGTGGTACGGCGCAGGAATCGTCGCCTGCGGCATCGGCAGCAATCTCATCACCAAGGCGTTGCTCGAGAAGCAGGATTACGCCGGCATCGAGGCGCGAGTGCGCGACACCGTCAAGCTCATCAAGACCATTCGCGGGAAGTAGCAGAAAGACATGGACAACGTTCTCAAGATCAAGACGGCCGCGGAAACGCGCTGGGACTGCGCCTCGTTCGGCGAGGTGATGCTGCGTTTCGACCCGGGATTCGGCCGCGTGCGCAATGCGCGCAGCTTCCAGGTGTGGGAAGGCGGCGGCGAATACAACGTCGCGCGCGCGATGCGCAAATGCTGGGGCAAGCGCTCGACGGTGGTCACCGCGCTGCCCGTCAACGATCTCGGCTGGCTGGTCGAGGACCTCATCATGCAGGGCGGCGTCGATACGTCGCACATCATCTGGCGCGAGTTCGACGGCCTGGGGCGCAACACGCGCGTGGGCCTCAATTTCACGGAGAAGGGCTTCGGCATTCGCGCGGCGCTCGGCTGTTCGGACCGCGGTCACTCCGCCGCGTCGCAGATCCGGCCCGGAGAAGTGAACTGGGAGAAGCTATTCGGCGAGGAAGGTGTGCGCTGGTTCCACACGGGCGGCATCTTCGCCGCCCTCGCGCCCAATACCTCGGAGGCCGTCATCGAGGCCGTCGAGGTCGCGCGCAAGTACGGCACCATCGTGTCGTACGACCTCAATTACCGCGCGTCGCTGTGGAAGAGCCAGGGGGGCAAGGAAGGCGCGCAGCGCATCAACCGCAGCATCGCGAAGTACGTGGACGTGATGATCGGCAACGAGGAGGACTTCACGGCCTGCCTCGGCTTCGAGGTCGAAGGTCTCGACGAGCACATCTCGGCGATCGATCCGGCGAACTTCAAGAAGATGATCCAGACCGCGGTGAAGCAGTTTCCGAACTTCAAGGTCGCGGCGACGACGCTGCGCAATGCGAAGACGGCGAGCTTCAATGACTGGTCCGCGATCCTCTATGCCGGCGGCGACTTCTATCAGTCGATGATGCGCGAGGATCTCGAGATCTACGATCGCGTCGGCGGAGGCGACGGCTTCGCCTCGGGCCTCGCCTATGGCTTCCTCGAGGGCAAGGGTCCGCAGGCGGCGGTCGAGTACGGCGCGGCGCATGGCGCGCTGGCGATGACCACGCCCGGCGATACCTCGATGGTCAACGTGAAGGAAGTCGAGGCCGTCATGAAGGGCAAGGGAGCCCGCGTCATCCGCTGAAGCGCAGGGGCGCGATCGTCGCGCACCTCGCTCCGCGCTGAAACATGAAAGGGAGGCAACCCGCGTTGCCTCCCTTCTTTATTTCCCCCGGCTTCCTTGATCAGAACCGGCCGCTGACACCCAGCAACATCTGCCGGCCCGGCGCGAACGAGGCGCGCGGGGTGAGCGGATCATTGCGGAAGTACGTCAGCAACTGCTCATTGGTCAGGTTCTGCAGCTCGAGGCTGATCGAGATATCGGTGCTCATCGGCAGCTTGTAGCTGAACGACGCGTCGAGGAACTCACGCTTCTGGGCGTAGTTGTCGCCCGGAATGTTGTTCTCGTTGTTGCCGAGGAACTCGATGAACGCATCGCGCACCGACCACGTCAGGCGGCCCGAGAAGCCGAAGTTCTCGTAGAACGCCGTGATGTTGTAGGTGAACGGCGAAAGACCCGTGACCGCGCTCGACGCGGCACCCGGCAGACCGCCTTCCGACTTCTGGTCGATGTGCGTGTAGTTCACCGAGAAACCCGCGCCCTGCAGCACCATGTCCAGCGGCTGCACGTAGGTCACTTCCCAGCCATCCAGCGTGATCACTTCGCTGGTGTTCTGGCGCTGGTCGACGCGCACGAGCGCATCGTTCACGTTGCCGGTGGTGCACTGGCACTGCGCGTTCGCCGTGTTCTGGATGCCGGTCTGCGTGGCGATCGGCAGCGTCGCGTAGCTGATGCCGAGCTGGCCGAACGGCGTCGGCGTGCCGACGACCGAGGTGTAACCCTCGATCTCCTTGCGCCAGCGGTTCACCGCGACCACACCCAGGCCCGAGTCGCCAAAGTACCACTCGAGACCGAGGTCGTAGTTGTCCGAGAAGTACGGCGCCAGTGACGTGTTGCCGATCGCGAGCACGTCACCGTTGATGCTGAGCGACTGGTTGGGAGCCAGGTCGCCGGGCTGCGCGCGGGTCATCGTGCGCGACGCGGCGACGCGCGCCACGAGGCCATGACCGAGGTCGCTCGCGATGTTGAAGCTCGGCAGCACCTTGTCGTATTCGGAATCCGCTGTGATGAACTCGCGATGCGTGTACTGCACGGCCGGCGGCGGCGCGTTGTCCGCGTTCGGGACCGTGATCACGCCCGACACGTACTGGTCGGTCTTGATGTAGCGCGCGCCCACGTTGTAACGCAGGTTGCCGAGGATCTCGAGCTGGCCATTCGCCTCGAGGAAAATGCCGTCCGTGTCCTCGGCGATCACGCGCGGCGTGTAACCCGCCACTTCGAGGCCGCCGACGAGGCCGCGCGCGAGCTCTCTCTCGAACCAGTCGATGTTGACGGCCGGGTCGAGCGCTCGGTAGTTAGGCAGCGCCCAGCCGTTGTTCAGGCCCACGTCGAAATCGGAGGTTTGGTACAGGCGGCCGTGCGTCCAGGTCTGCATGTAGTTGAGCAGCTGGGCGTTGGGAACGGCGACCTTCGCGTTGTCGATTCCCGCGGCGGCCAGCGCGTTCACGCACTCGGTGCGCGCCGAGCTCAGCGCGACGTTGCCACCGTCGGTCGCGCAGCTGGTCGTTTCCCAGTTGGTGATGTTGCGGTGGAACTTGTCGCGGCTGAAGCCGCCTTTCAGCTTGAATGCGTCCGCGAACGCGTATTCAACGTCGAAGCGGCCACCCTTCTGCCAGACCTCGCGTTGCACGGGCTGGATACGCAGCGCGTTCCAGTTCCAGAAGTCGAGATTGTTGAGGTCGCGGCTCGGCGTCACCTTGATCACGCCGTCGCCGTTCGCCTCGATGTCGACCGTGATGCCGCTGCCCAGACGCGAGTCGAACAGGTACGTGTTGGTCGAGCGGAACCAGTTGCTGTGGTTGTAGTTGAGCGAGGCGTTGGCCGTGAGCTTCTCGCCGATCTGCCACCTCATGCCGCCGTTCAGGTTGATGAAGTCCGTGTCCTCGTGATACGGGCGGTTCTCGTTCAGCCACAGCGGGTTAGCGAGCGTCGCGCGGGTCACGACGTTGTCCTCGTTGACCTCGACGTTGAACGGGATGTTGTTGTTGACGCTGCGCACCGCCAGGTTCAGGTCGTTGCGCTCGTACTGGTGATCGGCTTCCGAGTACAGGGTATCGAGGTAGAACTCGAGGTTCTCGTTCGGCGCCCATTGCATCGAAAGGATCGCCGACGACGTCTCGCGCTCGCCAATCAACATGTCCGGGCGCGCAAGACGCGGCCAGATCGAATAGCTCAACTGGTTGCACGACATTCCGGACGTACCACCGGGCGTATCGCCGGCGCCGCACACGCGGACCTGCTGCGCCGTCGCCGGGTTGTTGTCGTGGTCCCAGAGGTGCGGCGCGACCATCGCGTCGTACTGGCCACCGGCGGGCACGGCCGTGGCCCAGGTCTGCGCCGAGTTGCCGTAACCGGGGGTCGCGTTGCCCACGGGCGGATTGGGCGTGCCCTCGCGCCAGCGCGAGTTGCAACCCGGCTGCGTGGTCGGGCAACCCGGCGTACCCACGGTCGTGAAGCCGATGGTGTTGAAGCCGTCGGAACGGTACTTGCGATTGGAATACGCCACGCCGCCGAGAATGCCGAATTCGCCGCCGCCGACTTCCCAGGTGTTGCTGATGTAGGCGCCGACGCGCGGGCTCCAGTCCTCCGAGGACTCCTGGTAGTTAGCCTTGGCGCTGTAGTTGAAGCGGAAGCCCTTCTGGTCGAAGGGGCGCGCGATGCGCAGGTCGATGTTCGCCGCGACGGCGCCCTCGTGCTGGCTCGCCACCGGCGTCTTGCTGACCGTGAGCTGGCTGAAGAGCTCCGTGGGGAACAACACGAGATCGAGGCCGCGGCCCTGGCTCACGTTGTCGATGTTGCTGTCGGAGGCGGTTTCCACCGGCGCGCCGTTCAGCGTGATCTGCGTGAAATCGCGGCCCAGGCCGCGCACGGCGACCGAAGTGCCCTCACCGGTGAAGTCGCGCGCGATCTGCACGCCCGGGATGCGCTGGAGGGACTCGGCGAGGTTCAGGTCGGGGAACTTGCCGATGTCCTCGGCGAAGATCGAATCGGTGAAAGCGACGTTCTCGCGCTTCTCGGCGACCGAATTCTGCAGCGAGGCGCGAAAGCCGGTGACGACGACTTCGTTGAGCTCTTCGCTGGCCGCAGCGTCGCTCGCCTGGACTCCCGCGTCCTGCGCGATCGCCCCTAACGAAACGAGGCTCGCGGTTCCCGCCAGGCCCAAAATCGCGCACGTGCGCCGGTAATTCTTGTCCATCCACTCCCCCTTGCCTGAAATGGCGTTCCTTCGTTACGGGGGCCGAATAGACCGTTCGCCTCCCCCGAAGCGGGAGCGAACGTAACAATTGGTCAGGCCAAAAGCAACAAGTCGTCTGACCGCAACAACCCCTCGAACACCCGGTCCTTGTTGATCAGTGTCGGGTTACGGATACTTCGCGGATGGTCGAACCCCGTCGCCTTTACGAACAGATTGCCAAGAGACTCGCGCACGCGATTGCGACCGGGGAATACGAAATCGGGCAAAGACTGCCGTCGGAACGCGAACTTGCGCAGACCTTCGAGGTATCCCGCCCCACGGTGCGCGAGGCCATCATCGCGCTGGAACTCGACGGTCTTGTCGACGTGCGGCTCGGATCCGGCGTCTACGTCAAGAACCGCCTGCCGCCCGAGGGCGAGGAAGGTGTCAAGGACATCGGCCCCTTCGAACTGCTCGAGGCGCGCCGTTCGATCGAGGGCGAGGCCTGCGCGCTCGCGGCCATGCGCATCGACGACGCGCAGCTCAACGAGTTGTCCGACCTCATCGCGGAAATGCGCGAGGACAACTGGCACCAGGAAATCGAGAAGAGCGAGAACGCGGATCGGCGTTTTCACGAGCTCATCGCGGCCTCCACGCAGAACAGCGGAATCATCGCCGCGGTGCAGATGCTCTGGGATGCACGCGCGCGTTCGCCGCAGAGCCTCTCGATGGACGTCAAGGGACGCGCGCGCGGATTGAAGCCGCCGATCGACGAACATGCCGCGATCGTGCGCGCGCTCAAGCGGCGCGATCCGGATGCCGCGCGCGCCGCGATGCGCGAACACATCTCGCGCGTCATCGAGGACATGCTCGAGGTCACCGAGGTCGAGGAGATCGAGCGCGCCCGCGCGGTCGCCGCGGAGAAGCGCCGCCGTTACTCGACCCGCCCGCGCCAGCGCAAGGCGGCATCCTCGAGCTGAGCGCCAGGATCCGGGTGGATCGCCGCCCGCGGACTGGTCAGGCCAAAGGAGCGCCCTCGCTGTGGGGGCCTTGTCGCCACGCGAGAGTAGTTAGCCCGAATTCCGTTGCCGCTCAGGCCGGTCGCGACTTGGGCAACCCCGCGTAAGCCAGCCCGGAGCCGATCAGGAATACTCCGACCGCCGCCGTGACCGCCTGCGCCGCACCCGACAGACTGGTGGCGCTCACGCACAGCTCCCAGTTGAGCCCGATGAGCGCGGCGAGCGTCACGCCGATCAGCGCGATCACGGAGCCCGCCGTGAGCAGCGGCGTGTGCCGCGAATGCAGATCGACGCCGGCATCGACGTCGACGGGATCGAAGCGCCCACGGAACCAGAACCAGAAGATCGCCAGGCTGGTGAGGTGCATGAACGCGGCCCAGATGAACACGAGCTGCTGCTTGCCCGTCCACTGGATCGTCAGCGCCGCGAGCAGCGCGATGAACATGCCGCCGATGCCGCCCGCGGTCGCGCCCAGGCCCACCACCGAGCCGGACACTCGTTGCGGGAACAGGTCGGTCGCGGAGGTGAACAGGTTCGCAGACCACGCCTGGTGGCAGGCCGTGGCGAGCGCGATCAGCGCGACACACAACGGGAAGTTGTCGGTGAAGTAGGCGACGATCGAGCCCGGCATGAAGATGGCCGCGAGCAGCATCGTCGTCATGCGCGCCTTGCCGACGTGCCAGCCGCTGCGGATCAGGTAGCCCGACAACCAGCCGCCGGCGATCGACCCGATGCTCGAGCCGGTGTAGATGATCGCCATGAGTCCGGCGCTCTTGAGCAGGTTCTGTCCGCGTTCCGCGCTCAGGTAGGTAGGCAGCCAGAAGAGATAGAACCACCACACCGGATCCGTGAGGAACTTGCCGATCAGGAAGGGCCAGATCTGGCGGTAACGCACCATCGCCGACCAGGTCAGTTTGGTCGATTCCTGCGCCGCGGGCTGACCCGAGCGGATGTGCTCGAGCTCGGCCGCGCCCACACTCGGATGAGTCTCCGGCGAACCGAAACTGCGCTGCCAGAAGTACAGCCAGATGAAGCCGACCAGTCCCATCAACACGAACGCCCACTGCCAGCCGACCGCATTCGCGAGCAGCACGGTCAGCGGAGCGGCGATCACGCCGATGCTGGTGCCGGAGTTGAAGACGCCCGTCGCGAGCGCCCGTTCCTTCTGCGGAAACCACATCGCCACGGCCTTGATGGACGCGGGGAAATTCGCGGCCTCGGCCATGCCGAGCAGGAAACGCATGATGACGAAGCCCATCACCGTGCTGACGAGTCCGTGGCCCGCCGCGGCGAGCGACCACACGATCAGCGCGAGCGCGAGGCTCTTCTTGACGCCGAATCTATCGATGAGGATGCCCGCGACCGAAGGAAACGCGGCGTACGCGCCGACGAACGCGAACACGATCCAGCCGTAGTCGACCTCCTGCCAGCCCAGCTCTCCTTCGAGGATGGGCTTGAGCACGCCGAGCGCGTTGCGGTCGATGTAGTTGATCGTCGTGCAGACGAACAGCAGCGCACAGATCACCCAGCGGTAGTTGCCGACCTTGGCAGCCACGCCGGCCTTCGTGCCACCGGTGTCATCCGAGATGTTGATAGAGCTCATTCAGCGTCCCCCCAGGGCGGTCATGCAGGGCAGTTCATCGATCAAAGCTTGTAGGCTTTCTTCGGGAATTCGTACGCGAGCTGTGGCGCGAGCGCGGCCGCTTCGTCGTCGGGCAGGCGATGCTCCGCCACGAGACGCGCCAGGAACGAACAATCGATGCGTCGCGCCATGTCGTGACGCGAAGGAATGGACAGGAAAGCGCGCGTGTCGTCGTTGAAACCGACGGTATTGTAGAAGCCCGCCGTCTCGGTAGTTTGCTCGCGGAAACGCATCATGCCTTCCGGGCTGTCGTGGAACCACCAGGCCGGTCCCAGCTTGAGCGCCGGATAGTGCCCCGCGAGCGGCGCGAGCTCGCGCGCGTAGCTGGTCTCGTCGAGCGTGAACACGATGATGGTGAGCGACGGATCGTTGCCGAAGCGGTTCAACAGCGGCCGCAGCGCGCCGACGTAATCGGTGCGCGTGGGAATGTCGGCGCCGACGTTCGGCCCGAACCGGTCGAACAGCGGCGCGTTGTGATTACGCCAGGCGCCGGGATGGATCTGCAGCACGAGTTTGTCGTCGAGGCTCATGCGCGCCATTTCGGTGAGCATCTGGCCGCGGAACAGGTCCGAGTCGCCGGGCTGCGCCGCGCCGCGCACGATGCGATGGAACAGCGCCTCGGCGTCGGCGGGTGACAGGTCCGCGGTGCGCGCGGTCGGATGGCCATGATCGGTGGAGGTCGCACCCATCACCGCGAAGAACGCACGTCGCTTGCGATGCGCCGCGAGGTAGCCGCGCCACGAAAGCGCGTCTTCACCCGTGAGTTCGCTGAAACGTTTCAGGTTGTCGAGAAAGCCGACCGTATCGGGATCGACGACGTTGTCGGGCCGATACGCCGTGATCACGCGTCCGTGCCAGCCGCTCTTGCGTATGGTGACGTGATGCAGCAGATCGTCGAGCGGAGATTCGGTGGTGGCCAACGCCTCGATGTTGAAACGCTCGAACAGCGCGCGCGGCCGGAATTCGGGCTTCTGCAGCTTCTCGGCGATGCGTTCGTACGTGGCGTCGGCGTTCTCGGGCGTCAGCGGGATCGGGGCGTCGAAGACGCTCGACAGGACCCAGTCGAACCACATGCGCGACGGCGTGCCGCGGAATAGATAGTAGTGTTTCGCGAACAGCCGCCAGATCTTGCGCGAGTCGCGCTCGGTGTTACCCCCGTCCACGCGCGCGACGCCGAATTCCTCGAGCTTGACGCCCTGGCTGTAGAGCATGCGGAAGACATAATGATCGGGCGTGAGCAGCAGGCTCGCCGGATCGGCGAACGGGACGTTGTCCGCGAACCACTTCGGGTCCGTGTGGCCATGCGGGCTGATGATGGGCAGGTCCTTGACCAGGGCATACAGATCGCGCGCGATCGCTCGTATCGTGGGATCGGCGGGAAAGAGCCGATCGGGATTGAGTTTGTCCATATTGGTAGTATGCGTGCCCCGACTGCGCGGCCACCTTAATCGTGCCCGGGCGGGCGAAGTTAATTCTTAATGCCGAAGGGAGCAATGGGCGTGAGCATCGCGGAGTCGAATAATTCAAAGAACGGGTCGGCACGTGACCGTGAGATCGTTTCGGCGGAGGTCATCGTCACCTGTCCCGCGCGCAACTTCGTCACGCTGAAAATCGTCACGCGCTCAGGTGTTACCGGTATCGGCGACGCCACGCTCAACGGTCGCGAACTCGCGGTCGCGTCGTACCTCAAGGAACATCTCGTGCCGAATCTCATCGGCCGCGACGCGGGCCGCATCGAGGACATCTTCCAGTTTTTCTACAAGGGCGCGTACTGGCGCCGCGGTCCCGTCACGATGACCGCGATCTCCGCGGTCGACGTCGCGCTCTGGGACATTCTCGGAAAGATGGCGAACCTGCCGCTGTACCAGCTGCTCGGCGGCCGCTCGCGCGATGGCGTGCTCGTGTATGGCCATGCGAACGGCAAGGACATGGATGAGTGCAGCGACGAGGTGGGCAAATACATCGCCCAAGGTTACAAGGCGATCCGCGCGCAGAGCGGCGTTCCCGGCATCAAGAAGGCATACGGCATCAGCAACCTCAAGAATGCGTACGAGCCTGCCGAGAGCGAGTTGCCGCTCGAGACGGTGTGGTCGACGCCGAAGTATCTCGAGTTCGTCCCGAAGCTGTTCGAACGGCTGCGCAAGGATCACGGCAACGAGATCGAACTGCTGCACGACGTGCATCACCGACTCACGCCGAACGAAGCGGCGAAGCTCGGCAAGGCGCTCGAGCCCTATCGGCTGTTCTGGATGGAAGACTGCACGCCCGCGGAAAACCAGAAGTCATTCGAACACGTGCGCCGCCACACGGTGACGCCGCTCGCCGTCGGCGAAGTGTTCAACAGCATCTGGGACTGCAAGCACCTCATCGAGAACCAGCTCATCGATTACATCCGCACGACCATCGTGCACGGCGGCGGCATCACTCACGTGCGCCGCATCGCGGATTTCGCGGCGATGCACGGCGTGCGCACGGGATTCCACGGCGCGACGGATCTGTCGCCGGTGTGCATGGGCGCGGCGCTGCACTTCGACACGTGGGTGCCGAACTTCGGAATCCAGGAATACATGAAACACGCGCCGGAGACCGACGAGGTATTCCCGCACGACTACACGTTCAAGGACGGCCGCCTGCACTGCGGCGAGTCGGCCGGGCACGGCGTCACGATCGACGAGAAGCTCGCCGCGAAGTTTCCGTACAACCCGAAGCAGTTGCCGATCGCGCGCCTCGAGGACGGCACGATGTGGGACTGGTAGGGGACATTAGCTACCTGTCGAAGTAGCGAGCCGCGAAATCCAGAAACGTCGGCCAGTTCGGGCCCGACGTGTGGCCACCCGCATGCTGACGCCACGCCAGCTCACCCTGCGTGAGCGAGGTCTCGATGGGCGGAAACTCCGTCGTGTCGAGCGCGCGCTTGCCTAACAACTTCCAGACGGGGCTCGCCGCCACCGTCGCCATGAACATGCCGCGCGGATCGACCCACGCGTCGCCCTCGGCCGGGTTGCCCGTGCCGATGAACAGCGGGCGCGGCGCCGCGAGCGCGATCAGCTCGTGTGAATCCACCGGCAAGTCCTGCGGCGTGAGCGGCCCCGCGTACTTGATGTAGTTGCCCGCCATCCAGTGATATTCACCGCTCGAGGCCACGTTCTCGAGCAGCTCGCCGATGCGCCGGCGGTGCAGCGCCGCGCCGCCCATGCCCGACGAGCCGATGAAGCCGATGGCGTAACGCGGCTCGTAGGCCATCGTCACGAGCGCGGCCTTGCCGAAACGCGACACGCCTTCGATGACGGCGCGCTTCGCATCGACTTCCGGATTTGTCTCGAGGTAATCGAGCAGGCGCGACGCGCCCCACGCCCACGCGCGCAACGCACCCCAGTCGTCGGGCTTGCGCGGCTGGCCCTTGTTCACGAGCCCGATGATGCCCTTCGTGAGACCCGCGCCGTTGTCGGCCTGGATCGTGTTGGTAGACAGGATCGCGTAGGCCCAGCCGCGCGCGATCACGTGCTCCTGCCAGGTCGGTGACGGCGGCGCGGGGAAACGTCCGCGGAACTCGAACGGAAAGAACTCGACCATCACCGGCACGCCCTTCGCGTCCTTGGGCGTCGTGAGTTCGGCTTCGATGTCGACGTTCACGAGTGGATAGGCCGAGTTGTCGACGTGGCCGATCAGCTTGCGGAACACCACGGGCTTGCCGCCGACGACGTCCTCGCGGGTTTCCTTCACCGACCAGGTCACGCCGGGCACGTTGGGCGGCATGCGGCCATAAACCTCGCGGTCGAACAGCTCGACGATTTCGGGGCGGCGCTTCTTCCACCACGTCTTCGCGTCCTTGACGGGCTTGCCGTTCGCGAGCGTCAGCACCGCGGGAAGCTCCGGATACGGATTGCCCTTGGCCTCGTCGTAGTTGGCCGCGTTTGGCGCGTTGGGGTCGCGGCCGTTCGCGCCCTGGCGGATGGAGGTGATCCCGAGCTTCTCCATCATGAGCTTGTGATCCTGCTCGGCGGTGAGCTCGAGCGGCGGCGCCGGATCGGCGGCGAACGCGCCCGGGGCCGAGAGCAGCCAGATCAACCCACCGACGATTGCAGCGCGCATGAACCCCTCCCCTGCGAAACACTCACCCGCGGCCGGGCGCGTACGGAAACTTCAATGACTCGTAGTACTCGAGCGGATGCGCCGGCGGCGCGAACCCGGCCGGCAGCGGCAGCCCGTTGATGCTCTGGAAATAGGCGATGTTGGCGTCCCGCCACCACTGCGCCTCCTGCTCCTGGATCGCGAGGAACGCCGAGATCTGCGCGAAACGCTCCGGGTCCACGAACCGCTCGAGCCCGGCCCAGGCGCGGCGCATCTCGCTAACTACCTCGACGCCGCGCGTGTAGCGGTACACGATCTCGTGCCACAACGTGCGGCCCGACGACACGCGGTAGTCCCACGGCAGGTGATGGAACCAGAGCAGGAACTGCTCGGGTGTCTTCTTCACGTTCGAGAACATCGCGGCGATTTTCGGGTGATATTGCGACGTCGCGCCGCTGCCCTTCGGACCGCGATCGAATCCGATCCCGTCCTTGTCCGCGCGATGGTAGTAAGTCGGGTTCCAGTCGGCGCGATTGAGGTCGTCCACCCAGGGCGCGGGACCGTAGTGATGTCCGGTTCCCATCAGGTGCGCGAGTCCGAGCGGAGTCATGTAGTCGACCACCGCCTCGCGCGATTTCATCATCATCGCCACCACCGGCTCGACGAAGGCGGCGTCGTTCGTAAAGGTCATGCGCACCCATTCTTCGGCGATGTCGCGCGCCGACGCGGTCGGATCCCACGCGAGGCGCCCGAAGGCGAACCAGTTCGCCTGGTCGAAGATCGATCCCGACCAGTTCCGGTCCACGCCGATATTGGAGACGCCGGCCATGCCGGTAATCCGGTAGCCGTGCAGCTCGCCATCGACGACTTTCGCGACGGTCGATCCCTTCCCCTTCACGTAGGTGTCCGCGTCGAGCGTTTCTTCGAACAGCGTTCCGAGGTACGCGAGGTGAGTCGCGAACCCGAGGTATTCCTTGGTGATCTGGAATTCCATCATGAGCGGCGTCTTGGGCATCGCGCCGAACAGCGGATGGAACGGCTCGCGCGGCTGGAAATCGATGGCGCCGTTCTTCACCTGCACGAGCACGTTGTCGGCGAACTTGCCGTCGAGCGGGACGAATTCGTCGTACGCCTGCTTCGCGCGGTCCGTCGGCGTCTCGTTCGAATAGACGAACGCGCGCCACATCACGACGCCGCCATGCGGCGCGACCGCCTCGGCCAGCATGTTCGCGCCGTCCGCGTGCGTGCGCTGGTAATCCTGAGGACCCGGCTGTCCCTCCGAGTTCGCCTTGACGAGGAATCCGCCGAAATCCGGGATCGCGCGGTAGATCTCGTCGATCTTCGACTTCCACCACGCGCGCACCGCCGGATCGAGCGGATCGGCGGTCTTCAATCCACCGAGCTCGATCGGCGCGCTGAACCGCGCCGTCAGGTACACGCGCACGCCATAGGGACGCAGCGCTCCCGCGAGCGCCGCGGCCTTCTCGATGTAGGGCGCCGACAGGCTCGTGGCATTGGCGTTCACGTTGGTCAGCACCGAGCCGTTGATGCCGATCGACGCGCAGGCGCGGGCGTAGTCCGTGTAGCGCGGATCGAGATATCCCGGCAGCTTGTGCCAGTCCCAAATGGACTGACCCGCGTAGCCGCGTTCGGTATGCCGATCGAGGTTGTCCCAGTGATTGAGCAGCCGCAGCTGCGTGCGCGGACGCGAAACCACGTCGAGCGACTCGAGCCGCTGACCGGTCTGCGCAAGCCTCAGGAAGTGAAACGCCCCATACAGCACGCCGACGTCGCTGTTGGCGGCGATGACCGTCGCCGGCTGGCCATTCACGACCACGCTGCGGATCACATAGCCCTCCTCGCCCACCCGTTCGAGGCCGAGCGGCAGGCCGGCCACGATCGAGGAGCTGCGCGGGGTGCCGTACAGCAGCGCCCCGGCGCCGGTGGGTTGCGCAACCTGCAGTATTTCGCGGCCCGTAAGGCCGGACAGGCCGCGCCGCAGCTCGGCGCCGGCGGCGGCGAGGCTCGGCGCCTTCATGTCGCCGATGATTTCGCGCGCGTGAGATTCGACGTTGGCGCGCACCTCGGATCCGGCGTCGCGATACCGCAACCACAGCTCGTAGCCGTCTTCGGCCACGGCGGGCAGGCCCGTTCCGGCGGCGATGAAACAGGCGATCAGCACGCGAACGAGTCGCGAAAAGGCGGGATGTATACGCATCGTGAATTGGACTTTCGCAGGGTATTGAATCTATTGTTATCGCTAACGCATTCCTTGCGCCAGTTGGGCGGGTGATCGATTGAGCGAGCCAGGCGATCGGAGCAACGACGGCAGGCCGCGTATCTCGGAGAAGTCCGGTCGACGCAAGGGAAGTGCGGTCACCATTCACGAAGTCGCCCGGTACGCCAATGTCTCGCCGATGACGGTTTCCCGCGTCATCAACGGCGAAAGCAACGTGCGCGACACCACGCGCGAGATCGTCATGGAAGCCGTGCGCGCGCTCAACTACCGGCCGAACCCGGCGGCCCGTGTGCTCGCGGGCGCGCGCGACACGCGCATCGCGCTCATCTATTCGAACCCCAGCGCGTCCTACCTCTCCGAATTGCTCGTCGGCGCGCTCGATGGCTCGCATCGCACCGCCGCGCAGCTCGTGCTCGACCGCTGGGACAACCTCAAGCCCGCGGCGGAAAAAGCCGCGGCGCAAAAACTCGCCGAAGGCATCGCGGGCGTGATCCTGCCGCCGCCGTTGTGCGAATCGAAGGCGATCGCCGCGGCCTTCGCGGCCGAAGGTGTTCCCGCCGTCGCGCTCGCGACCGGCCGCGCGCGCGAAGACGTTTCGTGCGTGCGCATCGACGATTTCAAGGCTGCGCGCGAGATGACGCAACACCTGATCGCGGCGGGACATTCCCGCATCGCGTTCATCAAGGGTCAGCCCACACAGACGGCGAGCGCGCAGCGCCTCGAAGGATTCCAGGCCGCGATGGACGAGGCCGGTATCGAAGTCGATCCCACGCTCATCATGCAGGGCTTCTTCACGTACAAGTCGGGCCTCGAGGCGACCGAGAAGCTGCTCGCGCGCAAGCGCATGCCGACCGCGATTTTCGCGAGCAACGACGACATGGCGGCCGCCGCCATTTCCGTGGCTCACCGGCGCGGGCTCGATGTGCCCAACGATCTATCCGTCGTCGGCTTCGACGACACGCCGATCGCCACCACCGTGTGGCCAGAGCTCACGACCATCCGCCAGCCGATCGCCGCGATGGCGGAAGCGGCGATCAATCTCTTGCTGCACAAGATCCGCCGGCCGAAGGATCGCCACGTCACGCAGCCCGTGGATCACCTCGTTCCCTACCTTCTCGTGAAGCGGGATTCGGTCGCACCACCCCGAAAGGCGTAACCGAAAATCGTGCTGAAATATGTCCCGGGACGCGATGGATGCAGTCTCGAGGACCAAGCTTGCTTATTGATAACGCTATCACTAGGCTCTTCCGACCACTGGTCGGGGGGCGCCGATCGCGCACGCCAGCGGGTCCGAAAACCATAAATTATTCAAGGAGATAGCGCGTGTCTCAATCTTCGACTTCGGCCCCGGGTGAAAGCACCCACACTGGCCTTCTCGTCACGCTCACCTGCATCGCCGCGCTTGGCGGTTTCCTGTTCGGTTACGACTCCGCGGTGATCTCTGGCGCGGTCGAATCGATCAAGCAGAACTTCGTCGCGCCGATGGGCCTCGCCGAAGAAGCGCGACTGAGTCTCGAAGGTTTCACGATCGCGGGCGCGCTGTGGGGCTGCCTCATCGGTGGCGCGATCGGCGGCGTCATGGCGCACTATCTCGGCCGTCGCGGCGGCCTCATCGTCGCCGCCATCCTGTTCTTCGTCTCGTCGCTCGGTTCGGCCTGGCCCGAGTCGGCGATCGGCGCCATCGGATCGGTGCTGACTCCGCTGATCAACGCGCTGCTGTGGTTCCTGAACCTGTTCTTCGAGGACGCGCCCTATCTAGCGTTCGGCGATCCGATCACCAACTTCATCGGTCATCGCCTGTTCGGCGGCATGGGTATCGGCCTCGCCTCGATGCTCGCGCCGATGTACATCGCCGAAATCGCGCCGCCTTCCAAGCGCGGCTCGCTGGTCACGTACCAGCAGATCGCGATCGTCACCGGCATCACGGTGTCGTACTTCGTGAACTACTTCATCAAGAAGTTCGGCGGTGCCGGCGACGCCAGCTGGGTACACGACCAGGGCTGGCGCTGGATGCTCGCGTGCTGCGCGATCCCGGCCGGCATCTTCGCCGTGTTGTTGCTGTTCGTTCCCGAGACTCCGCGCGGCCTCATGCTCAAGGGCAAGGAACAGAAAGCGCGCGAAGTGCTCACCAAGCTCGCCAACGAGCATGAAGCGAAGATCGTTCTCGCGGAGATCGACGCCTCGCTGAAGGAAACGGCGGGCAAACTCTTCTCGTACGGCGGCCTCGTGATCGTGGTGGGCATCCTGCTCTCCGCGTTTCAGCAGCTCGTCGGCATCAACGCGGTGCTCTATTACGGCCCGCAGATGTTCGAGAACATGGGCTTCAAGGGTGACGCCTCGTTCGCGCAGACCGTGATCATGGGCATCGTCATGACGGTGTTCACGATCGTCGCGACCGTCACCGTCGACAAGTGGGGCCGCAAGCCGCTGCTGATCCTCGGCGCGATCATCATGGCCGTCGCCATGATCGCGCTGGGCTTCATGTTCAACGCGGGGTCGGTCGGCCTCGGCGCCCTCATCGTGGTGTGCATCTACATCGCGGGTTTCTCGCTGTCGTGGGGCCCGGTGGTGTGGGTGATGCTCGCCGAGATCTTCCCGAACTCCATCCGCGACAAGGCGATGGCCATCGCCGTCGCCGCGCAGTGGTTCATGAACTGGGTGGTCACGGTGACCTTCAACATCATGGACGGCAGCACGGCGCTCAACGAAGCGTTCAACCACGGCTTCGCGTACTGGCTGTACGGCGGCTTCAGCGTGCTCGCCGCCCTGTTCGTCTGGAAGTTCGTTCCGGAGAGCAAGGGCGTGTCGCTCGAGCAGATGCAGAAGCTCTGGAAGAAGACTCCTGCGGCGGCCGCGGCAACGACGACTGCCTGAACGTGTGAATCAGTCCCGCGGTCCTGGGCTTGGGGACCGCGGGGCTTTCTTTGGAAAACTATGATCGAACATCTCCCATCCGACTGGCGGCAGGCCGTACTGGTCGGACGAATCCTGACTCAGGATGGCCCGACGCCGGTCGTGGTCGTCGAAGGTCGCGTGCGCGACGTCTCGCGTCATGCGCCGACGGTTTCGCAGTTGCTCAACGCATGGAACGGCACGATTCCGCCAGGCACGGACCTGGGGCTCCTCGAGTCGTTCGGATTCTCGCGCGCGTTCGCGGGCCCGAAGGAAACCCGCCTGCTCTCGCCTTTCGACCTGCAGTGCATCAAGGCGAGCGGCGTGACGTTCGCGATCTCCGCGATGGAGCGCGTCATCGAAGAGCGCTGCCGCGGTGACGCCAGCAAGGCCGAATCGCTGCGCGCGTCCCTGCGCGATCGCATCGGCGCCGACATCCGGTCGGTGAAGCCGGGCTCCGAGCAGGCCAAGAAACTCAAGGAAGCCCTCATCGCCGACGGCTTGTGGTCGCAGTACCTCGAGGTCGCGATCGGTCCGGACGCGGAAATCTTCACCAAGGCCCCGACGCTCTCGTCGGTGGGCTGGGGCGACTGGATCGGCGTGCGCTCCGACTCCGCGTGGAACAATCCCGAGCCCGAGATCGTGCTCGCGGTAGATAGTGCCGGACGCATCCTGGGCGCCACGCTCGGCAACGACGTGAACCTGCGCGACATCGAGGGCCGCAGCGCCCTGCTGCTCGGCAAGGCCAAGGACAACAACGCGAGCTGCGCGATCGGACCGTTCATCCGCATGTTCGACGGGCAGTTCACGCTCGACGACGTGCGCAAGGCGGTCGTCAAGCTCGAGATCGTGGGCGAGGACGGATTCAAGCTCGACGGGCAGAGTTCGATGTCGCAGATCAGCCGCGACCCCACGGAGCTCGTCGGCCAGACCATCTGCAAACACCACGCGTACCCGGACGGATTCGCGCTGTTCCTCGGCACCATGTTCGCGCCCATCGTGGACCGCGAAGTCGCCGGCCAGGGATTCACGCACAAGATCGGCGACGTCGTGCGCGTGTCGTCGGAGAAACTCGGCACGCTCGAGAACAAGGTCACCACCTGCTGCAAGGCGCCCGTGTGGTCCTTCGGCATCACGGACCTGATGCGCAACCTCGTGAAGCGCGGCCTCCTCAATTCCTGAATGGACATCCGAATATGAGCAACACCAAGCAGCTGACCCACTACATCGATGGGCAATGGGTATCGGGCGCCGCCGCGTCCGATAGTTTGAATCCCTCCGACACGCGCGACGTGGTCGCGCAGGCGCCGGGCGGCGACAAGCAGACGGTGAACGCCGCCGTCGCGGCCGCGAAGGCCGCGTTTCCCGCCTGGGCGAACGCGAGCCCCGAGGTGCGTTCCGACCTGCTCGACAAGGTCGGCTCCCTGATCATGGCGCGCGCCGACGATCTCGGCCGCCTGCTCTCGCGCGAGGAAGGCAAGACCTTCCCCGAAGGCAAGGGCGAAGTCATGCGCGCGGCGCGCATCTTCAAGTTCTTCGCCGGCGAGGCACTGCGCCGCCACGGCGTCACGGTGGATTCCACGCGCCCGGGCGTGGCCGTCGAAACCTTCCGCGAGCCGCTTGGCGTGTTCGCGATGATCACGCCGTGGAACTTCCCGATCGCGATCCCGGCGTGGAAGAGCGCGCCGGCGCTGGCCTTCGGCAACACCGTGGTCCTCAAGCCCGCCTCGCTCACGCCGGCCACGGCGCACGCGATGACGGAGATCATCCACGAAGCGGGATTCCCGAAGGGTGTGTTCAATCTCATCCTTGGTGGTGGCTCCATGGGCGGCGCGCTGGTCGAGCATCCCGACGTCGTCGGCGTCTCGTTCACGGGCGGCCAGAGCACGGGCGCCGGCGTCGCGAAGGCCGCGATGTCGCACAACGCGCGCGTGCAGCTCGAGATGGGTGGCAAGAATCCGCTGGTCGTGCTCGATGACTGCGATCTCGATCGCGCGGTGCAATGCGCGCTCGATGGCGGCTTCTTCGCCACCGGCCAGCGATGCACGGCGTCGAGCCGCATCATCGTGACGCAGGGCATCCACGACAAGTTCGTCGAAGCGCTCGCGGCGCGCGCGAAGGCGCTCAAGGTCGGCGACGCGCTCGCGGCCGAGACGCAGATGGGCCCGCTCGCGAGCGAGGCGCAGATGCAGACCACGCTCTCCTACATCGACATCGCGACGAAGGAAGGCGGCCGCAAGATCGTCGGTGGCGAGGCGCTGAAGCTCGACAAGCCCGGTTACTACGTTTCACCGGCGCTGATCGTCGACACCAAGCTCGACATGCGCATCAACTGCGAGGAGGTCTTCGGTCCGGTCGCCTCGACGGTGCGCGTCAAGGATTACGACGAGGCTCTCGCCGCGGCCAACGCGGGCGAGTTCGGCCTCTCCGCCGGCATCATGACCACCTCGCTCAAGTACGCGCGCCACTTCGTGCGCAACGTGCGCGCGGGCATGGTCATGACCAACCTGCCGACCGCGGGCGTCGACTACCACGTGCCGTTCGGCGGCACGCGCAAGTCGAGCTTCGGCCCGCGCGAGCAGGGCTTCGCGGCCGTCGAGTTCTATACACAAGTGAAGACCAGCTACACCTGGGCTTGAGGTCGCGACAAGCAATATGTCCCACGCTGTTTATCCCTCCCTTGCCGGCAAGACCGTCGTCGTGACGGGCGGCGGTTCCGGCATCGGCGAAGCCATCGTCGAAGGCTTCGTGCGCCAGAAATCCCGCGTGTTCTTCATCGACATCGCGGAGGCCGAATCGAAGGCCCTGGTGGATCGGCTCGGGGGCGTACCGCAATTCCTCAAGTGTGATCTCACCGATACGAAGGCGCTGAAGGCGGCGTTCGCGCAGATCGAAAAGACGGCCGGCCACATCGACGTGCTGGTCAACAACGCGGCGAACGACGACCGGCACAAGTTCGAGGACGTGACGTGCGAATACTGGGATCAGCGCATCGCCGTGAATCTCAAGCACATGTTCTTCGCGGCGCAGGCCGCGGCGGCCGGCATGAAGGCCAACGGCGGCGGGTCCATCATCAACCTGGGCTCGGTGTCCTGGCACCTCGCGCTGCCGTCGCTGCCCATCTACGAAACCGCGAAGGCGGGCATCGAAGGCCTCTCGCGCTCGCTGGCGCGCGATCTCGGCGAGGCGAACATCCGGGTCAACACGGTGGTTCCGGGCGCGATCCGCACGCCCCGGCAGATGAAGCTCTGGCATACGCCGGAAGAAGAAGCCAAGATCCTTGCCCAGCAGTGCATCAAGGCGCGGGTCGACCCCATCCACGTCACCGCGATGGTCCTGTTCCTGGCGTCCGATGACGCGAAGATGTGCACGTCGCACAGCTACTGGGTGGATGCCGGCTACTGTTGATGAGGCGTGATGTCGCAAGTCGAGTGCGTTTGGCCCATTGCCGCGGAGCTCGGTGAAGGCCCTGTCTGGTCGGCGGCCGAACAGGCCGTCTGGTTCGTCGATATCAAGGGACTCGCCATTCATCGCTTCCATCCGGAAAGCGGCGAGCAGCGTTCCTGGTCCGCGCCCGCGCGCATCGGTTTCCTGCTGCCCACGCGCGGCGGCTGGTTCATCGCCGGCCTGAAGACGGGGCTGCACCGCTTCAATCCCGAGACCGGGAATTTCTCGCTGCTGCACGTCGTCGAGCCCCACGCACCCAACAATCGTCTCAACGACGGCTTCGTCGATTCCGAAGGTTTCCTTTGGTTCGGCTCGATGGACGACAACGAAGAGGAACCGAGCGGCGCGTTGTACCAGCTCACGTCGACGGGCTGCGTCACGCGTGATCCCGGTTACGTCGTCACGAACGGCCCCGCCGAATGCCCACGCGGCCGCGTGCTCTATCACGCCGACACGCTCGCCGGCGTCATCTACGCATTCGATCGCGCGCGCTCGGGCACGCTGACCAACAAGCGCGTGTTCGTGCGGCTTCCGCCGGGCTCGGGATATCCGGATGGCCCCTGTGTCGACGCGGAAGGCTGCATCTGGACGGGCCTCTTCGGCGGGTGGGGCCTGCATCGTTATTCGCCGCAGGGTGAATTGCTGGGCAAGATCGAACTGCCGGTCGCCAATGTGACCAAGGCGGCCTTCGGTGGCCCGGACCTGCGTACTCTCTATATCACCAGCGCCCACGTGGGGCTCGACGCCGAACAACGCCAGAAGCAACCGCTCGCGGGCGGACTGTTCAGCGCGCGCGTCGACGTCCCCGGATTGCCCCAAGGAGTCGTGACCCATGGCATCTGATTCCAACAAGAGCCGGCCGAGCCGGCGTTTCCGCTCGCGCGACTGGTTCGACGATCCGAAACATCTCGACATGGTGGCGCTGTATCTCGAGCGCTTCATGAACTACGGCCTGACGGCCGACGAACTGCTCTCGGGCAAACCCATCATCGGCATCGCGCAGACCGGCGGCGATCTCACGCCCTGCAACCGCGTGCATCTCGACACGGTGAAGCGCGTGCGCGAAGGCATCCGCGACGCGGGCGGCGTGCCGATGGAATTCCCCCTGCACCCGATCTTCGAGAACTGCCGGCGTCCGACCGCGGCGCTCGATCGCAATCTCGCGTATCTCGGGCTCGTCGAGATCCTGCACGGCTATCCGATCGACGCGGTGGTACTGACTACCGGCTGCGACAAGACCACGCCCGCGCAGATCATGGCGGCCTCGACCGTCGACATCCCGGCCATCGTGTTGTCGGGCGGCCCGCTGCTCGACGGCTGGCACGAGGGCGATCTCGTGGGCTCGGGCACGGTCATCTGGCGCTCGCGTCGCAAGCTCGCCGCGGGAAAAATCGACGAGAAGCAGTTCCTCGAGGCGGCGGCCGCGTCCGCGCCTTCGCTCGGCCACTGCAACACGATGGGCACGGCATCCACGATGAACGCGGTCGCGGAGGTTCTCGGCCTCTCGCTGACCGGATGCGCGGCGATTCCCGCGCCGTATCGTGAACGCGGTCAGATCTCGTATGAAACGGGCCGGCGCATCGTCGAGATGGCCTACGAAGATCTGCGGCCCTCGCAGATCCTGAAGCGGGAATCATTCCTCAACGCGATCGCCGCGATCGCGGCGATCGGTGGCTCGACGAACGCGCAACCGCACCTCGTCGCGATGGCGCGCCACGCTGGCATCGAAATCACGCCGGCGGACTGGATGAGCCACGGACGCGACATCCCGCTCATCGTGAACATGCAGCCCGCGGGCAAGTACCTCGGCGAGAAATTCCACCGCGCGGGCGGCGTGCCGGCGGTCGTCAGCGAGCTGCTGCGCAAGGGCAAGCTCGATGGCAACGCGCTCACCGTGACCGGGAAGTCGTTGGCCGAGAACGTGAAGGGCCGCGTCTCGCTCGATCCGGACGTCATCACGAGTTACGAAAAGCCGGTGCAGGAAAAGGCGGGCTTCCTCGTCTTGAAAGGCAACCTGTTCGACTTCGCCATCATGAAGACCAGCGTGATTTCGCCCGAATTCCGCAAGCGTTACCTCGGCAATGGCGAGAGCTTCGAATGCCGCGCCGTCGTGTTCGACGGCTCGACCGACTACCACGACCGCATCAACGATCCATCGCTCGGCATCGACGAGAACACCATTCTCGTGATCCGCGGATCCGGTCCGCTCGGCTGGCCGGGCTCGGCCGAGGTCGTGAACATGCAGCCGCCGGACGCGCTGCTGAAGCGCGGCATCATGAGCCTGCCGACGCTCGGAGATGGCCGGCAATCGGGAACCTCCGACAGCCCGTCCATCCTCAACTGCTCGCCGGAAAGCGCCGCGGGCGGCGGGCTCGCCTGGCTGCGCACGGGCGACTGCATCCGCATCGATCTCGAGAAAGGCACGTGCGACGCGCTCGTATCCGACGAGGAAATCGCGCGCCGCAGGAAGGAAGGCCTGCCGCCGGTGCCGGAAAGCGCGACGCCGTGGCAGGAGCTCTATCGCTCGACCGTCGGCCAGCTCGACAGCGGCGCCGTCATGGAAATGGCGGTCAAATATCGCGGCGTCGCGAAGAAGACGCCGCGCCACAATCATTGAGCCCATAAGCATTGAACAAGGTGTCCCGATGAGTCCGATGCGCCTGACCGAGGCGAGCCTGCATTCAGTGCGCTCGGGCACGATCCTGCCGACGTACGATCGCGGCGCGACACGATTCGGCATCGTGCACATCGGTCCTGGCGCGTTTCATCGCGCTCACCAGGCCTATTACGTCGACACGCTGCTGCACGCCGACAAGCGCTGGGCGATCTCCGCGCTGTCGCTGAAGAGCACCGGCCTGCGCGACGCGCTCGCCCCGCAACAGGGGTTGTACACGTTGATCGAGCTCGGCGCCGCGCCGCGCGCGCGCATCATCGGCGCGATCCGCGAGCTGCTGGTCGGTTCGACGGACGCGGAAAGGGCATTCGCCCGGCTGACCTCTCGCGATACGCGCATCGTGTCGCTCACCGTCACGGAGAAGGGCTACTGCCTCGACGCGCGCAGTACGCTGGATCTCGTGAATCCGGACGTCGCGCACGACCTCGCGAACCCGCCCGCTTCGAAAGACGCGGGACCGCGCAGCACGATCGGCTGGATCGTCGAGGCGCTGCGGCGCCGCCGTGCGCAGAATGTCGGCGCGTTCACCGTGCTGAGTTGCGACAACCTGCCCGACAACGGCGCCGTTCTGCATCGCGCGCTGGTCGCGTTCGCGCGCGAGACCGACGCGGATCTCGCGAAGTGGATCGAAAGCGAAGTCGTGTGTCCGCGCACGATGGTCGACAGCATCACGCCGGCGACCGACGATGCGTTGCGCGACCGCGCGAAGGCGCTCACGGGCGTCATCGACGAGTGGCCGATCCAGCGCGAGCCGTTCACGCAGTGGGTCATCGAGGACGTGCCGGCGATGCGCGACGCGGACTGGCAATCCGTCGGCGTCACGCTCGCGAAGGACGTGGGCGTGTATGACCGCGCGAAGCTGCGCCTCGTCAACGGACCGCACTCCACCCTCACCTATCTAGGCCTGCTGCGGGGGCACGAGTCCGTTGCCGACGCGATGCGCGACGAGCAGCTCGCGCGCTTCGTCGAACTGCTGATGACCGAGGACCTGGCCCCTAGCCTTGGTTCAGGTTCGGGCGCCTCGCCCGGACTCGACGTCGAGCACTACATCTCGGCGGTGCTCGCGCGTTTTCGCAATCCCGGCATCAAGCACCTGCTCAGCCAGATCGCCTGGGACGGCTCGAAGAAACTGCCGGTGCGCATCACGCCGGTGATCGCCGAGGCGCTCAAGGCCGGCCGACCCATTCACCGCCTCGTGATGCCGCTCGCCGCGTGGATGCGTTTCATCGTGCGCCAGGCGAAGGCCGGCGTCGCGATCGTCGATCCCGACGCGGCGCGTCTCGCGCAGATCGGCCGCGAATGCACCGGCGATGCGAAGGGGGACGTTGCGCGGTTCGCCGTCATCGAAGCGGTGCTGCCGCCGGGCATCCTCGCGGACGAGAAGGTCCGCCGCGAGCTCGAATCTGCCTACGAACGGCTTGCGCTGCCGCACGCCGCCATCACCCCGGAGTTGTCCGCATGAGCACCTCACGTCGAACCTTCTTCGCCGCCGCGGCCACCGTGGCCGCGGCCACTGCCGGAGCATCCACCGCCGTGAACGACTATCCGAAGCTGGTCCACCACGTGTTCTTCTGGCTCAAGAATCCGGGCTCGAAGGAAGATCTCGCGAAGCTGCTCGCCGGGTTGCGCACGCTCGCGAAGATCGAAACGGTGCGCGGCGCCCACTTCGGCGTGCCCGCGAGCACCGAGAAGCGCGACGTCGTCGACAACAGCTACAGCGCGTCCGAAATCCTGTTCTTCGACGACACGGCCGGCCAGAAGACCTATCAGGATCATCCGATCCACAAGCAGTTCGTCGCCGACTGCTCGCACCTGTGGGACAAGGTCGTCGTCTACGACGCGATCAGCGCCTGAGCCTTCCGCTCAGTCCATCGCCTTGGTCCAGATGCCGATGTCGGCTGGTGCGTAGCGCTGGAGAAATTCCTGGTGCGTGGGCATCTGTTCGACGGCGCGGTTGATGGTGCCGCGAATGCCCTCGAGAAACCGCGTGAGATCTTCCTTCGGCATCGCCGTCGTCTGGTAGTGATAGTGCTCCGGCCAGATGCCCTGGTAGAGCATCACCTGGATCCATGAATCCGTGCGGAACAGCTCGCCGTCGCGCTGCCAGACGTGCGCCCGCTCGCGGAACAACCTGATGCGATGCTCGAGCGCCGGCGGAAGCTTCATGCTGGCGCAATAACGCCAGAACGGGCTGTCGTCGCGCTGCGTCGCGCAGTAGTGAAGGATGATGAAATCGCGCACGCGCTCCTGCTCAAGCTGCGACTCCTCGTTGTACTGGTCGACGATGGCCTGCGTGACGTGCGGAAACGGGAACAGGAAGATGAGGCGCGTGAGTCCCGTCATGATGATCTGGATGCTCGTCGACTCCAGCGGCTCGACGAAGCCGCCTGCGAGCCCCAGCGCGATGACGTTCTTGTTCCAGGCCTTGAGGCGCCGGCCGGTGCGGAACTTGATGACGCGCGGCTGGATGATCGTCTTGCCTTCGACCTCGCGCATCAGTTTCTCGGTGGCCTCCTGGTCGGACATGTACTTGCTGCAGTACACGAGCCCGTTGCCGACGCGATGCTGCAGCGGAATCCGCCAGCGCCAGCCGGCTTCGTGCGCGATGGCGCGAGTGTACGGAATGGCGGGGCCGACGGACTCGGTCTGCACCGCGACGGCGCTGTCGCAGGGCAGCCATTGATTCCAGTCCTCGTAACCGGTCTTGAGCGTCTGCTCGATGAGCAGTCCGCGAAATCCAGTGCAATCGATGAACAGGTCGCCTTCGACGACCTCGCCGGATTCGAGCAGCAATGATTCGATGAATCCGCTCTCCGGGTTCTGCCGCACCTCGCGGATCTTGCCCTCGATGCGCCGCGCGCCGAACTTCTCCGAGAACTTGCGCAGGAATTTCGCGTAGACGCCCGCGTCGAGGTGATACGCGTAGTTGACCTCGGTCTTGGGTCCCGTGAAGAACTTGCCGGCCTTCGCGGCCTGGTGTTCGAGACAGAACTCGCCGAAGTCGGACTGGATGCCGTTCTTGAGCCCGTGCAGCCAGAAATGATGGAAGCCGCACGCCCAAGTGGACTTGCCCGTGACTCCGAACGGATGGATGTATCGGTCGCCGATCTGGCCCCAGTTCTCGAACGAAATGCCGAGCTTGAACGTCGCCGCCGTGGCGCGCATGAACTCCTGCTCGTCGATGCCCATGAGGCGATGAAACACGCGGATCGGCGGAATCGTGGACTCGCCCACGCCGATGGTGCCGATCTCCTGCGACTCGATCAGTACGATCTCGAGGATGCCGTGGAACTCATGCGACAACGCGGCCGCCGCCAGCCAGCCCGCGGTTCCACCGCCGGCGATCACGATGCGGCGAATCTCTTTGTTGCTCACGAGAGTGTTCCAGTAGCTCGATGGTTCGGGACGAGTATGCGCCGCGCCAGGCCAATCTAACGATTGAGTTTGTTCATGAGCATCGCGCGCAGTTGACGGGCGCGCCGATCGTCGATGGGACCGAGGAGGCCACGCGCCCGCTCCGGAAGATGCGTGCCCGCGGTGCCCGGCGCTCCGAACACGTAGTACTCGAACACGTGGCGCCACGCCTGCTTCTCGGCTTCCGGACGGTCCCGCAGCGTCCAGATCGCGTGATACAGCGTGTCCATCGGCGTGGGCACGTAGCTCGGCATGGACATCCACCAGTAGTTGATCAGCGTGTTGTAGCGGCTCAGTCCTTCGACGTGATGCCACCACATGCTCGGCACGAAGATCGCGTCGCCAGGTTCGAGTTCGGCGCTTTGCCCGACCGCGAGCGCTTCGCGGAAACGCGGAAAGTTCTCGAAGTCCGGGTTCTTGAAATCCACGATGCTGACCGCCTGTCCGCCCGGAGAGGGCTCGAGCGGTCCCGGGTACAGGTTGAATATCTGATCCGGAGGAAAGAGCGTGAAACGCCGGCGGCCGACGGCCACGCAGGCGATGTTGTTGGGAGCGTCGTAGTGACAACTCGCGGTGGTGCGGTTTCCGATCCAGATGCTGGGCGGTGGATTGACGCCATGCGCCGCGAAGCCGAGATCGTTTTCCGCCCGCAGCGCCGGCATGCACGTGTCGACCACCAGCGAAGCCACGTAGTACGTCGGCGGCTCCGCGTCATCGAGATGCGAGGCGATCTCCGTGAGGATCTTGTCGAGCTGCTCGCGCCGAACCGCGAAATTCAGCTTCGTGAAGTCGTCGTCGTAGAAGGGCCGCCCGGCGATGCGCGGCTCACCGAAGCTGAAGTCGATGGGCCGGCCGTTGTAGAACTGCAGCAGGTAGTCGCGCGCGCGCGCATCGGATTCCAGACCCGCCCGGACCAGGCCCCAGTTCGACACCAGGCCCTTCAGCACCGCGGGCTGCGCGGAGGCGAGCAGCTCGGGCAGCGGGAAATTGTCCGGCGAGCAGCCTTCGATGACGCGGATTTTTCCGGCTACCTCGACCATCGCTCAAGTATAGGCGACGCGGCGTACGGCGGCGTCGCGTGGCTCAGGTGGCGCCGCGCTGGCGCCCCTGCTTGATCGCCATCAGCTTCTTCACGTTGTTGATCGAGGCAAGCTGCAGGAACGCGCCCTGCAGGAACCCGCTCTGGTGAAGCTGGTACAGGGCGTCCTTGTCGAGGGCACGCAGCTTCTCGTGGTCGATGGTGTGGAGACCCGTGACCGCGTAGGTCCGCTCGGCCGTGAGCTTCACCTCGAGCTTGACGGGCTCGAAGAGATCCAGCGCCTTGAACGCGGCATACATCGCCTTGCCGACTTCCAGGCCTTCGTCGATGCCCCGCAGGACCATCGCCACGTGATCCAGGAAGGGCGTGTTGCCGCCTTCCGGAAGGAACACGCGCTCTCCTTCGGTGGTGCTGACGCGCGGATGGTCGAGGTCGACGTGGATGACCTTTCCGGCCCCCTGCACGCCGATGAGGAAGGGCCCGCGCGCGATCATCGCGGGCAAGTAGCTCGCGGCCCAGCGGTCACCCTCGAGGAAGAGGTTCTCGCCCTTCTCGAACCCGAACAGCGCCACCGCATGGTAGTCGCCGGTCGCGTCGTCCTTGCGGAAGAAGATCGGGTACTCGCGCTGTACGTCCGCGAACTCGGTCGGGAAGGTCAACACGGTTGCCACGTTGTCGCCGAACTGCGCGCCGTAGCGCATCACGACGCGCAAGTCCTTGTGGTCGACGTTGTTCAACTGAGCGTGTTTTGCCATGAATGTGCGCCGTCTGAAGGGACGTGCATCGTACCGCATCGCTCCGGCAATAAAAAAAGGGGCCCGGCTTTAGCAGCGGGCCGCA
>JAEZCR010000187.1 GCA_023433465.1 Pseudomonadota bacterium | reverse complement strand
CCGGCATGTTCTCGGCGATCCCGATGAACCTCGCCACGGCCGACTCGACGGTCGACTACGTGAACACCGGCGCCTGGTCGAAGAAGGCCATCGGCGAGGCCAAGCGCTTCTGCAAGACGGTCAACGTCGCCGCCGACGAAGCCGCGTCCAACTACTCCACGGTTCCCGCGCAGGGCGCGCTCAAGCTCTCGCCGAACGCCGCGTATTTCCACTACACGCCCAACGAGACCATCGGCGGCGTGGAGTTCGACTACATCCCGCAGACGGGGAACGTGCCGCTGGTCGCGGACTTCAGCTCCACGATCTTGTCCCGGCCGCTCGACGTCACGAAGTTCGGTCTGATCTACGCCGGTGCGCAGAAGAACATCGGCCCCTCGGGCATCGTCGTCGTGATCGTGCGCGACGATCTGATCGGCAAGGCGCGCCCCGGCACGCCGGCCGTGTGGGACTTCAAGGCCATGGCCGACGACGGATCCATGCTCAACACACCGCCGACCTTCGGCTGGTACTTCGCGGGCCTCGTGTTCAAGTGGCTCAAGAAGCAGGGCGGCCTGAAGGCGATGGAAGAGCGCAATCGCACCAAGGCGACCAAGCTCTACGACTTCATCGAGAACAGCAACTTCTACAAGAGCCCGGTCGCGAAGAACGCGCGCTCGTGGATGAACGTACCGTTCACACTCGCCAAGCCCGATCTCGACAAGACCTTCTGCGCCGAGGCGGCCAAGTCCGGCCTCGTGAACCTCGAAGGCCACCGTTCGGTGGGCGGCATGCGCGCGTCCATCTACAACGCGATGCCGCCCGAAGGCATCGATGCATTGATCAAGTTCATGCAGGGATTCCAGAGCCGGAATGCCTGATGAAATGGGGACATTCCTCGTTTCCTAGCAAACGGGGACAGTCCTGCTTCAACGATCGGCGGCAATAAGGCCATCGATCCTGGCGCGTCTGGCAATAACGTCAGGTGCTAAGGAGTGACAAGAATGCGATTCAAGATTCAGACGCTGAACAACATCTCGATCAAAGGGCTCGAGCGCCTGCCGCGCGAGCGCTTCGAAGTCGCCTCGGAGATCGGCAACCCCGACGCCATCCTGGTGCGCTCGGCGGACATGCACAAGATGACGCTGCCCGACAGCCTGCGCGCCGTCGGCCGCGCCGGCGCCGGCACCAACAACATCCCGGTAGAGGCGCTCAGCAAGCGCGGCATCCCGGTATTCAACGCGCCCGGCGCGAACGCGAACGCCGTGAAGGAGCTCGTGCTCGCCGGCATGTTCCTCGCCGCGCGCAACATCACGCAGGCCTGGTCGTTCGCGAAGGCGCAGACCGGTGACGATCATGCGATCGACGTCGCGGTCGAGAAGGGCAAGAAGAACTTCGTCGGCTTCGAACTACCCGGCCGCACGCTGGGCGTGATCGGCCTCGGCGCGATCGGCGTGGAAGTCGCGAACTCGGCCCTCGGCCTCGGCATGAAAGTGCTGGGCTACGACCCGCAGATCACCGTGCAGCGCGCCTGGCAGTTGTCCTCGAACGTCGAGCAGGCGCTGTCTCTCGACGACCTGTTCGTGCGCTCGGACGTCATCTCGGTCCACGTGCCGCTGACGCCCGACACCCGCGGTCTCGTGAGCGAGGCGCGTCTCAAGCTCATGCGCAAGAATGGCGTGATCCTGAATTTCGCGCGCGCCCCGATCGTGGACGAGAAGGCGGTCGTGGCCGCCCTCGACGACGGCCGCCTGCAGGGCTACGTCTGCGACTTCCCGACCAACGCGACGAAGGATCACCCGAAGATCGTGACGCTGCCGCACCTCGGCGCCTCGACCAACGAGGCCGAGGACAATTGCGCGGTCATGGTCGCGGATACGGTCAAGGACTATCTCGAGAACGGCAACATTCGCAACAGCGTGAACTTCCCCGAAGTCGTGCTGCCGCGCGCGCCCAAGACCACCCGCATCTCCATCGCCAACAGCAACGTGCCTAACATGGTGGGCCAGATCTCGACCGCGCTCGCGGGCGCCTCGCTCAACATCGCCGAGCTGCTCAACAAGTCCCGCGGCGAGTACGCGTACACGCTGATCGATACCGACGGCGCCGTCGATTCGTCGGTGCTCGACAAGGTCCGCGCGATCTCGGGCGTGCTGGCTGCGCGAGTGATATAACAGGCGGCATGGCGAAGGCCTCGAAGAAGTCGAACAAAGCCCGTAAGACGGTCGATCCGGCGGTCACCACGCCGCCGGATCTTTCCCGCCTGCGCGAGCAGATAGACGCGATCGACGCCCGCATCCACGGCCTGCTCAACGACCGCGCGCGGCTCGCGCGCCAGGTCGGCGTCTCGAAACATGCCGACGGGCACACGGTCGATTTCTACCGGCCGGAGCGCGAAGCCCAGGTTCTGCGGATGGCGCGCGAGCGGAACAAGGGTCCGCTGCGCACCGAGGAAATCCTGCGGTTGTTCCGCGAAATCATGTCGGCCTGCCTCGCGCAGGAGGAGCCGCTCAAGGTCGGTTATCTCGGGCCCGAGGGCACGTTCTCGCAAACCGCGACGCTCAAGCACTTCGGCCACTCCGTGCGCGCGCTTGCGCTCGCCTCGGTGGACGAGGTGTTCCACGAAGTCGAGGCCGGGCTCGCGGACTTCGGCGTCGTGCCCGTGGAGAATTCCACCGAAGGTTCGGTCAATCACACGCTCGACAGCCTGCTCGGTTCGCCCCTCAAGATCTGCGGCGAGGTCGAGTTGCGCATCCACCAGTTCCTGATGGGCGGCATGGACCGGCTCGAGAAGATCAAGCGCATCTGCAGCCATCCGCAGTCGCTCGCGCAGTGCCGCGGCTGGCTCGACGAACACCTGCCGGAAATCCCGCGCATCCCCGTGGCGAGCAACGCCGAGGGCGCGCGCCGCGCGCGCGACGAAGAGGGCACCGCGGCCATCGCCGGCGAAACCGCGGCCGACGTCTACGGACTCAAACTACTGGCCACCGAGATCGAGGATCGCGACGACAACACGACGCGCTTCTTCGTGGTCGGGCGGAAGCTCTTCCAGCCCTCCGGCGACGACCGCACGACCATCCTGTGTTCCGCCCTGCACACCGATTCGCCGGGCGCGCTGTTCCGGCTGCTCGAGCCGCTCGCGAAGCACAAGATCAGCCTCACGCGCATCGAGTCTCGCCCGTCGCGCCGCAAGAAGTGGGACTACGTGTTCTTCTTCGACATCGTGGGCCACGTCGACGAGCCACATGTCGCGAAGGCGCTGAAGGATCTCAAGAAGCGCGCGTCGTTGTTCCGCGTGCTCGGGTCCTATCCGCGGGCCGTTGCCTGAAACACATCTGAGACCGCGATGAGCGACCGGCCGGTGCAGGACAACAGGGGCAATCCCGGCGATCTCGCGGTCGACTGCGTCCGCACGCTCGCGCCCTATGTCCCCGGCAAGCCCATCGAAGAGCTCGAACGCGAGCTCGGCATCAAGGACATCATCAAGCTCGCCTCGAACGAGAACCCGTTCGGCCCGAGCCCGCGCGCGCTCGCGGCCATGCACGCGACGCTCGCCGACGTGTGGCTGTACCCGGATGGCAGTGGCCACCAGCTCAAGCAGGCGCTCGCGCGGAAGTTAGGCATCGACGCCGGGCTGATCACGCTCGGCAACGGCTCGAACGACGTGCTGGTGCTGCTGGCCGAGGCGTTCCTCAAGCCGGGCCTCGCCGCCGTGTATTCGCAGTACGCCTTCGCGGTCTATCCCATCGCCGTGCAGGCGGCGGGCGCGACCGGCATCGTGACGCCCGCGCTCGCGGCGGATTCGGACATGCCGCTGGGCCACGACCTCGCCGCGATGAAGAGCGCGATCACGCCGGAGACACGCCTCGTGTTCGTCGCGAATCCCAACAACCCGACGGGCACCTACGTCCCGGCCGCCGCACTGCGTCGTTTCGTGAGCGAGGTTCCGTCGCACGCGATCGTCGTGCTCGACGAGGCGTACTTCGAATACGCCGGCGGGATCGACATCCAGAACGGCATTCCCTGGGTCGCCGAATTCCCGAATCTCGTCGTGGTACGCACATTCTCGAAGGCCTACGGACTGGCGGGATTACGGGTCGGCTACGCGGTGAGTCATCCCTCGGTCGCCGACATGCTCAATCGCGTGCGGCAGGCCTTCAACGTGTCCTCCGTGGCGCTCGCCGGCGCGACCGCCGCGCTCGAGGACGAGGCGCACGTCAGCGCCGCGGTGGCCGTCGCGGTCGCCGAACGCGTGCGCGTCGCCGACGCCTTGCGCGCCATGGGCACGCGCACGATCCCGACCGCCGGCAACTTCCTGCTGCTCCATGCCGGCCCCGACGCGTTGCGCCGTTTCGATGCATTGCTGCGCGCCGGCATCATCGTGAGGCCGGTCGTGAACTACGGGTTGCGCGAGCACCTGCGCGTCACGCTCGGCACGGTGGAGCAGAACGACAGATTCCTGTCGGCCTGGCAGAGGATCTTGGTAGCCTGAAGCTCCATGAGCCCCGCACAGATCTCCGCGCCCGTCGCGACCATCGACGGACCCTCCAGCTCTGGTAAAGGCACCATCAGCCGAATCGTCGCCGCACGGGTGGGGTGGAACCTGCTCGACAGTGGCGCGTTGTACCGGCTGGTCGCGCTGGGCGGATCGCTCGAGGGTGTCGATCCGGACGACGTGGAAGGGCACGTTTCGATCGCGCGCCACATGAAGGTCGAATTCGGGTCGCCCACCGGCGAGGAGCGGGTCCTGCTCGATGGCCAGGACGTGACGGGGCGGATCCGGACCGAGGAAGCCGGGGCGGGCGCCTCCCGCGTGGCCGTCTGGCCAGCGGTGCGGGCGGCCCTGTTCGACCTGCAACGCTCCTTCGCCAAGCCGCCCGGCCTGGTGGCCGACGGGCGCGATATGGGCACCGTCATCTTTCCCGAGGCCCCCCTGAAGGTTTTTCTCACCGCGAGTGCCGAGGAACGGGCCCAAAGACGTCATAAGCAGTTGATGGCAAAGGGCTCCGCTGCTAGTCTTGCCGCCCTTTCGCGGGAGATCGCGGAGCGCGATCTGCGGGATTCCACCCGCCAGGTCGCCCCCCTCAAACCCGCGCCGGACGCGCAGCTACTCGACTCCACCGGATTGAGTATCGACGCCGTCGTCGAGCGAGTCCTCTCGCTCGGGCGCGAGCGAGGTCTGTGGTCCTGAGAAGGGCGTTCGAAAATTTAGCCGCCGCGCATGGACGTGTGGCGATCACATCAACCTCGTCGGGACGGATTCCTGCGAGAGTCAATCGAGTACATACATGACTGAATCTTTTGCCCAGCTCTTCGAGCAGAGCCTCGCTAATCAGCGCATCCGCCCCGGCATGATCCTCTCCGGCCTCGTCGTCGACGTAGGCAGTGACATGGTCGTCGTCAACGTGGGCCTCAAGTCCGAAGCGGTCATCCCGCTCGAGCAATTCAAGAACGAACGCGGAGAGATCGAAGTCAAGGCCGGTGACACGGTCGAAGTCGCTCTCGACGCCATGGAAGACGGCAGCGGTGAGACGCGCCTCTCTCGCGAGAAGGCCAAGCGTGCCCGCACCTGGACCCGTCTCGAAGAGTCGTTCAACAAGTCCGAGATCGTCACCGGCACCATCACGGGCCGGGTGAAGGGTGGTTTCACGGTCGAGATCGATAATGTTCGCGCGTTTTTGCCGGGCTCGCTCGTCGATGTTCGCCCCGTGCGCGACACCGCCTACCTCGAAGGCAAGTCCCTCGAGTTCAAGGTCATCAAGCTCGACCAGAAGCGCAACAACGTGGTGGTTAGCCGACGCGCGGTCGTGGAGCAGGAATTCTCCGCCGAGCGCAGCGCGCTCATGGACAACCTGCAGGAAGGCACCGTGCTCAAGGGCACGGTCAAGAACCTCACCGACTACGGCGCGTTCGTCGACCTCGGTGGCATCGACGGCCTCCTGCACATCACCGACATGGCGTGGAAGCGCGTCAAGCATCCGTCGGAAGTGGTCAAGGTCGGCGACGAGATCGACGTCCGCATCCTCAAGTTCGACCGCGAGCGTTCGCGTGTCTCGCTGGGCCTCAAGCAGCTCGGCGCCGATCCGTGGGAGAACATCGCCCGTCGCTATCCCCCGAACACCCGCGTGTTCGGCAAGGTCACGAACATCGCCGACTATGGCGCGTTCGTGGAAATCGAGGACGGCGTCGAAGGCCTGGTCCACGTGTCCGAAATGGACTGGACCAACAAGAACGTCAACCCGGCCAAGGTCGTGCACTCGGGCCAGGAAGTCGAAGTCATGGTGCTCGACGTGGATGAAGAGCG
>JAEZCR010000154.1 GCA_023433465.1 Pseudomonadota bacterium | reverse complement strand
GGCCGCTGCCGCCCGACTGGAAATCCCTGACCGCGCTGTTCGTCATCATCATGATCCCGTCCGGACTCACGATCATCCAGCCGGACCTCGGCACGGGTGGCCTGATCCTGATCGGCGGCATGATGGTAGTGATCATGGCGGGACTGCAGTTCCGCGTGATATTCGGCCTCGCGGCAGCCGGCGTCGCGGCCGCGTGGTTCGCGTGGCAGTACGTTCTATACGACTACCAGAAGCAGCGCGTCTTCACGCTGCTCGACCCCGAATCGGACAAGCTCGGCGCGGGTTACCACATCATCCAGTCGCAGATCGCGATCGGCTCCGGCGGCGTATTCGGCAAGGGACTGCTCAACGGCTCGCAGGGCCAGCTCGAGTTCCTGCCGGAGCGCACCACGGACTTCATCTACGCGATGGTCGGCGAGGAGCTCGGCCTGCTCGGGGCCACCATCCTCCTGCTCCTTTACCTGTTCGTTGTAGGACGAGCCCTATACCTCGCCGTGGAAATGCAAGACACGTTCGCGCGCCTGCTCGCGGGCTCGATCGCGTTGACGTTTTTTGTTTACGTATTCATCAACGCGGGCATGGTGAGCGGTCTCTTGCCGGTCGTCGGCGTTCCGCTGCCGCTGGTCAGTTACGGCGGTACTTCGATGGTGACCCTCCTGGCGGGCTTCGGTATCCTGATGTCCCTGTACTCGCATCGGAAGCTCGTTGCCTCCTGATGTGCACCCGGAGACATTCCTCGCGAAGTGAAAGCCGCTGACGCACTCGTAATCTTTCTCGCGCTCCTGACGGGCACGGCCTACGCCGACGGCTCGTTCGCCGGGCGTACCCGGTTCGACCTCGATCGCCCGGAAATCCGTGAATTCGTCGAAGCCACCGCCGCGGCGCAGAAGGTGCAGCCGCTCGAGGTGTATCGCCTGCTCGCCAAAGCCGAGCCGCAGCCGAAGATCATCGAGGCCATCAGCAAGCCCGCGGAAAAAGTTTCGCCGTGGTTCGAGTACCGCGAGCGGTTCGTCAACGAGCAGCGCATCGCCGAGGGCGCGCAGTTCATGCGCGAGCACCGCGAGCGGCTCGAGCGCGCGCGCAGGGAGACCGGCGTCGCGCCGGAGTACATCGTCGCGATCATCGGCGTGGAAACCTACTACGGCCGCCTCACCGGCAAGGGGCGCGGGCTCGACGCGCTCGCGACGCTGGCGTTCGACTATCCACCGCGCGGCGAATACTTCCGCCGCGAGCTCGCGCAGTTCATCGAGCTCGCGCGTGATGAAGACGTCGATCCGCTCACCGCGCTCGGCTCCTACGCGGGCGCCATGGGCGCGCCGCAGTTCATGCCGTCGAGCTACCGCCGCTACGCGGTCGACGGCGGCAACGATTCGAAGCGCAACCTGTTCGCGGACTGGGACGACGTGATCGCGAGCGTCGCCAACTACTTCAAGGCGCACGGCTGGGTGGCCAACGGTCCCGTGCTGGCCGACGCCGTGCTCGACCCCGCCGCGCCCGTGGCCGCGGAAGCCGGCGGCCTCGCCCTCAACCAGACGGTCGAGGGCCTCAAGGCGAAGGGCGTGGAGTTCGACCCCAAGAAACTGTCCGGCAGCGCGCCCGCGTTGCTCGTGCCGGCCGAGACCGCGGAGGGTCCGGCGTACCGCGTGGGCTTCAAGAACTTCGAAGTGATCACGCGTTACAACCGCAGCGTGCGCTACGCGATGGCCGTGCATGACCTCGCGCAGAACATCGTCATACGCGTGTCCGCCACGAACGTTCCCGCCGAACAATCCGCGAACGAAGAAGCGCAGCAACTCGCCGCGCAGGCGACCGAAGGCAAGCCGCTCTGATGCGCTTCGGGCACGCGGCTTCGCCACGACTCGCACGCACGATCCTCGTCCTGACTCTTTCCGCCTTCGTCTTTTCGGGCTGCAGCCTCGCGCGCCGCAAGCCCGACGATCCGCGCTCGCGCACCACCACCGAGATCCCTTCCGGATCGGCCGTGCCCGCGGTGCCGCCCGACGTGCTCGCGATTCCCGACGCCGTGCCGCGCGTCGAGCCGCGCGGCAGGCGTGGCAATCCGCCTTTCTACGAAGTCATGGGCAAGCGTTATCACGTCATGGCGACGAGCGAAGGCTGGGTCGAGCGCGGCCTCGCGTCCTGGTATGGCCCCGGCTTCCATTCCGCGTCGACCTCGCTCGGCGAGCCGTACGACATGTACGCCATGACCGCCGCGCACAAGACGCTGCCGATCCCGGCATACGCGGAAGTCACGAACCTGCGCAACGGACGCAAGGTCGTGGTGCGCATCAACGACCGCGGGCCGTTCGTCGGCGACCGCATCATCGACCTGTCCTACACCGCCGCGGCCAAGCTCGATTTCCTGCGCGAGGGCACCGCGCCGGTCGAAGTGCGCGTGATCAGGCCGGGGCGCGACACGCCGGGTTCCGCCGAGCCGCCCGTGCTGCCGGCCGCCGCGCCCGCGCCGCCGCCTCCGGTGAAGGTCGTCAACGCGGCCGCGACCGAGACGAATGCGCCCACGATGTTCATCCAGGCCGGCGTGTTCGCGGATCACGAGAACGCCCGGCGCCGCGTCGAATCGCTGCTCGCGGCCGGCATCGAACTCGCGAGTCTCGACGAAATCATGCGCTCGGATCGCGCGCTGCATCGCGTGCGCATCGGCCCGTTCGCGACCGTCGAGGAGTACGACCTCAACCTCGCGCAGGTACGCGCGCTCGGAATCAACGACGCAAGGCTGCTGACTGACTAGCTCAACGGCGTACAATCCCGCCCTGCGCTTCCTCGCCCCTTTCGGAGAATACCCGCGATGCCGATTTCCCGGCCTGCCCTGGCTTTCCTTTGCGTTTCTTTGGGTTGCCTCGCCCAGGCGGCCGTTCCGATCCCGAAGCCTCCCGCGAATGACGCGAAGGCCTACGTGCTCATGGATTTCCAGAGCGGCCGCATTCTCGCGGCCCACAACGCCGACGTGCAGAGCGAGCCCGCGAGCATCACCAAACTCATGACGGCGTACATCGTGTTCGACGCGCTGCGCGAGAAGCGCCTCACGCTCGAGGAGGAAGTGCTCGTCAGCGAAAACGCCTGGCGCAAGGGCGGCTCCGCGTCGGGCGGCTCGACCACCTTCCTCGAGGTGAACTCCCGCGTGCCCGTCGAGGTGCTGATCAAGGGCATGATCATCCAGTCGGGCAACGACGCCACCATCGCGCTCGCCGAGAAGTTAGGCGGCACCGAGGATGGCTTCGTGCAGATCATGAACGAGTACTCGCGTAGGCTCGGCCTGAAGAACACGAACTGGGAGAACAGCTGGGGCGCCCCCGCTCCGCGCCACTATGCGTCGGCCACGGATCTCGCTGTGCTGTCGCGCGCCCTCATCCGCGACTTCCCCGAGTACTATCGCTGGTACTCCGAGCGCGAATTCACGTGGAACAAGCACCGGCAGCAGAACCGCAACGGACTGCTCGCGCGTGATCCGTCCGTGGACGGGATCAAGACCGGGCACACGCAAAGCGCGGGTTACGGCCTCGCGAGCTCCGCGCAGCGCAATGGCATGCGACTCATCGCCGTCGTGCTCGGCACGGGCGGCTTCAAGCAGCGCGAGGATGCGAGCGCCTCGCTGCTCAACTACGGTTACACGTTCTTCGAGACCGTGAAGGCCAAGGCCGCCGGCGACGTCGTGCTCAAGCCCGAGGTGTACAAGGGCGAGACGGATCGCGTGACGCTCGTGCCCGCGCGCGACGTGTGGGTCACCGTCGGCCGCGGCGCGGGCAAGCAGCTCACCACGAACGCCACCGTGAAGGAGCCGCTGGTCGCGCCGATCAAGAAGGGCGCGACGCTCGGCGAGCTCACGGTGAGCGACGGCAAGGACATCGTCGCTCGAGTCCCGCTGATTGCGCAGGCGGACGTGCCGGAGGGCGGCTGGTTCACTCGCATGGTCGACGGCATCGCGCTCTGGGCACGGTAGATAGATGGCCGAGCCGCTGCCGATCTGCCACCTGAACGGCGAATTCCTGCCGTTGCGCGCGGCGCGCATCTCGCCGCTCGATCGCGGGTTCCTGTATTCGGACGGCGCCTATGAAGTCACGCCGGTGTACGGCGGCCGGCCGTTCCGGTTCGACGAGCATCATGCGCGACTCACGCGCAGCCTCGATGAGATACGCATGGCCGATCCGCTGACGCGGGACGAATGGCGCAGCCTGTATCGCGAGCTGATCGCGCGCAACGACGCGGGCGCATCCGATGCGTACATCTACGTGCAGGTCACGCGCGGCGCGGAATTCGGGCGCAATCACGCGCCGCTGCCCGACGTGCCGCGCACCGTGTTCGCGTTCGCCGCGCCCTGGCCCACCGGGCGCGCCGGCTGGCGCGAGAACGGCCTGCCCGCGGTGACCGCGCAGGACACGCGCTGGTCCCGCTGCGACATCAAGTCGGTGTCGCTGCTCGCGAACGTGCTGTTGCGGCAGCTCGCGGTCGACGCGGATGCGTCCGAATGCATCCTGCTGCGTGACGGCCAGCTGACCGATTCAAGCGCTTCGAGCGTGCACGTCGTGATCGACGGCGAACTGCGCACGCCGCCGAACTCGTGGAAGCTGCTGCCCGGCACCACCCGCGGCGTGCTCGAGGAAGTCGCGGAACGTTGCGGCGTGAAATGGCGCGCGGCGGACGTTTCCGAGGCCGAGCTGCGCGGCGCGCAGGAGATCATGCTCGGCGCCGCCACCCGCGAAGTTCAGCCCGTCACCACGCTCGATGGCAGGAAGATAGGTGACGGCAAACCCGGGCCCGTGTGGCGCACGCTGTACGATGGCTACCAGCAATTCAAGCGCGAACTCGCGGGGAGGCCGTGGTGAAGGACATCTCCGGTGATGGCGAGGAGCTGCTGAAGTTTCCCGTCGAGTATCCGATCAAGGTCGTCGGCCGCCGCAGCGAGAACCTGCGCGCGAACATCGACGCCATCGTGCGTTCACACGTGCCGGATCTCGAGGATTCGCAGATCAGCGAGCGCGAGAGCAACCAGCAGCACTTCATCTCGATCACGTACACGATTACCGCCCGCAGCCGCGAGCAGGTGGTCGAGCTCGCCAAGGCACTGGCGGCGAGCAAGGACGTGATCATGCTGATCTGATCAGCGCAGCAGATTCCTCTCGAGGAATTCGACGACGTTGGCGCGATAACCATCGGGATCGAAGCGCGCGAAATCCTGATGAGCCGCTCCGGCGACTATCCACAGCCGCTTCGGCTCCGCCGCCGCGGCGAACAACTGGCGAGTCTCTTCTTCCGTCGTGTGCTCGTCGCGCGATCCGCCGACGACGAGCACGGGTGCGCCCAGTGACGCGATGTGCCGGATCGGCTCGAGATCGCGCACGGCGACGCGCATGCGCGGCTCGATCTGCATCCGCAGCAGCGGCGCGAGCGCGTACTTGAGCGCGCCGGCGCGCATGCCGATGCGGTTCTCGACGGCGCGCCCGATCCGCGGGTAGGTAGCCTCGAGGACCACGGCATCGAATCCCGCCGGCTGCTCTCCGAGCAGCACGGCCGCGCCGCCGAGCGAGATGCCGATCACGGCGAGTTTCCGGTCCGGCGATCGGGAACGCAGCCAGTCGCGCGCGGCGCGCACGTCGGCCGATTCGCGCCAGCCCATCGTGATCATCTCGCCCGGCGTTTCGCCGTGCGCCTGCTGGTCGATGAGCAGCACGGAGAAACCGGCGTCGATCAGCGCCCGCGCGCGCGGGATCGTCGACGCGCGATCGCCGCGCACACCGTGAAGCAGCAGCACGGCGGGCCGGTCCGCGCCGAGATCGCGCCACGAGCCGGCAATGGCGTGGCCGGGACCGGGGATCGACACGTTCGCGAGACCGAGGTCGGCGGGCAGTGAGACCGGATGATTGGCCGGCGCGATGAGCGAGGATCCGAGCCGCCAGGAAACGACCCCCAGCACCAGCGCGGCCGTGGCCAGCATCGCCGCAGCCCAGAGCATCCAGCGGCGCGTGGCGCGTCTCACGGCGCTGGCACGCTGGCGACACGCTTGACGATCAGCACGAAGGTCACGAAGGCGGCGCACGCAACGAGCGACACGGCGGCTTCGTGCATATCAGGAGGAAACACGAGCATGAATCCCTTGCCCTTGATGAGCTGCGAGAAACTCGACACGCAGAAAGGCATGAGAAACAGTCGCAGCGTGGTCCAGCGATCCGGCGGTGGTTTCCCGGGCTCGCTCACCGACAGATAGAGGGCGAAACCGATGATCGCGGCGATGCCGAGGGCGTTGAGCCAGATCGCCGGCGACGGATCGAAGTGATGGATGACCGTCGCGACATACCACAGCAGGAAGCACCACAACACGATTCGGCCGGGTGACAGCTGGGCGAAGTAGCGCACGATGCCTGGCGATCTATCGCGAGATTTCGATGGCGATCGCCTCGGCGGTCGCGTTCACGGCCTCGAGCAGGGTGGTCGTGTCCGCGTCATCGCCCGAGAACTTGCAGGGGATCTTTCGGCGCGGAGAGTGGACCACGCGCACGCTCAGCGCCTTGCCCGCGAACGTTCCTTCGAACTCGGAGATCAGCGGGAAGTAGTTCGACTCCAGCTCGCCGGCCTCGTACCAGCCGCCCGCCATTTCCTCGCGCGTGCAATCGCTGCCGGCCTTGCGCTCGTTCTTGCCGGTCGGGATGTTGTAGCCGCCGATGCCGACGCCGCGGAGCACCGAGCCGCCGCCCTGCACCTGCTTGTTGTAGTAGATGGACCAGTTGAGCACGGTGAGCGTCTTGCCGGCGCCCGAGTCGATCAGCATGCGCACGAGGTCCGACTGGAGCGCGTCGACCTTGAGCGGGTCCGAGGCGACGTCGGGAATGCGGTACACGTCCTTGTTGCACTTGCCCTTGAGCTCGACGAGGGCCGAGGCGTCCTTTTCCTCCTTCGGGCGCAGGTCGATGACCACGAGCTCCGGGTCCGCCGCGGTCTCCTGCGCGTGCGCGCCGGAGAACGACATCGCGAGCAGCAGCGCGGCGAGGTGACGCATCAGGCGGTGGCGCAGTCCGCGCCGTCTTTCTTCGTGCGCAGGTTATCGAGCGCGCGCCGCAGGAACGGCGCGAACGCGCGGCCGGTTTCCTCGACCGTCGCGTCCGGCTGTCCCAGCGCCGCGAGCTGCGTCATCTGCAATCCGGCGTAACCGCAGGGGTTGATGCGCTGGAAAGGCCCGAGATCCATGTTCACGTTGAACGCGAGGCCGTGGTAACTCGCGCCACGGCGGATGCGGATGCCCACGCTCGCGATCTTGCGGCCATCGACGTATACACCCGGCGCACCCTGCTTGCAGTTCGCCGTGATGCCGAGGCTCGCGCAGTAATCGATGACCGCGCGTTCCATCGCGGTGACGAGATCGCGCACGCCGAGCTTCGCGCGGCGGATGTCGATGAGTGGATAGACCACGAGCTGGCCGGGCCCGTGATACGTGACCTGCCCGCCCCGGTCGATCTTGACCACCGGGATGTCGCCGGCCGCGAGCACGTGGCCCGCGTCGGCGTTGAGCCCCAGCGTGAACACCGGCGGATGTTCGAGCAGCCAGATCTCGTCCGGCGTGTCCTCGTCGCGCGTGTCGGTGATGCGCTGCATCTCCCGCCATGTCGGCTCGTACTCCACCCTACCCAGGTACTTCACGATGGGGACAGATTTATTTATCGACGATAACCGGCCGTTATCGTCATCAAATAGATCTGTCCCCGATTTGTTGATCAAGCCGGCATTGTTGCCGTTGAGGGCTTGTTCTGCTCGATAGCTCGAGCGGACCAGCGGGCCGGCGACGCATTCGCGGAAGCCTTTCGCGAGGGCCCATTCGCGGTATCGATCGAACTGCGCGGGGGTGACGAATCTGTCCACCGGCAGGTGATTCACGGTCGGGCGCAGGTACTGGCCCAGCGTCAGCAGATCGACGTTCGCCGCGCGCAGATCGTCCATCGTCTGCGCGATCTCTTCGTCTGTCTCGCCGAGACCGAGCATGAGGCTGGTCTTCGTCAACACGGATGGCTTGTAGCGCTTCGCATGCGCGAGCACGGCGATGGTCTGCTCGTAACTCGCGCGCGGATCGCGCACGGGATGCGTCAGGCGCTTCACGGTCTCCACGTTCTGCGCGAACACCTCGAGTCCCGAATCCACGACGGTCTCGACGTCGCGCATCACGCCCTGGAAATCCGGCGTCAGCGCCTCGACCGCCACGTGCGGAGTGCGCCGCTTGATCGCGCGGATCGCGGCCGCGTAGTGCGCGGCGCCTCCATCCGGCAAGTCATCGCGATTCACGGAGGTCAGCACGATGTATTTGAGCTTCATGAGCTCGACGCTGCGCGCCGTGTTCTCGGGCTCCTCGGGATCCAGCCAGCCGCGCGGATTGCCGGTGTCCACCGAGCAGAAGCGGCACGCGCGCGTGCAGACCGCGCCCATCAACATGATCGTCGCGGTGCCCGCGTTCCAGCACTCGCCGATGTTCGGACACTTGGCCTCCTCGCACACCGTCGCGAGCCGGTGCTCGTGCACGATGTCCTTCACCGCGCCGAAGCCCTTGCCCACCGGCAGGGGCGCGCGGATCCACGCGGGTTTGCGACCGGTCGGCGGCGCGACGGCGCCGCGGGTCTTCTGCCCGTCCTTGATGGCGGTGAAGCCCTGCGGCGTGACGTACTTTTCGCCGCTGCGCGCGCCGCGGGCTGGGGCCGTGTTTTCCGTCACGACCGCGATGTCTTTCAGGGATGCCATGGGTCGGACGGATTCTACTCTTTCCGGCGCCTACTCCGGAGCCGGCCGGGCGTCCGAATCCTGGGCCAGCGGGGGCCCAAGTCCCGGAATTGCCTGGGGTTTGCCTTTGATCGTGAGGACGCCGGCCTTGAATTCGATGCGGCTCGTGATCACCAGCCCGACCGGCAATTGCGCTCGATCACCGCCAGGTACGGCATCTGCTCGAGTGAAACGTCGTTACGACAGCTGCGCATCGAGCGCCGCGAGGCGCTCGGGCGTGCCGATGTCGTACCAGCGCCCCGTGTGCAGTTCGCCCGTCAGCGCGCCGCGCGCGATGGCCGAGTGCAGCAGCGGCAGGAGCGGAAACTTGCCCGCCTGACTACCGGCGAAGAACTCGGGTCGATAGATGCCGACGCCGGAATACGTGTAGCGGGCGCCCTCGCGATCAAACACACGTCCGTTTTCCAGCGCGAAATCCCCGCGCGCGTGCTGGGGCGGGTTCGGCACGAACACTAGGTGCGCGAGCGAGCCCGCGGGCGGATCCCGGCGCAAGGCGCCGAAATCGATGTCGCTCCAGACATCGCCGTTCACGACCAGGAATGGAGCGTCCCCGAGCAACGGCAGCGCGTTGAATATTCCGCCGCCCGTTTCGAGCGCCTCGGGACGTTCGTGGCTGTAGGTTATGGACACGCCCAACCGGGAGCCGTCACCGAGCACCGGTTCGAGCATGTCGCCCAGCCATCCGGTGTTGATCACGACTTGTCTGAAGCCGCCCGCCGCGAGTCGCTCGAGGTGATATTCGATCAGGCGTTTGCCGCCCACGCGCAGCAATGGCTTGGGTTCATGGTCGGTCAGCGGACGCATGCGCTCGCCG
>JAEZCR010000127.1 GCA_023433465.1 Pseudomonadota bacterium | reverse complement strand
GGGGGGGGGGGCCCGCCCCCCCCCCCCCCCCGCGCCAGCAGCCCAATCCCGATGCGATGGTGCTCGCCACCTCGACGTCGACCGGGCATCCGTCCGCGCGCATCGTCCTGTGCAAGGAGTTCGACGTCGCGCAGGGCCGTGTCTCCTTCGTGACAAACTACGACTCGCGCAAGGGACGCGAGCTCGCCGAGAACCCGCGCGCCGCGCTGGTGTTTCACTGGGACCACGCGCACCGCCAGATCCGCGTCGAGGGCATCGTCGTGAAGGCGCCGACCGCCGAGAGCGACGAGTATTTCGTCTCGCGCAACTGGCAGCGACGCATCGGCGCGTGGGCCAGCGCGCAGAGCCAGCCGCTGCGTTCGCGCGAGCAACTGGATGCGGCGGTACGCGCGGCCGCGGAACGTTTCGGCGCGCCGTATCCGACCGCCGACAACGTGGACGAGGTGCCGGCGGTCGCGATTCCGCGACCCGGTTTCTGGGGCGGCTACTACGTGTGGGCCGACGCGGTCGAGTTGTGGGTCGAAGGCGCGGCGCGTATCCACGAACGCGCGCGCTGGACCCGTTCGCTAACTACCGCGGGCGCCGGATTCAAGGCCGGCGCCTGGACCGCGACGCGGCTGCAACCGTAGGCGCGCCCGACGCATGTGGCGCCAGCTGCGCATCCTGTTACTGCTGATTATCCTCGGCATCGCGGCCTGGACGACGCTGTACGACCGGCTCAGCACGACCGCCTGGGACGAAACGCTGTGGATAGGCGTGTTCCCGGTGAACGCCGAGAGCAGCGATGCGACGGCCGATTACATCGCCTCGCTGAGGCCCAGGGATGTCGCCGAAATCGAGCGGTTCATCAACCGCGAAGCGAAGGAGTTCGGCATCGCGCTCGACCGGCCCGTGCGCGTCGACCTGTTTCCGGAAGTGAAGGAGCCGCCGCCCGAGCTCGCGTCCGGGGCCAACGTTTTTCAGCGCGTGTGGTGGAGCCTGCGTCTGCGCCTGTACGCGCGCCGCAACGCGCGTGCGCCGGATCGCGCGACCCCGCAAATCCGCGCGTTCGTGTTGTTCCACGATCCCTCCTTCTCCCGTGCCGTGCCCCACTCCGTCGGCCTGCAGAAGGGGTTGGTCGGAGTCGTACACGCGTTCGCCGACAAGGGGATGACGAAGCCTAACAACGTGGTGATCGCGCACGAAATCCTGCATACGCTCGGCGCGACCGACAAATACGATCCGGCGACGCTCGCGCCGATTCATCCCATCGGTTACGCCGAGCCCGACCGCGAGCCGCTTCATCCGCAGCGGTTCACCGAGATCATGGCGGGACGGCGCGCGATCGATGCGCACGAGGCCGAGATGCCGGAATCGCTCGCCGAGGTCGTCGTGGGCCACGCGACGGCGCTCGAGATCGGCTGGATGGAACCGTGAGCGCGCCGCTGCTCGAAGCCCGGGCGGTGCGCATCTCGGTGCCAGGCCGCGTGCTCGTAGATGGCTTCGACTGCGCCATTCGCCCGGGAGACGTCTGCGCCCTGCTCGGAGGCAATGGCGCGGGCAAGTCGCTGCTGTTGCGCACGCTCGCGGGACTGCGCGCGCCGAGCGCCGGGCAGGTCATGCTCGACGGGCGCGACATCGGGAACGTCGCGCGCCGCGAAATCGCGGTGCGCCTCGGCTTCCTGCCCCAGGATCCGGAAGCCCCGCCGCAAGGCACGCTGCAGGACTCGGTCATGCTCGGACGCTTCGCGCATCTCGGCTTCTGGGAAAGCGTGGGCAAGGCCGACGAAGCGAGAGCCGCCGACGCGCTCGCGCACACGGGACTCACGCCGTTCGCGGCCCGCGAACTCGGCACACTGTCGGGAGGAGAACAGCGTCGCGCCGCGCTGGCGCGGTTGCTCGTTCAGGCGCCCGCGCTCTACCTACTCGACGAGCCCACGAATCATCTCGATCCGGCGCAGCAGCTCGGCATCCTCGAACGCATGCGCTCGCTGGCGCGGCAGGGGGCCGCGGTCATCGCGAGCCTGCACGATCCGAATCTCGCGCTGCGATTCGCGACGCATGCCTTCCTGCTGTTCGGCGACGGTCGGGTGGAAGGCGTCGGGGGCGCGGAGCTCGGCGCGCAACATCTCGAGCGGCTCTACGGCATGCCCTATCTCGAGATTCGCGCGGGGCAACAGCGCTTCATGGCGCCGGGCTGAATTTCTCGCAGTCGGCGATCACGTGGCGGCGGAATTCGGCCGGGATCGGCGCGTCGCCCTGAAAGCTGAACCAGTACGTGGCCACCTGCGCGAGCCGCTCGCGGCGCGCCGGCGGCTCCTGCCAGGCGATTTCCGGATATCGCAGCAGACGATCGAGCGCCTCGCCGTCGCGGCGCGCCTGCAGCGCGCGCCGGGCAGCCGCGAGTTCCGCCGCGCATTGCTCGGATAGTCCATCCGTCTCCGGCCGGGCTTCGACCGCGGGCGCGGGATCGTCGGTGGATCCGACCTGCGCCGCGGCGGGCGGATCCTTCGCGTGGGATTCGGCCAGCTTCTTGCTGGCGTTGTACGCGTAGATCAGCGCGGCGACACCCAGGATTCCGAATATTCCCCAGCGCAGAAATACGCCCATCTCAGCTCCCGAAACCGATCGCCTCCAGCACCGGCGCGTGCAGCGCCGCATTGCTCGCGAGCACGCTGGTCGTGTCCAGCCCGACCGGCGCGCCGGCGAGATTGGTGAACGTGCCGCCCGCCTCCTCGACGATGACGGTCAACGCGGCGATGTCGAGGATGTTCACGTCCGACTCGACGACCACGTCGAGGGCGCCACGCGCGAGCAGATGGTAATGCACGAAATCACCGTAGCCGCGGATGCGGCTGATGCGGCCTAACAGGCCGCCGAAGCGCGCCCACGCGGGCGATGCCGCCAGCGACTTGAGATTGCCGCTCGAGACGATCGCGGCGTCGAGAGACGCCACCTTGCTCACCTGTATCCGCTTGCCGTTGAGGAACGCACCGGCGCCGCGCTCGGCCCACGCGAGCTCGTCGTACGCCGGCGCGCAGGACACGCCCAGCACCATGCGCCCGCCGCGCATGAGCGCGATCTGCGTGGAAAAGAACGGACACTCGCGCACGAACGACTTGGTGCCGTCGATCGGATCGACCAGCCAGACGCTCTCGGCATTCATGTCCGATTTGCCGGTCTCCTCGCCGTAGAAACCGTAGGAAGGAAAGCGCTGCGTGAGCAGCTCGCGAATCGCTTCTTCGGAGCGGACGTCGGCCTCGGTCACCGGCGTTTTGTCGGCCTTGACCTCGATCTTGACGTTGCGTTGGTAGAAGCCGCGGATCACGTCCGCGGCCGCCCGGGCCGCCTCGAGCGCGGCGCTGAGTTCTTTTGACATTTGTTGGGATGGCATCGCGGGCGAAGCCTGCGGGAGCGCCGTCGGAACTGTCAATTCGCGACGAATCCCGTTAGAGTGCGCCCCGCCGAAAGGTTACGGGAAGCTGGTGAGCCTCGAGTCCACGAGATATCGGGCGATTCCAGCACTGCCCCCGCAACGGTAATCGAAAACGACACATCAACGGCCACTGTGCCCTCGCGGCATGGGAAGGCGATGCGTCGGAACCGCAAGGTTCCAGTTCGAGAGTCCGGAGACCGGCCGATCGGCAGTTCCTCGAGGTGCGGCGGGCATCGGGACGGGTCCGTAGCTGGCCTTCCATCCCGCGCATCGCGAGGCGTCACGTCTCACGAGCCATGCGGGAGAGCATGGAAAGGGCCTGTCATGTTCCACGGATCCATCCGTTCGCGTGTCGCAGTCGCAGTCGCGGCCGCACTAACTACCACCGCCGCCCTCGCGCAGGACGAGCTCGAGGAAACCGTCGTCACCGCGACGCGTACGCCCGTCGCGTTGTCCTCGGTCGGTTCGCCCGTGATCGTCATCACGCGCAACGACATCGAGCGCACGCTCGCCAACGACGTCAGCGAGTTGCTGCAGCAGCACGCCGGCCTCGAGGTCGCGCGTAATGGCGGCCAGGGCCAGACGACTTCGCTGTTCACGCGCGGCACCGAAAGCAATCACACCGTGGTGCTCATCGATGGCGTGCGCATGAACCCGGGCACGATCGGCGGCGCCGCGTTGCAGAACATCTCGCCCGAGGCGATCGAGCGCATCGAGGTCGTGAAGGGGCCGGGCTCCTCGCTGTACGGCACCGAGGCCATCGGCGGCGTCGTGCAGATCTTCACGCGTGGCGCGGCGAAGAACGGCTTCAGCAGCGGCGCGACCTTCGGCAGCAACGACACGCGGCAGTTGTTTGGCGACGCCACCGTGTCCGCGGGCGAACGCTGGAGATTCGGCTTCGGCGGCGGCTACACGGAGAGCGACGGAATACCGACCTTCATCGACGACGACATGGATCGCGGCTATCGCAACGTCACCGGCCGCGCGCTCGTCGAATTCGCGCCCACGAGCGAACTCACCTTCCGCGCGCGCGGCTGGGGCGCCACCGGCCGCACTGAATACACCTCGCAGACCTTCAGCACGCCGCCGTACGCGCCGGTGTCGCAGGATTTCGAGAACGGCGTGTATTCCCTCGAAGGCGAATACCGCCGGAAGGACGGCTTCGGTGTCCGCATGAACGCGAGTCACGCGCTGGACGACATCGAGCAGCGCCAGCCCGGCTTCGGGCCCGAGGAGTTCGACTACGCACGCACGGGTCGAACTACTCTCGATACCCAGTTCGACCTTCCCCGGTACGACCTGGCCAGCTTCGGTTCGCACTCGCTGACCTTCGGCGTCCAGCGGAGCCTCGAAGACACCCGGGCGCAGTCCTTCGGCACCGTGATCGACGAGGAGACCGACGTCACCCAGGTCTTCGCACAGGACCAGTTCCAGATCGGACGATTCAACGCGCGCCTGGCGCTCGGCAACGTCGACCACGAGACCTTCGGCAACGAGGTCACCTGGAACGCGGAGCTCGGCGTCGGCCTGGGCGACACGCGGATCTCTGTATCGGGTGGCAAGGCGTTCCGCGCCCCCGACAGCACCGACCGCTTCGGCTTCGGCGGCAACCCGGACCTCGAGCCCGAGATCTCCGAGCAGTTCCAGGTCGTGGTGCGTCAGAAGTTAGGCGAACGGCAGCAGCTCACGCTGTCCGCGTTCGACAACCGGATCGACGACCTGATCGAGTACGTCATCACGGACTTCGATACCTTCGACGGCGAGAACCGCAACGTCGACCGGGCGCGCATCAAGGGCGTGGAGCTGGGGTGGCAGTTCAGCGGTGAAGCGTGGCGCGCGCGCGCCGAACTGACGCTCCAGGACCCGCGGGACGAAACGACCGACGAACGACTGCTGCGACGCTCGCGCGAGTCCCTGATGGTCGCCGTGAGCCGGGACGTCGGCCGGCTGGACATCGGCGTGGACCTCGCGGCCTACGGGAATCGCAAGGATTTCGGCTTCCCGGAAAACGTCACGCTCGATTCCTACGCGCTCGTGAACGCGACGGTGCGGTACCGCGTGAACGAGGCATTGACCCTGCAAGGGCGCCTCGAGAACGCATTCGACGAGGATTACGTACTCGTGGAGGGCTATCGCACCGACGGCCGCTCGTACACCATAGGAGTACGCTACAGCTTCGACTGAACCGGAGGCCGAACATGGGACATCGCTTGAGCCGGATCTACACACGCACAGGTGATGACGGCACGACCGGGCTCGGCGATGGGCAGCGCGTCCGCAAGGATCATGCGAGGGTGGAGGCGTACGGCACCGTCGACGAGGCGAACAGCGCCATCGGCATGGTGCTCTCCGTGCCCGGCCTGCCCGGTGACGTGGCCCACTGCCTCACCGCGATCCAGCACGACCTGTTCGACCTCGGCGGCGAGTTGTGCATTCCGGGAACGCAGTCGATCAAGGCCGACCGCATCGCGCAGCTCGAACGGGTTCTCGATGCATTCAACGAGCCGCTGCCCGCGCTCAAGGATTTCATCCTGCCGGGCGGCGGACCGGCCGCCGCCGCGTGTCACCTGGCGCGCACCGTCGTGCGTCGCGCCGAGCGGCGGGTGTGGAGCCTCGCCGAGACCGAGCAGGTCAACATCGAAGTCCCGCAGTATCTCAACCGGCTCTCCGATCTGTTGTTCGTGCTCGCGCGTGTGCTCGCGCGCCACGAGAGCGGCACCGAGATCCTCTGGCAGCACGATCGCGCCCGGGCCTGACTACCCTGGGGCCTCCTACCCTGGGGCCTGACTACCGAATCCGGCTCCAGTCGAACGACGGGCCCGGATCGGTCTTTCGGCCCGGCGCGACGTCGCTGTGCCCCACGATGCGATCGGGCGTGATGGCTGGATAGGCCGCTCGCAGCAGCGGCAGCAGCGCGCGCAGCGATTCGTACTGCGCAGGTTCGTAAGGATGATCGTCGGTGCCTTCGCACTCGATGCCGATCGAATAGTCGTTGCAGGCCTCGCGCCCTTGCCAGGACGATTTGCCCGCGTGCCACGCGCGCTCGTTCAGCGACACGTACTGCTCGATCGCGCCATCGCGGCGGACCAGCAAGTGCGCCGAAGCGCGCAGTCCCGTGAGCGTGGCGAAGAACGGGTGATGCTCGGGCGGCATCGAGGCGCCCGTGAACAACCGCGCGATCCACGGCCCGCCGAACTCTCCCGGCGGCAGGCTGATCCCGTGCAACACGATGAGATCGGGCGCGACGCCCGTCGGGCGCGCGTCGAAGAACGGCGAAAACACTTGTTTGACGCCGACCAGCAGGCCGGTGCTGAGATCCACGCGCATGCGGGATCTAGCATGCCACAATAGCCGCCCGCGAAAACGGCACCACGATGTCATCGGACCGCAATTCCAACTGGGTGACGCGCGATCTCGCG